>NZ_LRTR01000468.1 GCF_001550375.1 Streptomyces europaeiscabiei | reverse complement strand
CGCGATCGTCGCGGGGGTGGCGGCGGCGGCCGGGGGGTACGTTGTCGGGAGCGTCCGGGCGCGCAGGGGTGATGTCACGTTCTCGGTCGGCGAGATTCCGGGCGGCGCGGCCGGCAAGGGGGGCGAGGGGGGCTCGTCATGAGGGAAACAGCGGCGGCGGCAGCCGTACCGATCCTGATGTACCACGCGGTGTCCGCCGCGCCGAACGAGGCCACCCGGGACCTGTCGGTGACCCCGGAGGCGTTCGCGAAGCAGATGGCGCTCATCGACGACCTGGGCTTCACACCGGTCGACACGGCCGGTCTGGCGGCGGGTTGGCGTCTCGGTCGCCCGCTGCCCGCCCGGCCCGTACTGATCACCTTCGACGACGGCTACGAGGGCGTGCACCGCCACGCCCTGCCCGTCCTCGCCAAGCACGGCTTCGCGGCCTCGCTGTTCGTCACCACGGGCTGGATCAAGGGCCCGTACGACAACGGCGACGCCCTCGACACCATGCTCGGCTGGGACCAGGTGCGCGAACTCGCCGACAACGGCGTGGAGATCGGCGGGCACAGCCACACCCATCCGCAGCTCGACATGCTGGACGACGACCGGCTCCGGTTCGAGCTGCGACGCTGCCGGAGAATCGTGGCCGACGAACTGGGCACCCGGCCCGTCTCGTTCGCCTACCCGTACGGCTACTCCAGCCGCCGGGTGCGTGTCGCGGTGCGGGAGTCGGGGTTCGCCCAGTCGCTCGCCGTCGGCAACGCGCTCGCCCGGCGTGCGCAGGGCCCGTACGCGCTGCGGCGGGTCACCGTGCGGCGCTCCACCAGAACCGAGGAGTTCGAGCAGCTCGTCGAGGGCCGCGCGATCGCCCGCAACTTCGCCCGGGACCGTGCCCTGACCAAGGGGTACGCCATGGTCCGAAGAGCACGACAGGTCCGGAAGGCCATCCGTTCCCGTGTCTGACACGACGACCACCACGGCACAGCAGGCCGGGAACACCACGACCGAGGACACCGAGCGGAAGTCCGGCTCCGGCCGCAGGCTGCGACTGCCCGGACTGGGCAGGGGGGCGGGGGGCGACCAGCTGTTCCGCAACGCCTACGCCCTGATGCTGAACACCGGTATCTCGGCCGTGCTGGGCCTCGGCTTCTGGCTGGCCGCCGCCCGCTACTACACCGAGGCCTCGGTCGGTCAGGGCTCCGCCGCGATCGCCGCGATGAAGCTGCTCGCCGGCCTCACCGCGCTGACGCTGACGGGCGCCCTGGCCCGGTTCATCCCGGTCGCGGGGCGCGACAGCGGCCGGCTGATCTTCCGCACGTACGCGGGCAGTTCGGTGGTCGTGGCGCTCGCGGCGGGCGTGTTCCTGCTGACGCTGGGCCTGTGGGGGTCGTCGTACAGCTTTCTGCACGATCCGCGGAGCGCCGTGTTCTTCGTGCTCGCGGTGGTCGCCTGGTCGGTGCTGACGCTCCAGGACGGGGTGCTCACCGGGCTGCGCAGCGCGGTGTGGGTGCCCGTCGGCAACACCGTGTTCTCGGCGGTGAAGCTGGTGCTCCTTGTGCTGTTCGCCACCGCGGTCCCGACCATGGGTGTGTTCGTGTCCTGGGTGGCGGCGATCGCGATGTCCGTGCTGCCGCTGGGCTGGCTGGTGTTCCGGCGCCTGATCCCGAAACACGTGAAGGCCACCGCGGACCACGCGCGCCCGCCGTCGCTGAGGGAGATCGGCCGCTTCCTCGCGGGCGACTACACCGGCTCGCTGTTCTCGCTCGCGGTGGTCTATCTGGTCCCGGTGATCGTCGCCGCCCAGGTCGGCTCCGCCGACAACGCGTACTTCTACATCACCACCACCATCGGTGGCACGGTCAACCTGCTCGCCATCAACATGGGCGCCTCGCTGACCGTCGAGGGCGCGCACGACCCGGCACGCCTCGCCGCCAACACCCGGGCCGCGCTGCGGCGGATGGCCCGGATCATGCTGCCGGTGTGCGCGGTGCTGTTCTTCGGGGCGCCCTGGATCCTGGCCGTGTTCGGGCAGGCCTACGCGGACGCGGCGACACCGCTGCTGCGCTGGTTCGCGATCGGCGCGGTCCTGCGGGTCGTCATGGAGACGTACTTCGCGGTGCTGCGCGCCCAGAGCCGCACGGCCGGACTCGCCTGGCTGCAGGGCCTGCTGTGCACCCTGGTCCTCGGGCTGACCCTGGTCCTGCTCCCCCGTATGGGGCTGACCGGGGCGGGGGTCGCCGAGATCTCCAGCCTCGCGGTGATCGTGCTGATCGCCGCGCCCCGGCTGTACCGGATCCTGCGCGCCGCCGGTCCCGCCGAGGTGCCCGCGGACGCGGCACCGGACGGCGACCTCGCCGACCTGGACCGGGTGGCGTCCGCCGCGAGGAAGCAGAGCGGCGCCTGGAGCCGGCGCCTCGACTCCGACACCCTCGCCCTCGGCGTCCACCTCGACTTCGACCACCTGGAACGCCGCCCGGACGTCCGTCCCGGCCCCGGCACCCCGCCCACCGGGACGGCGTCGCCGCGCAAGGACCACCGGCCGGCCTGGGCCCAGGACCGGCCGACCCGTCCGCTCGGGCTGCCACCCTCGCCGGGCCTGCCGGTGGAGGTCCGCGAGCCCGGCTCGGAGTCGTCCCTGGGCCCGGCGGAGGTCCCGGAGATGGACACCCCGTTCGAGGAGGCCGTACGGGAGGCGGTCTTCGTCACAGAGGCCGAGGAACTGGAGGAGCCCGTACGGGAGCCGGCCACACCCCCGGCCCGAGCGGTGCCGGCCGCCCAGGATGCGCCCCGGGTGCCGCTCCGCGAACGGCTGCCGCACCCCACGATCACCGGGGTGGTCCTCGGCCTCCTGCTGCTCTGCGCGCTCCTGCTCTACTGGGTGCCCGCGCTGAGGCTGGACGACTCCGACCTGGACCGGATGGGCGGGCTCGGCCTGATCTCCGTACTGCCCACGCCGACGCTGGTCGGGGCGGGCCTGCTGGCCGTGGTGTTCGCCGCGCTGCTGTGGCCGGCCCGCGAGCACCGGGGCCTGCTGCTGATCACGCTCCTGGCCACCGTCCTCTCGCTGCACGCGCTGCCCGCCGTGATCGAGGCCGAGCCCCGGTTCGCGACGGCCTGGCAGCACCTGGGCTTCATCGACTACATCGAGCGCACCGGCTCGGCCGTACCCGATCTGGACGCCCGCTGGAGCTGGCCGGGCTTCTTCGCGGCGGCCGCGTTCGTCGCCGAGGCCTGCGGGATCAGCGACTTCACCGAGATCATCCGCTGGTGGCCGACGGCGATCCAACTCCTGTATCTGCCGCCGCTGTTCCTCCTCGCCCGCCATATGCGGGCGGGCTGGCGGGCCAGGTGGGCGGGCATCTGGATCTTCGTCCTGAGCGGCTGGGTGGGCCAGGACTACTTCTCCCCCCAGGGTTTCACCTACCTCCTGTATCTGGCCTTCGTCGCGATCCTCCTGGTCTGGTTCCGCGCCCCGCACATGCTGTGGGGCAGGGTACGCCCGGGCGAGGCGGAGGTGGAGCCCACCGACCGCCGCCAACGAGCCGTGCTGCTCATGGTCCTCGTCGCGCTGTACGCGGCGACGGTCCCCGCCCACCAGCTCACCCCGTTCGTGATGCTGGGCGTCCTCGCGGCCCTCGTCCTGACCGGCCGTTCCGAACTGCGCGGCCTGCCGATCCTCTTCGCCGTACTGGTCGCCGTCTGGGTCGGCTACCTCGCCGAGCCGTACTGGTCGGGTCACTTCGACGAACTCTTCGGCGGCGTCGGCGGCGTCGGCGGCAACGTCACGTCCTCGGTATCCGGCCGTATCGGCGAGGGCAGTTCGACGCACAAGCTCGTGCTGTACGCCCGCGTCGCCCTCGCCGGCTCCGTCATGCTGCTGGCCTGCTACGGCTTCTGGCGCCGCCGCGCGAACAAGTACCGCGAACGCTCCCTGCTCGTCCTGACCTTCGTACCGTTCCTGGGCTTCGGCATGCAGTCGTACGGCGGTGAGATGGCCCTGCGGGTCTTCATGTTCGCCCTGCCGGGTGCCGCCCTGCTCGCGGGCCTCGCCCTGTTCCCGCGCACCGGCGTCACCGCCGAGGAACGCGACAAGGACCGGAGGAACCTCGCCCCACTGGCCGCCCTCATGGCCGGCCTCGTCCTCATGGCCGGCTTCCTGGTCGCCCGCTGGGGCAACGAGCCGTTCGAGCGGGTCCGTCCGGGCGAGGTCGCCGCCATGGAGTACGTCTACGCCCACGACGACCCGACCGTACGGCTCCTCTGGCTGAGCGACGACCCGGTGAACAGCGTGACGCCCGCGATGCCGTGGGGCGCACGGGACATGGAGAAGGTCGAGTACGTGCCGACGCTCGCGCCGAGCGACCCGGTCCTGGTGTCCGGCCTGGCCAAGGCGCTGAAGAACGCCGGCGCCAACTCGTATCTGATCGTCAACCGCAGCCAGGTCACCTCGCTCCAGATGGACTCCGGCTACTCCCGGAACTGGGGGGCCCGGCTCATCCGGAACCTCGACGAGCGCGACGACCTCGAGCGGGTCTTCTCCCACACCGACGCCACGATCTTCGCCCCGCGCGACCGGACCGGAACGGCTCCGGCCCCCGATCCCGGCCCGATCGGCCCCCAGGTCACCTGGACCCCGTGGTCGGTCGTCGGCGGCCTGGCGGCGATCGCCCTGATCGTGCTGCTGAGCGTCCGAGAGGTCGTACGGGTGGCGGCGCGGCCCGGTGTCCGCCAACTCCACTGGCTCCAGGGCAGCTTCTGGTTCAGCCTGCCACTGCTGGCGCTGTTGCTGGCGTCATTGGTGCAGAGGTTCTTGACCATGGGCGCGCCATAGTGCCCTGAAGGGGCGCGGGGCCGTATCGATGTGCGGCTCCGCCGCGTGGGCGCGACAAGCCCCCACCGGCCCGCGGTTCCCCGACTACCTTTCGAGCCACTTCGTCTCGTACGCCCCCATGTCGAACTTCTCACCATCGACATCCGCACTGATCTTGCGGTCGAGCGTATTGACCACAAGCACAGCCTTGTCATCGGCGAGCACCCGCACATTGGGCTTGTCGTCGGCGGCCACAGACACCGTCTCGTACTTCGTCCCCGGCGGAAACTCCTTGCTGAACCGCGACAACAGCCCATACATGGGCAACTCCCGCCCACCATCGCTCTTGTCCGTCGGAGTCCACAGACACCCGGGGCACTCCCCGCTCTTCTCCTCCGGATTCCAGTAGAACCCGGAGGTCGCCCCACCCCTAGCCATGGCCATCAACCCCGAGGCCTGGACGGCAACGCGCCGGTTCTCGGACCAGCCATGGCGGTTGTCGTCGCCGTCGGCCGGTTCGACGTAGTACTCGGCCCACCACAGCGGCAGACCGCCAGAGCGTTCCCGCACCCACTCGCTCACGGCCGTGAACTTGTCGGTCGCCGCGAACTCGTCGGGGACCAGATCGTCGTCCTTGGTGTAACTGGACCCGTCCACCACCACGAAGTCCGCGCCGGCCCGGTTCTTGTTCCAGTAGTCGAACGCGTCGAGGATCCGCTGGTCCATGGCACCCCACGGCCCCTTCAACGACGTCGACGCGTCCTGCTCCTGGCGCGGGTCGACGCTGTCCATGACGAGATACGGCCCGCCGACCATGATGTCCTCGTCGACCTTCTTCAGGGCCCTGTAGACGAGGTTGTACAGCTCGGTGTACCCCTCGTAGTCCCAGCGGGCCTCGCTGTCGTTCCAGAAGCCCTTGAACTCGTTCCAGACGATGAAGTGCCGCACGTCCGGGTAACGCTTGGCGACGGTCGCGGCGAGGGCGGCGTAGTCCGCGAAGTGCTCGGGCTCGGGCGCGGTCTCCAGCGCGGCCTGACTCCAGTCGGTGCTGTCGGCGCCGGACCTGCCGCCCTTCATCCAGTCGGGAGCGCAGCACAGGGTGACGACGGGGGTGCCGCCGGTGGCGCGGACGAAGTCGATGCGCCGGTCCATCTCCTCGAAGTCGTAACGCCCCTTGACCGGTTCGGGGTTGTCGGCGCCCCAGCCCATGATGTGCTGGATCTGTGGCAGGGGCTGCTCGCCGAGACGTTCCTCGACGCGCTCCACGGCCGACTTGATGCCCTCGTCCGCGCTGAACTGGGTGTGGGTGAAGCCCCAGCCCACGTCGGGCCCGGTGTCCCCGGACGGGGTGGCGGGCGTGCCGTGCACCTTGTCGCCGTCGCGCGTGGTGCCGGCGGTGCTGCCGCCGTTCCCGGGAAGTGTGTTGAGCAGGGTCACGACGAGCGCCAGAGCGGCCGCCCCCACGCCGAGCAGCGCGGTGAGCCGCCACCGCCGGTCCCCCGATTTCCACCCATGACGTCCCATCATGGGCAACAGTAACCGGGCGGACCCGTGGTGGGGGAGGTTCCGCCGGTGAACTCCGGGCAACCGGACCGGCCGTGTGGCCGACCGTGGCCGGGGAGCGCGGGCTTCCGCCCGCATCACCGGCGCACCACGGAACGGGGCGGGGAAGAGCCGGGGGCCTGGGCAACCGGCGCACTGCGGAAAGCGGGTGCACGGGGAGCCCTGGGTGACGGATCATGGCGACATGTCTGCCAACCCACACGACGCACTGCCGATCCGGCTCAACGTCGACGACAGCGACTCACCGTCCGATGTCGTCGACGCGCTGTTCCTCGGCCGTTTCGCGACGGGCGAGCAGCCGTACGCGCACGCGGCGAACATCGACCGGGTACGGTCCGGCGCCACCCTGCTGCCGCCGGGCGCCCGGGTACTGCGGGCCGCGCGGGACGACGACCGCAGCGCGACCCTCGCCGAGGGCGACGGCTGGACCGTGCTGATCTCCCGCTGGAACCGGGGCGCCGACGTCACGGTCACGGCGACCACCGCCGAGCTGGCGGAGAAGGTGCTCGGCCAGGCCACCGACGGCGCGGCCGACGAGCCCGAGCCGCAGCCGGAGAACGTGACGATGGGCTTCTGGTACGTCTCGCCGCGCCGGGGCCCGCACCGCACGACCCGGCAGATCTCGGCGGGCACCTGGGAAGAGGTACGGCCGAACTACACGGCGCCGGTGGCGGACGCCATGGACCACCTGATGAAGACGACCCCCGAGGACATCGCGGGCCGCCTCCTGCTGCTGCACGGCCCGCCCGGCACCGGCAAGACCTCCGCGCTGCGCACGCTGGCCCGTTCCTGGCGGGACTGGTGTCAGGTCGACTGCGTCCTGGACCCCGAGCGGCTCTTCTCCGACGTCGGCTATCTGATGGACATCGCGATCGGGGAGGAGGACTCCGCGGGCAAGGGCCGCTGGCGCCTGCTGCTCCTGGAGGACTGCGACGAACTGATCCGGGGCGAGGCCAAGCACACGGCGGGCCAGGCGCTCTCCCGTCTGCTGAACCTCACGGACGGCCTCCTCGGCCAGGGCCGCAACGTCCTGGTCGGCGTCACCACCAACGAGGACCTGGAGCGCCTGCACCCCGCCGTGGTCCGCCCCGGCCGCTGTCTCGCCCGGATCGAGGTGGGCGCCCTGACCCGCGCGGAGGCGGTGGGCTGGCTCGGCACGGACGAGGGCGTCGGCCGCGAGGGCGCGACCCTGGCCGAGCTGTACGCACTGCGTCGCGGCACGTCACCGACGTCGGTGCCGGAACCGAGGGGCGGGGCGGACGCGGGCCTGTATCTGTAGTGCTCCGCGGTGCTTCCGCGGTGCTTCGCCGGTGGTGGTTCGATGGACTCATGACCCTGTTCGTCGGCACGTCGGGGTGGCAGTACCAGGACTGGCGGGGCGTCCTCTACCCGGAGGGGTGCCCGACCCGGCTGTGGCTGGAGGAGTACGCGGCCGGCTTCGCCACGGTCGAGATCAACAACGCGTTCTACCGGCTGCCGACGCGGGAGAACTTCGAGGCGTGGCGGGACAGGGTGCCCGGGGATTTCGTGGTCGCGGTGAAGGCGAGCCGGTACCTGACCCACATCAAACGGCTGCGGGACCCCGAGGAGCCGGTGCACCGCCTGATGAGCCACGCGCAGGGCCTGGGCGACCGGCTGGGCCCGATCCTGCTGCAGCTGCCGCCGACGCTGCGGGCCGACGCGGACCTCTTGAACACCTGCCTGGGCTGCTTCCCCTCCGGCACCCGGATCGCGGTCGAGCCCCGCCACGACTCCTGGTGGGTCCCCGAGATCCGCGAGGTCCTGGAGTCCCACGGCGCGGCCCTCTGCTGGGCCGACACCCACTCCCGCCCGGCCACCCCCCTCTGGCGCACCACCGACTGGTCCTACCTCCGCCTCCACCAGGGCCGGGCCCACCCCTGGCCCCACTACGGCCGCCGGTCCCTGTCGACCTGGGCCACCCGAATCGCCGACACCTGGCCCGCTACCGCCGATGTACACGTCTACTTCAACAACGATCCCCACGCGGCGGCCGTGCAGGACGCGACGACCTTCGCGAGGGCGGCGCGAAGAGCGGGCCTACGGCCGACACGGACACCGGAACGGCCGCCGCGAACCTGAGCACCGCCTCGTCCGCCGCGACACCTGCGCGAACCTGAGCACCGCCTCGGGCCCACGGCGGCGAATGCGGGCGGCGCGGACCGGCGCGCACCCCGACTCGGCGTTCTACACCGCGTACGCGGCCCGCAGGGCGTCCCGGGCCGCGGCCAGGGCCTCCGCCTCGCTCAACCCGAGCCGACGCACCCGCTCCGCGTACGCCGCAGCGGCACCCGCGGCCTCGCGCTCCGCCGCGGAGCCGGCCGCGGCCACGAACGTCCCGTTGCGCCCCCGCGTCTCGATCACCCCGTCCGTCTCCAGCGCGCGATACGCCTTGGCGACGGTATTGGCCGCCAGCCCGAGCTGCTCGGCGAGCCCCCGTACCGTCGGCAGCCGGTACCCCACGGGCAGCGCGCCGGAGCGGGCCTGTTCCGAGATCTGGGCGCGCACCTGCTCGTAGGGCGCGCCCCCCTCCACGATGCGAATCTTCAAGGTCACGCGGCGATTGTCCCGTACCCACCGGAAATTCGGAGGCATCCCACCGTGCGCCCCACGTACCGTGCGCACACATGACACTGATCGTGCGCGACCTCCGCGCCGCCGACCCCGCGGATGCCGAGGCCTTCGTCGAGGTACGACGCCTGGCCCTGCCCTTCATGGTCAGCACCGCCGAGTCCGTGCTCCACGACGCCACGCAGGCGACCCCCGAGGCCCACTACCAGCAGCTGGTCGCCGAGGCGGACGGCGAGGTGATCGGCACGGTGCAGACGGGCATCGCCGACGACAGCCCCGTACCCGGCCAGGGCTACCTGAACGTGTACGTGCACCCGGACCATCTTCGCCGGGGTGCCGGCGGCCTGCTGGTGCGTGCCGCCGAGGAGCGGCTGACGGCGGTGGGGGCGAAGCGGCTGCTGTCATGGGTGCTGGACACTGCGGAGAACCGCGCGTTCGCCGAGCGGCGCGGCTACGCGCCCAGCCGCTCCGCGCACTTCCTCCGCCTGGACCTGGCCCACGGCACCCTCCCCCCGCTCCGGACCCCGCCCGACGGCGTCGAGCTGCGCACGGCCGCCGACTTCGCCGACGACCCACGCCCCCTGTTCGACCTGGACGCGGAGGCCTCGGCGGACGAGCCCGGCGACCTCCACGCGGAGTTCGACGACTACGAGCTGTGGCTCGCGGAGACCTTTCGCCATCCGCTGCTGGACCACGCCCTGAGCACTGTGGTCGTCGTGGACGGCACGCCCGCCGCGTTCACGGCGGTCCGCACGGACGGCCAGGACCGCTACTTCACGGGGATGACGGGCACCGCCCGCGCCTTCCGCGGCCGGGGCCTCGCCAAGCTCGCCAAGAACGACTCCCTGCACCGCGCCCGCGCCGCCGGCTACACGGAGGCGTTCACGGGCAACGACACCGACAACGGCCCGATGCTCGCGGTCAACAAGTGGTTCGGGTACGAAGTGTGCGCGACGGAGGTGCGCTGTGTCCGTGAACTCGGCTGAGCCCGCAAACGAGTCGCACGACGTGGACGTCGTCCTGCTCAAGGCGGGCCGTACGAAGATCCGTTACCCCGCGCGGCTGCTGAGCGACGACGGCACCCGGATCGTGGTCCACGCCCGCTGGGCGACCGCCGGCGTACGGGACTTCGGCTTCGTACGGTTCGGGCCCGGTGACGTCTTCACCGAGTACTACTGGCGCGACCGGTGGTACGCCGTGAAGGAGGTCCGTGACGCGCGGGGCACGCTGAAGGGCTGGTACTGCGACATCGCCAGGCCCGCCACGCTCTCCGGCGGGGAACTCGTCGTCGAGGACCTCGACCTGGACCTGTGGCGCTCCGCCGACGGCACGACCGTACTGCGACTGGACGAGGACGAGTTCGAGGAGAGCGGGCTCTCGGAGAGCGACCCGCAGGCCGCGGCGGCCGCCGTGGCAGCCCTGGACGAACTGGAGGTGCTCGCCACCACCGAAGGCGGCCTGGAGTCGCTGCTGACGTAGACGGCACGGGTGGGGGTGGCGGTGATGCGGCCGGCTCGGACGCGGGGCGGTCACAGGCGGGCCACCACCGCGTACCGCTCGTCCTCGACCGTCCTCCCCCACAGCCGCGCGTCGTCCTCCAGCCGCACCACCGCCGCGTCGGACACGAGCGGCGCGAGCAGCCCGTACAGCCGCTCGGCGGCGATGCCGACCGGGCTGACCGTGCCCCACACCCCCTCGACCAGCACGAGCCGCCCTCCGGGACGCAGCAGTGCGCACCAGCGGCGCAGGACGCGGCCCGGGTCGGGCAGGGTCCACAGCACATGGCGGACGAGGATCACGTCGAACCGCTCCTCCCCCACGGGCGGGGCCGCCGCGTCACCGACGAGGAACACGGCGGGGTGTCCGGCGAGTTTGGCGCGGGCGAGGGCGACCATGGCCGGGGAGGCGTCCACCCCCGTCACCCGGTGCCCCTGCCCGGTCGCGAGGAGTGACAGGCTGCCGGTGCCGCAACCGAGGTCGAGCACGTCACAGGCGCGATGCGGCAGCCAGTCCCGCAGCCGGGCCGCCCAGGCCTCCCGGACAGCGGGTTCCCGCAGGCCATGATCGGGTTCGTCGTCGAAAGCGGGCGCTTCCGCGTCCCAGTCGATGCTCTCCGGAGAGTCATCTGCCGCCGGTTTATTCGGTGTTCGAAGGGCCGGGGAGGTTTCACCGTCGTCGATGTTGGTCATGCCGCCAGAGTGACACCTGCCACTGACAGTCCAGATGGTGACAGCCGCCACTGACAGAGCACGAACGATGAGTAACGCTCCCGGAAAAGGTCTACTTCCGTGAAAACGCGGAACCCGGTGGACCGCAAGGAGGCAGCCATGCGCCGTACGACCGTGCAGAAGCCCCTGAGGAAGTCCACGTCCCGCCAGGTGCGGGACGAGGCCGACGAACGCCCCGTCGAGCGCCGGGAAGTGCGAAAGGACATCGCACGCACCTGGTGGCCGGACGGCTGAGCGCCCGCGCCCCAGCCCGCCCGCCCACGCGAAACCGACGCCCGCCCCCTCCCGATGAATCCCGACGAGTCCCGTCAGGCGAGCCTCTTGCGGTAGTGGATCCGGTCATACGGACCGTCCACCCGGCGCTCCACGACCTCGTACCCGAATTTCGGGTAGATCTCCTGGTTCTCCCACATCAACGCGTTCGTGCACAGCCTGACCTCGGGCAGGCCGAGGTCACGCGCGCGGGTGTCCACGAATTCCAGCAGCCGCCGCCCGACGCCCCGACCGTGGGCGTCGGGACGGACGGCGATGATGTCGAGGAAGAGATGGTCCTCGCACGCCTCGACGACCACCAGCCCGATCACCGGATTCCCGGTGACGAAGACCCGTCCCGCCCCCACGTTCGCCGCGTGGTCCGCCTCCATGGGCTGCGGCACCCGTCCGATGCGCTCGATGTAGGGGTGGAAGGCCGCGTCCGTCACGGCCCGCACCGCGGCCACGTCGGCCGTACTCGCCGCCCTGACGACGGTCTGCTCGCCCGGGACCTCCGTCATGACCGGGGCCGGGACAGATTGCGGTCCAGCAGGTCCAGCAGCGCGGTCCAGTGGCGTGCCGTCGCCCCGGCGTCGTAGGCGGCGGTGTCGGCCTGGGTGTAGCCGTGCGAGGCGCCCGCGTAGACCTCGGTGCGGTGGCGGACGCCCGCCTCGGTGAGTGTCTTGTCGAGCAGGTCGATCTGCTCCGCCGGCAGGGACGGGTCCTCGTCGGCATGGCCGAAGTACACCTCGCCGGTGATCCGGGCCACCGCCAGGTGCGGGCTGTCCGGGGCGTCGGTCGCCAGGCGCCCGCCGTGGAAGCCGGCCGCGGCGGCCACCCGCTCCGGGAAGGCACCGGCGGTGTGCAGGGCCAGCCGGGCGCCCATGCAGTACCCGGTGATCCCGACGGGCCCGGCGGCGGCCCGCGGGCTGTCGGCCAGCCATTCCAGGTAGGCCGCCGCGTCCCTCAGCGCCAGTTCCGGCGTCAGCGTCAGCATGACCGGGAGGATCTGGTCCCATATCTCCGGACGCGCGGCCGGGTCGATGAACTCGGGCAGGTCGAACACCGGGGTCCGCCCCGACCGGTGGAAGACGTTGGGCACGAGGACCGTGTATCCGGCACCGGCCAGCCGGTCGGCCATCGCCCTCAGATGCGGTCGCAGCCCGAACGCGTCCATGTAGAACAGGACCGCCGGATGCGCGGCGTCGTCGTCGGGGTGGACGAGGTAGGCGTCGGCGGTGCCGTCCTGGGTGGCGATGTCCACGGTGGTTCCGCGTACGGCGGTCATGGGCGCTCCTCATTCTTCTCTGCGACTGGTCCTCGACCTGTCGTCAACTGACGCGAGCGACCGCATTGTTCCGCGCCCGAGTAAGAAACGGATCACCGGCCGGGACGGGAACCCCCGTTCCTGTGCCCTCGGTTAGCCCCTCCTTAACTCCACCATAAGGATCTCCCGCGCCCACCCTCAGCAGGCGATTTCACGGTTTCTTGGGGCTAGCTTGCTGATCGCCCCCGGCGCCCGGGACCGACCCCCGGAGCCGTCCAGGACCGTTTCGAGGAGTGCCCCGCCATGCCCGCTGCCCGCCGCAAGGCCGCCGCGTTCGCCACCGCCGGTGTCGTCGGTGCCGCCCCCCTCGCCCTGACCGCGTTGGCCGCGGGGCCGGCCGTGGCGCACGGTTCGATGGGCGACCCGGTGAGCCGGGTGGCGCAGTGCTACGCGGAGGGCCCCGAGAACCCGAGGTCGGCGGCCTGCGCGGCGGCCGTCACGGCCGGCGGCACCCAGGCGCTCTACGACTGGAACGGCGTGCGGATCGGCGACGCGGCCGGCCGCCACCGGGAACTGATCCCGGACGGCGAGCTGTGCAGCGCGGGCAACGAGGCGTTCGCAGGTCTCGATACGGCCCGCACCGACTGGCCGGCGACGAGCGTACGCGCCGGCTCGTCCACCTTCAGGTACCGGGTGACGGCCCCGCACAAGGGCACCTTCGAGGTGTACCTCACCAAGGCCGGCTACGACCCGTCGCAGCCGCTCGCCTGGGACGACCTCGACCTCGCGAACCCGGTCGCGACGGCCACCGACCCGGCCGCGTCGGGCGGCTTCTACACGTTCTCCGGCACCCTCCCGCAACGCTCCGGCACCCACCTGCTGTACGCGGTCTGGCAGCGCTCGGACAGCCCGGAGGCGTTCTACTCCTGCTCGGACGTCACCTTCGGCGGCACGTCGGCCCCGCCGAGCGCGTCCGCCCCCTCCGAGGGGCAGATCGAGGACGGCACCGACGAGTCGACCGTCGAGCACGGCGGCCACGGTGACGACGACGCGAGCACGACGACGGACCCGGCACCGAAGGCATCGGCCGGGGAGTCGGCGAAGGGGGCCGCGAGGACCGCCTCCGACGACGCGTCACCGACCGTGGGACCGACGAGCGACGGGTCGGCCGCAGGGGCCGTCCCCGTCGGCCTCACGGAGCCCGCCGGAGCCAAGGACGGCCTCGCCGACACCGGTGGCGAGGGCATGACCCCGTACGTGGCCCTCGGCGGCGCGGCCGTGCTGGCCCTCGGCTCCTCCCTCCTCTTCGCCGCGGCCCGCCGCCGCGCCACGACCGGCGGCCGGCACG
>NZ_LRTR01000467.1 GCF_001550375.1 Streptomyces europaeiscabiei | reverse complement strand
CGGCACGGCCGCTGACGGCTTCCGGGGCCTGTCGGGCGGCTCAGGCCGGACAGGCCCCGGCGGCATGTGTCGGCACCGCCGGGCGGAGTGTGCGTACGCACCGCGGGGTGGTCCCGGCGGTGCGTACGCACACGTGTCAGCCGACGGCCGAGAGACAGGTCGTCGGGGTGGCGTGAGCCGGGTCCAGGGCGTTGACGACCTCGTGGAACGCGATGCGGTCGAGGAGCCCGATCACCGCGTGCTCGGAGAGGTCGAGCGCGCAGAGGTCCTGGATGACGACGTTGCGTACGTTCGGCCCGTCGAGGAACTGGGACCGGTACGGCGTGACCACCTCGTCGTACTTGGTGGCGAGGACCGTGTACGTGACGCCGGGGACGGTGTCGCCGCCCGCGTTGAGTTTGGTCATGAAGGCGGATCCGGCCACCTGGTCGGCGAGGGCCGGGGTCGCGGAGGACAGCAGGTCGCCCGCGCCGGGGAAGTAGGCGAGGAGTTCGGTGAGGCCGTTCAGGGTGGTGCCGTGGTTGGAGGGGGCGATGCCGACGAGGGCGTTCACCTTCGCGGCTCCGCCGAGGAACTTGAGGTAGTAGCGGGGCATCATGCCGCCCTGCGAGTGGCCGACGAGGTCGGTCTCGGCGGCGCCGGTCGCGGCGAGCACCCGGTCGACGAAGGCGTCGAGCTGCTCCGCCGACTTGTCGATGGGGCCGAGTCCGTGGAAGAAGGCGACGCCGGGGAGTTGGCCGTAGTCGAGGGAGTAGACGCAGTAGCCCCGGTTCACGAGGTACGGCGCGAGGCCCAGCCAGTTGTCGACGGAGTTCGCGAGCGTTCCGTGGACGAGGACGACGGGGCGGGGGTGTGCGCTGGAGGGTTTGCAGGAATAGTCGTTCCAGCCACGGCTGGGTGCGGCGGCCGTGTCGGCGGCCCCGGCGGCGGTGGCGGGGACGACGGTCGCCGCGGCGGCCAGGCACAGGGCGGCCAACGGTCTGATGAGGCGCTTCCAGGGCAGCATCGGGTGATCTCCTTGCGGCTCAAGGGATGTGCGACGACGTTCGCCCTGTGATCCGGATCACGAGGATGCTGTTCTAATTCGCCAAGTTACGGGCGAGTAGAAAAAGTGGGAAGTTACGCGTCAGTAAAAACTTCAAGTGATGGCCGTGGACGCTGACACGTGACGTCGAATCGTCACCAGGCGGGCCTGATGGGGCCGCAGGGCGCGATGCGCGCCAGCTGATCACGCAACACCCGCATCTCACCCTCCCCGCCGAGCGACTCGGCCCACCCCGCGACGACCTCGGCCGCCACCTCCTCCGCCGCCCGGGTGCAGGCCCACCCCCGCTCGGTCAGCACGACCAGCCGGGCCCGGGCGTCACCGGGATGCGGCCGGCGCTCGACGTACCCCTTGCGCACGAGCTCGTCGACGAGCTGGCTGGCGGCCTGCTTGGTCACCCCGAGATGCGTGGCGAGGTCGGTGACCGTCGCACCGTCCGGGGCGAGCCGGGTGAACGCGAACCCGTACGCGGGCCGCCCCTCGAAGCCACGGGCGGTGACACCCTCGTCGATGCGGCGCGTCAGGTCCCCGGCGGCGGCGAGCAGGGCGGCGGTCAGGGCCAGGGCTTCGGAGTTCTGCACGCCTGCATTGAAACACCCTTGACGAATTGGTCAAGCAGCTTGACCATGTGTCATATGGTCAAGCTGCTTGACCATCTGTGGTCGTACGAGTCCTCATGACTCTCGTCCACCAGCCCTCATGACTCCAGAAGGCCCCAGGAGGCCCGCATGCCTGTCGTCCGCCCGTCCGAAGCCGTCGTCCACGAGATCCACGGCGCCCGTTTCGTCTCGCACGCCACTCCCCGTACCGGCAGCAGGGAGCTGGCCGCCTGGCGGGGCGAGATCCCGCCGGGGACCAAGGCGCCCGCGCACACCGTCACCAAGGAGGAGATCCTTCATCTGCTCAGCGGCGAACTGCTGGTCACGCTCGACGGCCGCACCGATCGCGTCACCGCGGGCGACACCCTGATCATCAACTCGGGCGCGACCCTCGCCGTCGAGAACCCGACGGCGGAGACCACCGTCACCTGGGTCACCACTTCCCTCGGCCTGGAGGCGGAGCTGGCCGACGGCACGCGGATCGTGCCGCCGTGGGCCAACTGAGAGGAGCCGTACGGGGGCGTCACGCGGCCAGCCGCCCGGGCATCACCGCGTGCGGACCGAACTTCGCCCGAGCGCGGTCCACGACCTCCTCGATGCGGCGAAGCTTGTCGTCGACGGGGTCGAAGGCGAGCTGGTGGGAGGCCTGCTCGGCGGGGGTGAGGCCCTCGGCGCGCAGGGCGATCGCACGGACGCGGGCGCGCTGGAGGCCGAGGGCGTCGTACATGCCGTAGGCCACCTCGGTCAGTGCCGGCGAGTGGGCGGTCGGTTCCCTGAGCGTGCGGGTGCGGGTCGTCGAGGAGCGGTCGGCGTAACGGACGGTGAGGGTCAGGGTGCGGCACACCTGGTCCAGGGCGCGCAGCCGGGAGCCCAGTTCGTCGGTGCCTGCGAGCAGGGCGCGGCGGTGCCGGTCCGGATTCAGCTCGTCGTGGGAGAAGGGGTGTTCGGTGGCGAGCGAGCGCGCGACGGCGTTCGGTACGACCCGGCCCCGGTCGACGCCGTTCGCCTTCTCGTGCAGTTCGCGGCCGGTCCGCGCCCCGACCAGGCGCTGAAGCGTGGACAGGGGTGCGCAGGCGACCCCGCCGAGGGTGTCCAGGCCGTACTCGCACAGGGTGCGGGCGGTCGCGGTGCCGACGCCGGGCAGCGCGCCGACGGGCAGTTCGGCGAGGAAGTCCACGACGAGGTCCTCGGGCACCGCGCACGGCGACCCGGGCGCCGCC
>NZ_LRTR01000466.1 GCF_001550375.1 Streptomyces europaeiscabiei | reverse complement strand
GCCCCCAGCGCCAGCCGCGCCGTCAGCGGTCCCGGCCCGGCGCCGATCAGACAGTCGACGCCGTACAGCGCGAGGGCGCGGACCCGGATCAGCCGGGCCAGTTCCTCGGTGTCCCGGCCGAAGTACCGTTCGGCGCCCCGCAGATCGGCCAGCGCCCCGTCCGGCGGCAGCGCCTCCACAACCGGGGTGAAGTCCTCGATCAGACCCAGCAGACCGGGCAGAGCCGCCTCGTACTTCGGCGGCAGCTGGAAACGTACGCAGAGGATGGTCATCCCGCACTCCCTGGACTCTGGTGCCACAACTTCCGTACCTGAGAAGGACCTTGTGAGGGCTCTTCGCCCGCGGGCCGCAGATCGGCCCATGGATGCATCTCGTAGCCGGTGGACATACGGATCCGACGGCCGGTGTCACCACGCCGCCCTCCGTCGGAGGCTCCGCCGTCGGGGACACTCCCGGTGTCCGCGGGCACCGCCAGCCGGGGCGCCACCGCGTCGAGGCCGCCCTCGCGCCTCAGCTCCACCAGCTCGGCGAGGTTCCAGGCGGCGGCGCCCACCACGCTGAGGCTGCGCGGGCCGCGCCGCTGCACCACCCCGCGCACCAGCAGCAGCCAGGAATGGAAGACCGTGTGGGCGCAGGCGTCGTGGGAGTCGTCGAAGAAGGCGAGGTCGACCAGGCCTGTGCCGTCGTCGAGGGTGGTGAAGACGACCCGCTTGCCGGAGCGGATGGGCGGGGTCTGGGTCGCCGCCTTGGCACCCGCGACCAGCACCGTCTCCCCGTGCCGCGCTTCCCGCAGCCGCCGCGCCGACACCACGCCCAACTCGTCGAGGAACGCCCGGTGGTCGTCCATCAGATTGCGCGAGACGTCCATCGAGAGCACACCCAGCTCGGCGCTGAGCCGCTCGGCGGAGGACAGGTCCGGCAGACCGGCCGACGCGGTCCGCCGCCCGCCCGCCATCGGTAGCTGGCCACCACCCGCACCCCGGCCGCTCCGCTGCAGCTCGGTCAAGTGCAGCTGCAGATCACGCCGGTTGGCGCCGAACGCGTCCAACGCCCCCACCTGCGCCAGCCGCCCGGCCAGCGGCCGGCTCGGCCGTGCCCGCTCCCAGAAGTCCAGCAGCGAGGCGTACGGCTGCCCGTCCGCGATCCGCGCCGCCTCGGCCTCGCTGATGCCGTGCACATCACAGAGGGCGAGCCGGATCCCCCACGCCTTCTCCTCTCCCGACCCGTCCTCAGGACCACCTGAATCAGACACCAGTTCGATACAATGGGCGACCGCCGACCGGTTCACGTCCAACGGCAGGATCGGCACCCCCCGCCGCCGCGCGTCCGCCAGCAACAGCCGCTTCGGGTACATCCCGGGGTCGTGCGTGAGCAGCCCCGCGTAGAACGCCGCCGGATGGTGCGTCTTCAGCCACGCCGACTGGTACGTCGGCACCGCGAACGCCACCGCGTGTGCCTTGCAGAAGCCGTACGACCCGAAGGCCTCGACGATCTCCCAGGTCCGCTGAATCGTCTCGGCGTCGTACCCCTTCGCGGCCGCGTGCTGCGCGAACCAGACCCGGATCCGCCCCTGTGACCCGGGGTCGGACAGCCCGCGCCGCACCCGGTCCGCCTCGTCCCGGCCGCAGCCGGTCATGAGGTGCACGATGTCGATGACCTGCTCGTGGAAGACGACCACGCCGTACGTCTCCCGCAGCGGCTCCGCCAGATCGTCGTGCGGGTAACGGACCGGCGCCCGCCCGTGCCGGGCCGCGATGAACGGCCGCACCATGTCGGCGGCGACCGGACCGGGCCGGAAGAGGGAGATGTCCACCACGAGGTCGTGGAAGGTGGCCGGCTGGAGCCGCCCCACCAGGTCCCGCTGCCCCGGCGACTCGATCTGGAAGCAGCCCAGCGTCTCGGTGGAACGGATGAGTTCATACGTCGCCGGGTCGCCCGCGCCCCGCTCGAAGTCGAGCGCGTCCAGGTCGACCCGCTCCCCCGTCGCCCGCGCCACCTCCGCCACCGCGTGCGCCATCGCCGACTGCATCCGCACGCCCAGCACGTCGAGTTTGAGCAGCCCGAGATCCTCCACGTCGTCCTTGTCGAACTGGGACATGGGGAGCCCCTCGCCGCTGGTCGGCATCACCGGCGTACGGCTCAGCAGGGACGCGTCGGACAGGAGCACCCCGCACGGGTGCATGGCGACTCCGCGCGGGAGGGCGTCGAGCGCCTCCACCAGCTCCCACAGCCGGCCGTACTTCTCCTTCTCCCCCGCCAGCCGCCTGAGTTCGGGCAGCTCCTCGAGTGCCGCCCGCGCGTCCCGCGCCCGGATGTGCGGGAAGGACTTGGCGATCCGGTCGATGTCGGCGGGGTCCAGGGAGAGGGCCGCGCCCACGTCGCGGACGGCGTGGCGGACACGGTACGTCTCCGGCATCGCGACGGTCGCGACCCGATCGGTGCCGAACCGGCCGATGATCGCGCGGTAGACCTCAAGACGGCGCGCGGACTCCACGTCGATGTCGATGTCGGGCAGCGCGACCCGCCGCTTGGACAGGAACCGCTCCATCAGCAGGCCGTGTTCGACGGGGTCGGCGTGCGCGATGTCCAGGAGGTGGTTCACCAGGGAGCCCGCGCCGGAGCCACGTGCGGCGACCCTGATGCCCATCCTTCGTACGTCGTCGACGACCTGGGCGACCGTCAGGAAGTAGGAGGCGAAGCCGTGGTGGGCGATGACGTCCAGTTCCTGGTGCATCCGCTCCCAGTACGCACGCCGGGTGCCGTAGCCGTGCCGGACCATCCCGGCCGCCGCCCGTGAGGCCAGCGCCCGCTGGGCGGTGCGGCGGCCCGCGCCGACGAGGTGCGGCTCGGGGAAGTGGACGGTGCCGAGGCCGAGGTCGTCCTCCGGGTCGACCAGACACTCGGCGGCCGTGGCCCGGGTCTGCTCCAGCAGGCGGTACGCGGTGTCGCGGCGGTACCCGGCGGCCTCGACGACCCGCTCGGCGACGGCCAGCATGGCGTCCGCGCCCTTGAGCCAGGCCTCGCCCGAGTCCAGCTCGCCCCGGGGGTCGACGGGGACCAGCCGCCGGGCCGCGTCCAGGACGTCGGCGACCGGGCCCATGCCGGGGTCGGCGTACCGGACGGCGTTGCTGAGCACCGGCCGTACGCGCTGCTCGGCGGCGAAGCCGACGGTACGAGCCGCCAGCCGCAGCGAACCGGGGCCGGTGCCCTCACGGCCGTGCCACATCGCTTCGAGGCGCAGGGCGTCGCCGTACCTCTCCCGCCAGGGCACCAGGAGCTTCGCGGCGCGGTCGGGGCGCCCGGCGGCCAGCGCGCGCCCCACGTCGGAGGCGGGTCCGAGAAGCACGGTCAGGCCCTCGGCGGCACACTCCGACCAGGGCAGCAGCGGCGGAATCTCACTCCTGCCCCCACCCGGGCCACTGTCCGCATGCGCCGCCGAAACGATTCTGCACAGCTCGGCCCAGCCGGTCGCACCCTCGCGCGCGAGGAACGTCACCCGAGGAGTCGACTCATCGATGAAGGCGCCACCGCGCACGGGTGCCCGCCGCCGCGCCTGCCGTACGGCGGCGGCGGGCACCTCCACCGCCAGCTCCACCCCGAACAGCGGACGGATCCCGGCCCCGGCGCAGGCCTTGGCGAACCGGACGGCGCCCGCGAGGGTGTCCCGGTCGGTGAGCGCGAGGGCGTCCATACCCCGCTCGGAGGCACGCTCGGCGAGCCGCTCCGGATGCGAGGCCCCGTACCGCAGGGAGAACCCGGAGACGGTGTGCAGATGCGTGAACCCCGGCACACGCACCTCCCGCGCTCGATCGACCACTCGACCCGATCGACCACTCGACCCGATCAGTCACCAGGCCGACCAATCATTCGACTCGAACATCAGTTCACGACCTTCCCGCCTCCACCATAGACCACTTCTCGAACTTATGTGCGATGGCCATTCGGCCCCATCCCACCTGCGCAAACGTCGCCCGCCCCGGACCGTGGGGACATGACACAGACGGCCGATCCCACCCCCAGATCCTTCGTCGACGAGCTCAAGGACGGGGTCACGCCGCGGGCCACCCTGCTCGTCATCGGGGTGCTCGCCCTGCAACTGCTCTTCATCGCCTCGTACGTGGGGGCGCTGCACAGCCCGAAGCTCAGGGACGTGCCGTTCGGTGTGGTCGCGCCACGGGCCGCGGCGGCCGAACAGGCGGTGACCAGGCTGGAGCGGCTGCCGGGCGAGCCGCTGGACCCGCGCACCGTGGCCGACCGGGCGACGGCGCGCGAGCGGATCACGGCCCGGGAGATCGACGGCGCCCTGCTGATCGACCCGGCCGGCACCACCGACACCCTGCTGGTCGCCTCCGGCGGGGGCCGCACCCTCGCGGGCGCACTGGCCACACTCGTCACCGCGTTGGAGAAATCCGAGGGCCGCACGCTGCGAACGGTGGACGTGGCCCCGGCCGACATCGGGGACGCCAACGGGCTCACGTCCTTCTATCTGGTCGTGGGCTGGTGCGTGGGTGGCTATCTGTGCGCGTCGGCGCTGGCGATGAGCGCGGGGGCGCGGCCCACCAACATCCGGCGCGGGGTGATCCGGCTGGCCGTCCTGGCGCTGTTCGCGATCCTCGGCGGACTCAGCGGCGCGGTCATCGCCGGGCCGGTCCTGGGCGCCCTGCCCGGGAGCGTGGCGGCGCTGTGGGGGCTGGGGGCGCTGGTCGTCTTCGCGGTGGGCGCGGCCACGCTGGCGCTGCAGTGCGTCTTCGGCATCGCCGGCATCGGGGTGGCCGTCCTGCTGGTGGTGATCGCGGGCAACCCGAGCGCGGGCGGCGCGCTGCCGCCACCGTTGCTGCCACCGTTCTGGGCGGCGATCGGCCCGGCACTGCCACCGGGCGCGGGCGTGTGGGTGGCCCGCTCGATCTCGTACTTCGAGGGCAACGACATCACCGGCCCGCTGTTGGTGCTCTCCGCCTGGGCAGCGGCGGGGGCCGCCATCACCGTGGTGATGGCGGCCCTGAGGAAGAAGCCGGAGCGCCGGCCTTCGGAGCGCGAGCCTCAGCCTTCCGGAGGGTGAGCCCCGGCCTTCCGGAGCATGAGCCCCGGCCTTCCGACTCCCAGGCCTTCCGGCACTTCGAACCTCAGCCGATCCGCTGATCAGCCGATCTGCGTACCGGTCGCCGACAGCGCCTCGGTGACGGGCTGGAAGAAGGTCTCGCCGCCCGAGGTGCAGTCGCCGCTGCCGCCGGAGGTGAGGCCGATGGCCTTGTCACCGGAGAAGAGCGAGCCGCCGCTGTCGCCGGGCTCGGCGCAGACGTCGGTCTGGACGAGGCCGTTGACGATGTCGCCGTTGCCGTAGTTCACGGTGGCGTCGAGGCCGGTGACCGTACCGCTGTGGACCTGGGTGGTCGAGCCGCTGCGGGTGACCTTCATACCGACGGTCGCCTCGGCGGCCCCGGAGATGGCCTGGGTGGAGCCGTCGTAGAGGTTGACCTCGCTGGGGTGGTCGACGTCCGCGGTGTACTTGACCAGGCCGTAGTCGTCGCCCGGGAAGCTGGAGTCCTCGTTCTCGCCGATGACCTGGCCGCCGGCCGACCACGTGGAGATGCCCTCGGTGCAGTGACCGGCCGTCAGGAAGAACGGCTCTCCGCCCTTGACCACGTTGAAGCCGAGGGAGCAGCGGCCGCTGCCGCCGGTGATGGCGTCGCCGCCCGCGACGAAGGGCTTGTACTCGCCCTTGGTGCGCTTGAGTTCGGCCTTGGCGCCGAGGCCGTCCACGACCTTCGTCAATCTCGCCAGTTCGGTCTTGGAGACGGTGCGGTCCGCGGTGACGACGACCTTGTTGGTGGTCGGGTCGGTGGCCCAGGCGGTGCCGGGGATGGTGGCGTCCGCCTTGAGGGTCGTCCGGGCGCTCTTCAGTTCGGCGAGGGAGTTCTCGACGATGCGGGCCTTGGCGCCGGCCGCCTCGACGGTCTCGGCGGCGGTCTCGTCGAGCACGTTCACGACGAGGAGCTTGCTCTTCGCGTCGTAATACGTTCCCGCGGCGTCGGCGCCGAGGTCCGTGTCGAGGCTCAGGGCGAGCTTTCCGGCCGCCGTGATGGAGAGGGCTTTCGGCTCGGGGGCCGGCGCGGTCTCGCTCGCGTTCGCAGTCTGGAAGGTCACTCCCGCGGCGACCAGTGCGGCGATGCCCGCACCTGTCACGACGGCACGGCGCCTGGGTATGCGTCGGTGCTTCAAGTCTCGTCCTCCTGTGGGGGTTGGCCAAGAAGGGCGTGGGGGCCCGTCCCGGCCGGAAGTCGTGCGGGCAAGGAGGCGGCATACGAAAGAAAACGCCGCGTCCATGCCAACTGTGCGGCGCCAACTATTCCTAGGCGCGCAGGGGGCACACAAGGTCGACTTCAGGCCGAGCACACAACGAGGGCGCACGCCCCCTATGTCATTACCGTCCGGTAACGCCCCACCTCGTGGTCACGGGAATTCACAGTGCAAACACAGGAAGCAACGATCTCCTGCGCAACGGGTGAGGTCTAGACCTGTCTGAAAATCGCCCCATGGGGGTCCGGTTTCAAACGGGTCCCGTGGGGAGGGAGTTGCTTCCGCATCGGTTTCCGGAGGCCCCTGCGGGCCCGGAGGACGACGGGCGGGCCGAGAAGCAAGGGCCGCAGCCCTGCTTTTCAGGGGCGCGGGGAACTGCGCGAGAAGCCCCACCCACCCACAGAAGACTCACCGGCTACGGCGCACCGTGCGACGGAGGGTGCGGTACCCCCGGAACCGGTGGCGCCACCGGCGGCGCCCCCTGCTGGGCCCGCTCCAGGAACCGCAGCAGCTCCACCGGGAACGGCAGGACGAGCGTGGAGTTCTTCTCCGCCGCCACCGCCACCACGGTCTGCAGCAGCCGTAGTTGGAGCGCGGCGGGCTGGGCGGACATCTGCTGGGCGGCCTCCGCGAGCTTCTTGGAGGCCTGCAGCTCGGCGTCGGCGTTGATGATGCGGGCCCGGCGCTCCCGGTCGGCCTCGGCCTGCCGGGCCATGGACCGCTTCATCGTCTCGGGCAGCGACACATCCTTGATCTCGACCCGGTCGATGGTGACGCCCCACTCGACCGCCGGGCTGTCGATCATCAGCTCCAGCCCCTGGTTGAGCTTCTCCCGGTCGGCGAGCAGATCGTCCAGCTCGCTCTTGCCGATGATGGACCTGAGCGAGGTCTGCGCCATCTGCGAGACGGCGAACCGGTAGTCCTCCACCCGCACGATCGCGTCCGCCGCCGAGGTCACCTTGAAGTAGACGACGGCGTCCACCCGGACCGTGACGTTGTCCCGCGTGATGCCCTCCTGTGCGGGCACCGGCATCGTCACGATCTGCATGTTGACCTTCTGGAGCCGGTCGACGAACGGCACGACCATCGTGAAGCCGGGCCCGCGCACCGCCGGCCTCAGCCGGCCGAGCCGGAAGACCACCCCCCGCTCGTACTGCTTCACGACCCGCGCCGCCGACACCACGTACACCGCGCCGACGGACGCGAGGGCCACCCCCGCCGTCACCAGCTCCTCGACCATCACGGCCCCCCAGGGTCCGAAGTGGGCGTATGAGAGGGAGTACTCAGTGGGCGCATGAAGGGAGTACTCACGGGCGGCGCACGCGCCTCGGCACGCGCCCGCACGCATCTCGAAGGTAACTCCGCCGCCCGAACGAGGGCGAGCCCCCGCACATCATCTGTGCGGGGGCTCGCCTGCTGCCGACTGCAGCTGGGTGGGGCCGGCGCCGGGGGGAAGTGCGCCGGTTCCCGTTCGGCCTAGTAGACGCTGACGCCGTACGCGCTGAGGGCCTCGGTGACCGGCTGGAAGAAGGTCGTGCCGCCGGAGGTGCAGTTGCCGCTGCCGCCGGAGGTCAGACCGTACGCCACGCCGTTGCTGCCGTAGAGCGGGCCGCCGGAGTCGCCGGGCTCGGCACAGACCGTGGTCTGGATCATGCCGTAGACGATGTCGCCGCCACCGTAGTTCACGGTCGCGTTGAGGGCGGTCACACGTCCGGTACGGGTACCGGTGGTGGATCCGGTGCGGATGACGTTGGTGCCCACGCTCGGGGTGGCGGCGCTGGTGATGTCCACGCTGCCCGCGGTGCCGTCCTTGGCGATGGACGTGTTGCTGTAGCGCACGATGCCGTAGTCGTTGGTCGGGAAGCTCGACCCGGTGGTCGGGCCGAGGACCGTGGTGCGGCCGGAGTTGGAGTACCAGGTGCCCGCACCGTCGGTGCAGTGACCGGCGGTCACGAAGTAGTACGTGCTCCCGCTGCGGACGTTGAAGCCGAGGGAGCAGCGCCAGCTACTCGCATAGATGGCGTCGCCGCCCTTGATCAACTTGTTGAACTTGCCCGGGGTCCGCTTGATCGTCAGGGCGCCGGCGTTCTCGCCCGCCGCCTCCTTGATCTGCGCGAGCTCGCCCTGGGAGACGGTGCTGTCGATGGTGACGACGAGCTTGTCCGTCGCCGGGTCGATCGCCCAGGCGGTGCCCGGGATGTCGGCCTTGAGCACCGATGAGCTGGCGCTCTTCAGCTCGGATGCGCTGAACGTCTGGGTGCCTGCCGCGTTGGCGGTGGGAACCGTGACAGCGGCTGCGGCCACGAGTCCGGTGGTCACCGCGACCAGTCGGGTCCGTCTCGCTATGCCGCTGCGGGGGGTGGTGCGCTTGATCCTCACTGTTCGTTCCCTCCAAAGGGAAGTCGGGGGCCCGCGTGGGGTCGGGGCCCGTGAGGCGCAGATCAGGGACATCGGTCCGGATTCCGGACACGCCGTGCCCCTGACAAGGCGCTGGGGGGAAGTATTCGGCCGTACCGCCGACCCACGCAAGGGTGCCTTTCGGCCTCTCGGAGTCCCAACCGGCGCGCCCTCCACTCCAGTTGATCTCGCCAGGCCATATGTGCGGGTTCTGTGTGAATCCTGAACGGCTCCCGGCGGGACCGGCTGACGGGTCGTCGGAGCAGGCCGCAGGGCCCGGGAGCGTCGAGCACCATCATGGTCGGCCGCGACGGAGGACACCCTCCGAGGCGCCCGGTCGGAGTACGCGGATCCACCGCTTGGGGGTGTCCGGAAGTCATGCGTTGGGCCGTTCAGCCGTTCGATCCCGCCACCCGGGGCCGGGCGGTCCGAGATGTGAGCACGGCGTCGGGCCCCGGTACTCCGTTCGGTCAGGACGCTCTCCCTGCCGCACCCCCTGCCGTTCTCCCTGTCACGGCGTGCCGGTCGGCGGGCCGGGCGAGGCCCAGGTGCTCGCGGAGCGTGCTGCCCGGGTAGAAGGTGCGGAACAGCCCGCGGTGCTGGAGCAGCGCCACCGTCCCGTTGACGAGCCGTTCCAGGTCACGGCGCGGCTCGACGGGGACGAGGTGGAAGCCGTCGGCGGCCCCGGCCCGGTGCCAGGCGGTGATCAGCTCGGCGAGGTCGACGGGTCCGCCCCGGTACAGCGGGCCGTCCGCGGTCTGCCGCGGACCTCCCCCACCGTGCCCGGGCTCGGCCGCGTGTTCACCGCCGCCGAGATCCACTCTGAGACTCACCAGGACCCTCAGCTCATCGGGATCCCGCCCGAACCCGGCCGCCGCCTCCCGCAGTTCCGTCCGTACGGCGTCGGCGTGGGCCGGGGCGGCGACCCGCAGGAGGGCCACATCCGCGTACCGGGCGGCGGTCCCACGGCTCTCCCTTTCGGTCGCGTCGACGACCCCCACGGGACACCCCTGCGGCGACCGGGACACGATCGGGGGCTCCCGGACGGAGAACCCGGCGCCCTCGACACCCTCGAAGTCGACGTGGTGCATCTTCTCCCGGTCGACGAACCGTCCGGTCCCGGCATCACGGACCTCGGCGTCGTCCGTCCGGCCGTTCCGCAACCGGGCGGCCACGTCGGCCACTTCACCGGCCTCCCGCCACGGCACGTCGCCGGGCGCGGCAGGCCGCCGTCCGAACAGCCGGGTCTCCTCCTCCGTGCCCGGTACCTCGATCCACCACCCGGCCCGCCCCCGGCTCACCCGGTCGAGCGTCGCCACAGCCGCCCGCACACGGGACGGCTCGGTATGCGTCGTCGTCACGGTCGGCACCAGCCCGACCCGCCCCGTCTCCGGCGCCACCCGTGCCAACACCGCCGACGCGTCCGGCCCCGGCCGCCCGGAAGGATCCCCGAGCGTCACGAAATCCAACGCCCCCCGCTCCGCGAGCCGGGCGAGCTCGACGAACGCCCCCACGTCACACACCGCACGCTGATCAATGGCTGCGGCCAGGTGCAACCGCCCCCGACCGTACGACGACCCCATACCGACCGACCTCTCTCCACTCCGACCACGCGCCCCTGAGGGCGCCTCTCCACACGTCCCGGGGACGCCTCTCCGCACGACGACGCGAGCCACCGAAAGCCACACGCACCTCTCGGACGGGCCCTCCTCGCCCAGCCGGCCACCTCCGCATCCGCCCTCCCCGCATCACCGCCCCTCCCTGCACCACCGGGCCCCTTCCACCACTCCGCCCTTCGTCCCCGCCGCGACGGCGACCCGCCACGACATCGCTGCCCGGTGGTCACCGACGCCGCGACCTCCGCCGGTCCACCTCTCACGCTGCCGCGCGGCACCCCAGGTCACGCAGGAACGCGAGTACGGCCCGAGCCGTCGCGTCGTTCTGCCGGAAGGCGGGGCCACCCGTACGCGGCCGGGTGAAGGCCCCCGGCGTACGGCTGTTCGTGTAGGGCCCGAGCGCGAAGCGCCGAGGGTGGGGGCGCCCGGCCCGGTCCAGCACCCGTCCGTCCGTGGGGTCGACGGCGACCAGCCCCTCCGCCGTCTCGACGACTCCCCCGTCGTCGTACAGCTCGCGCAGCAGCCCGTCGCGAACGCGCGCCACCGTCGGCTCCGGCAACCGCGCCTCGACCAGCGCCCTCGCCTCGACGGACCCCCCGGGCACGGTGACACTGGACGCCCGGAACACCCCGCCCTCGGCAGCCACTCGCATGTCCGCCCCGACGAACTTCAGGACGCCGGCCCGCGACAGGGCGAGCATCTGCCGCAGCCGGGGACCGGGCGGACCGGAGGCGAGATAGCTGAAGAACCCGTGCCACCAGGACCCGACGTCACCGAGCCGGATCAGCTGCCCGTAGACGGACAACAGCCCGAAGAAGACCCCCAGGTCGGCGCTGAAGGCACGGTCGTGACGACGTGCCAGGTCGGCCTCGACATAGCCGCGCAGCCCGTCCTGGAACTCCGCGTGCGACCCGTACCGCACCCCCTCCAACGGGCGGTCCAGCGCGGTCAGGTCCAGCCGGTCGGCCGCGTCCGGCACCGCCGACGCCACCAGCACCGCCCGCTCCCGCGCATCCGCCGCCGCGTACTTCTCCTCGAAGTCGGCCCAGGCCATGGCCGTCCGCTCGGGATGGGCCGTGAACAGCCGGTGGTAGTGCGCGAACCCCAGCTCCTTCTCCACCAACGGCCACACATCACCCCGGAAGTCGAACCCGGCTCCCCGCCCCAGCAGTTCGTCGACCTCGGCCGGCCCGAAGAACCTCGGCAGCGGCGGCCGTTCCCCCTCCAGGTCGTACCCGATCTTCGAGTGGTACGGCACCCCGCGCCGCGACCCGACATGCAGCACGGGCTCCCGCCCGGACGCGTGATACGTCAGCTCCCCGTCAGCGTCTCCCTCGTGCTCCTCGTACCGCCCGCCGCGCCCCTCCGTCAGCAGCACCATGAGGTCGACGAAGGCGAGCCCGAAGCCCCGTACGAGCACCGGTTCGCCGGGGACCAGCAGCGACAGGTCGCTGTCGGCGGTGAAGTCCGGCGGCATGTGGACGAGCCCATGGACGCGGGCGTACTCGGCCAATCGCTGCTGCTCGTCGTCGAGTTCGGCGTCCAGATGGCCGAGCGCGAGAACGACGAGGTCCGCGAGGAGCGGACGCGGGCGCCCCTCCAGCCACACCTGCTGACGTCCTTCGCCCGGTCCGCCGATCCGCAGCGCCCGCCGCGGGTGATGGTGAACCGTGACCCCCTCGGGCAGATCGGCCACGGCACTCTCGTGCACCCAGCGCAGATACTCGCCCTGTATGCGCCGGTCCGGGAAGACCCGCCCGTCGAGCCCCGCCCACTCGTGCAGGGTGGGGCCCTCCCGTACGGGCCCGTCCATCCGCACCGTCTCGTCGGTGAACATGGTGACGTCCTCGGCCTGCGAGTTCATCCACAGCAGCGGCGACTGGTCCGCCCGCCAGATACGCCCGGCACCCGGCGGATGAGGATCGACGAGATGGATGTCGAAGCACGCCCCCGCATACGATTCACCGGCGTTGGCGGCGATCCGCTCGATCAGTCCGGTACCGCGTGGCCCGGAGCCGACGATCACCAGGGACGGCCGCGAGGCAAGCGTGGAGGAGTGGGAGGAAGAGGCAGACGGCATGCGAAAGGCTCCGTGATGTCCGAGTCGAACACGGTGCCTTCACACGGAGCGCGTCCATGGAGATGGACGCGGGCGACCGAGCCCCTCAGCAGCGGTCTGTGCCGAGAGTACGGCGGTCTTTGCCCTCACTGTCAAGGTTGTCCGAACTGTGAGCGCTACGTCTCAAGCCGGTTGACGCACAATCGGATGCCTGTTCCACTTGACCCCATGCATTCGCAGCAGTGGCTGGTCACCCGCTCCCACATCGACTTCGGTCGCGTGTGGTCCTCGTCCTGTTGAGCTGACCCGACCCCACTGCGCGCCCCGGTCTCCGAGGGGCGCCGTTCGCGTTCTCCCCCTTGGCCTTCACACGCGCACCCCTCCCCTCGCGTTGCCCGTTCCTCATTCCTCGATCCCGCCCGGCTGCCGTCTCAGCAGTCGCAACCGCAGCACTCGCACGACTCGCAGCAGTCACAGTCACAGTCCCGGCAGCAGCCCTCGCGCTTCTTCCGGGACCAGGGGCCCTCGTACTCCTTCGCGCAGCACAACTGGCAGGTGCAGCACAGCAGCGTGAACATCCCGCACCCCGCCCAGAACCCCCGCCGCCTCGGCGGCTGCGGCGACGGCACCCCACCGAAGCCACCGCCCCCGCCATACCCTCCGCCACCGCTGCCGAACGGATTCCCACCGCCGCCGGCATAGGGATCACCGGCGCCGCCCGCGTGGGGATTCCCGCCGTCCCCGGCATACGGATTGCCCGGCACCGGCGCCCCGCCCCGCTGATGCGCCGAACACACCGGCACCGCCCCGAACGCCCGGTCCACCGACCTGCGCAACTCGTGCACGAGCAGCAGATGGGCCAGCCCGCCGTCCACGAAGTCGGCCTCCCGCAGGGCGAGCCGGATGCCGTGCAGGGCGTCGTCGGCGAGCCGCCGGGCCTCGGCGAGAGGGGTACCCGTGGCGGTCAGCGGGTTCCACGCGCCCGCGGCGGCGTCGGCGGCCCGGTCCTCCACCGCGTCCAGCAGATGGGCGAGCCGTCCGAAAAGGCGTCCGGCCTCGGCGAGCGGTTCGGCGTTGCCCGGCCGTCCGGCCAGGATCGCGGTGTGCGCGAAGGCCGCCGCCGTCGCCGTCTCGGTCGGCTCGGTGACCGTCAGCAGCGGGGTGCCCGGCCCGGCGAGCGCCTCGATGCCGATCTGCCGGTCCACGGCGTCGACCAATACCGCCGTGTCGAACCCGATGTCCGATCCGGTACGCGCCCCCGCGCGCCCCCAGTTCGTCGCGATCCGGCGCGCGGCGCGCGCCACCGGCTTGCGCGCGAGCACTCCGTCCCCATCGGCCACATGGTCACGCACCTTGGCCGAGGCGAGCACCAGCGAGACGGCGGCGGCGAGCCGCGCGCCCTCGCCCTGCGCGACGGAGGCGGTGCGCATCCCGCGCAGCGGACAGGGTCCGGCGGTGCGCCGCCAGTCGGTGGTGCGCTCGGCCTGAGCCTCCGTCAGAACGGAGACCAGCAGACCGTCATAATTGGTGACGATTCGGGCGAACTGCCCGTGGTCTCCGCGCAGCGCGAGGCAGAGCCCGCACAGATGCGCCATCCATTGCGTCCGCAGCCCTTCGCCGAGCCGGTGGCTGCAGGGCCTCACTATTCCGAACACGACACTCCCCCGTGTCTCCCCGAGTCTCCGCCCGCTCGTCGGCGTGGCCGCATCGTAGCCGCCGGAACGTTCACCCGGACGGACCTGGGCTCACCCAAACGCCGCGAACAATATTATTTCACTCCCTGTCAGCAGGTGTGTACAGCGGAGCCCTTGGGGCACATGGACTCTCGACGAATTCGTTCTGCACCAGTACCGTCACGAAACCCCCGTGCGGCGTCTATCCACTTGGCGAGACATCCGCATCATGGACGACGATAGGGATGCGGAAAGCACGAAAGACCGCTGCGAGAGGAGGCGTCCATGGGATCGGTGCGCAAGGCGAGTGCCTGGCTTGGCCTCGTCGACGACAACGACGACGAGCGTTACTACGACGACGACTACGCCGATGAGCGGGAGTCCGGCTCCGGCGAGGCCTGGGTCACCGACCCTCGCGTCAAGGTCGCGGCCGAGTCCGTGCAGGACCACGGCCGCCGGATCGGCACGGTCACGCCGGACAGCTTCCGTGACGCCCGGCACATCGGCGAACTCTTCCGGGACGGCGTCCCGGTCATCATGAACCTCACGAACATGGAGCCCGGAGACGCCAAGCGTGTCGTCGACTTCGCGGCCGGCCTGATCTTCGGTCTGCGCGGCTCGATCGAGCGGGTGTCCAACCGCGTGTTCCTGCTGACCCCGGCCGACACGGAGATCGTCAGCGGCGAGGTCGTGAGCCGTCCGGTCGACGGTTTCTTCAACCAGAGCTGAGGCAGGGCCGCTCGCCGGCCGTCCTTGCGGTGCGCGGTCGTACGACGCGGCTCACCGGAAGGCGTCAAGACCGGTGAGCGCCTTGCCCAGCACCAGTTGGTGCATTTCGACGGTGCCCTCGTAGGTGAGCACGGACTCCAGGTTCGTCGCGTGCCGCATCACCGGGTACTCGAGGGAGATTCCGTTCGCGCCGAGAATCGTGCGTGCGGTACGGCAGATCTCGATCGCCTCTCGTACGTTGTTCAGCTTGCCGAAACTGATCTGCTCGGGACGGAGCCGTCCCGCGTCCATCCGCCGCCCCAGATGGTGGGCGAGCAGAATCCCTTTGTGCAACTCGACCGCCATGTCGGCGAGTTTGGCCTGGGTGAGCTGAAATCCGCCGATCGGCTTCCCGAACTGCTCCCGCGTCCTTGCGTATTCGACGGCCGCCTCGAAACACGCCCGTGCGGCACCCATCGAGCCCCACACGATTCCGTAGCGGGCATGCGAGAGACAACTCAGCGGCCCTTTCAGCCCCTTGACCTCCGAAAGTACGGCGTCTTCGGGCAACCGCATGTCGTCCAGGACGAGTTCACTGGTGACAGAGGCGCGCAGGGACCACTTGTGCTTGATCTCCGGCGCGGAGAACCCGGCGGTGTCCGTGGGCACGACGAAGCCCCGGACGCCCTCCTCGGTCTGCGCCCACACCACGGCGACCCCGGCGACGGACCCGTTCGTGATCCACATCTTCCGCCCGTTCAGGACCCAGTCACCGCCGTCCCGCTTGGCGTACGTACGCATGGACGCCGGGTCGGAGCCGTGGTCGGGCTCGGTGAGCCCGAAGCACCCGATGACCTCACCGGAGGCCATGCGCGGCAGCCACGCCTGCTTCTGCTCCTCACTCCCGAACCGGTGGATCGCGTACATGGCGAGCGAGCCCTGCACCGACACCAGCGACCGGATCCCCGAGTCCGCGGCCTCCAGCTCCAGACAGGCGAGCCCGTACTGCACGGCGCTGGCCCCCGCGCACCCATACCCCTGGAGCGACATCCCCAGTGCCCCGATCGCCCCCAGTTCCCGGGCCAACTCCCTGATCTCGGGCAGCTCCCCCTGCTCGTACCACTCGGCGACACGCGGCAACACACGATCCGCCGCCCAACTCCGCACGGTGTCCCGCACGGCGAGATCCTCGGGGTCGAGCAGATCGTCGAGACCGAGGAAATCGGTGGGGTCGAAGCTCATGCGGGGTACCTCCGGCTCATAAAACTAGCGACGCTAACCACCGTACCCACCGCGCGGGCCGTCCAAGGCTGATTGCACGGTTCCCCTGCGCCCTGTGAGGGGCCCTGGCCGCCCCACACGGCTCAGCGCATCGACTCCGCACGCACGGGCGTCGGCGCCTTGGTCCCCCGCGGCCCCGGCACCTCCGCGGACGCCCCGCACTCCATCCCCCGAGGCAGCCGCAGGGCCATCACCGCGCCCAGCACGAGGAGCGCCGCACTCACCAGCAGCGTCACATGCAGCCCGTGGACGAACGAGTCCCGGGCTGCGTGCCGCAGCGCCTCCCCCGAGGGCCCGCCCAACCGGTCGGCGACTTCGTACGCCTCGCCGAGCGAGTGCCCGGCGGCGTCGGAGGCCGAGCCGGGAACCCCCGGCACGGACGACAGCCCCGGCGCGTACGCCGCGTTCATCACGCTCCCGAGGAGCGCGATCCCGATACCGGCGCCCAGTTGGTACGACGTCTCACCGATCGCCGCCGCCCCGCCCGCCGAGGACGCCGGCGCCTCGCTCAGCATCGACTCGTACGCACCGAAGAGGGTCGTCTCCAGTCCGAAGCCCAGCAGGACGAACCCGGCGAGCAGCAGCCCCGCGTTGTCGTGGCGCCCCATGGCCGTCAGCAGGACGACCGCGAAGGCGGTGAGGCAGAAGCCGAGGCAGACCATGCGGCGTGGCCCGAAGCGGTGCAGCAGGTGGGAGCCGACGAGCCCGGCCGCCATGGCGGCGATGGTCAGCGGCAGCAGTCGCAGCCCCGTCTCCAGGGGGGACAGCCCGAGGACCAGCTGCAGATACTGCGCGGCGATCAGCTCCAGCCCCACCAGCGCGAGCATCGCGAGGACGATGCAGCCGACGGATGTGCTGAACGCGGGGCGCGCGAACATCCGCAGGTCGACCAGTGGATGCGTCCTGCGCCGCTGCCGTCGCACGAACGCGATCAGCAGCCCTGCGCCGACGACGAGCGCGAGGGCGGTGCCCGGGTCGAACGGCGGGTGTCCGCCGCCGAGCCGCTTCACGGCGAAGACGACGCCGAAGAGGCCGACGGCCGCCATCAGGGCGCCGACCACGTCCCAGGGGCCGTCGCGGTCGCCCGTCGACTCGGGCAGCAGCAGCCGTCCGATCGGCAGACCGACGAGCATCAGCGGGATGTTGACCAGGAAGACCGAGCCCCACCAGAAGTGCTCCAGCAGGAACCCGCCGAGCAGCGGTCCGACGGCCGCGCCCACCGCTGCGACCGCGCTCCAGATGCCGATGGCGAGCGCCCGCTCCCGCCGGTCGGGGAAGACCTGGCGCAGGATCGACAGCGTCGCGGGCATGATCATCGCGCCGCCGACACCGAGCAGGGCGCGGGCGGCGATCAGGATCTGCGGGTTGTCCGCGCAGGCCGCGAGGCCGGAGGCGACACCGAAGAGGGCGTATCCGAGAAGGAGGATCCGTCTGCGGCCGACCCGGTCGCCGAGGGTGCCGAAGAGGATCAGCAGCGAGGCGCAGACCAGCGGGTAGACATCGACGATCCAGAGCAGCTCCATGCCGCTCGGCTTGATGTCCTCGGTGACTGCGGGCACCGCCACGTGCAGCACGGTGGCGTCGACGGCGACGAGCAGCAGGCTGACGCACAGGACGACGAGGACGACCCAGCGGTTGGCACCGGCCCCGGCCTCCCGGCGGCGTCGCACAGCGGCCGTGGGCGTCCCGGACATGTACGTACCTCCCAGATGCTCTCGCGTTCGGCGGTACCAACGGGGTGGGGACTCCCCGGCGGCCACGGCCCGGGAGGAGCGGCGTCCCGGACCCGCGCAACGAAAGGCGAGCGAGCCGACAGCGTACGCGAGTCCCGGCCGGTGAAGAGTGGCGGGTGTCTCATGGAACCCTCATGTGACGTGTGGCATACACCACGCCCCGGGCCGTCCACCGGTCCTCCATGACTCCTTCATCACTCGTCCGTGGTCCGTCCGTCACCGTCCATCACGGACCACCACGTGACCGCGTCCCGGCCGGTTCCTGACTCCGCCGATAATCGAGCGCGTGACCGACCTTGCTACGCGCCCGGCGCCGCCTGTCCTGAGACGGGCCGCCCCCGCACTCCTCGGGTACGCCGCCGTGCGCGCCCTGGGCCTCGTCGCCCTGGCCGGGTGGAGCGCGGCGCGCGACAAGAGCGCCCTGACGCTGCTGTCGGCCCGCTGGGACTCGCTCTGGTACACCCGCGTCGCCGAACTCGGTTACGGCTACGAGGTGCGTCTGCCGAACGGCGACGTCCACTCGAACCTGGCCTTCTTCCCGCTGCTCCCCTGGCTGGAGCGGGCGGTGTCGGCGGTGACCCCGCTGCCGTACGCCCATGCCGGTCTCGTCGTCGGCACGCTCGCCTCCCTCGCCGCGGCCTGGGGGATCTTCGCGGTCGCCGACCACGTGTACGGGCGCCGGGTCGGCGTGTGCGCGGTGCTGCTGTGGGCCGTGCTGCCCGTCGGGATCGTGCAGTCGATGGCGTACACGGAGTCGCTGTTCACCGCGTTGGCCGCCTGGTCGCTGTACGCCGTCCTGACCGGCCGCTGGGTGACGGCGGGCGCCCTGGCCGCCCTGACCGGCCTGACCCGCCCGGTGGGGCTCGCGGTGGTCGCGGCGGTCTGGGCGGCGGCGATCGCGTCGTACCTGCGGGAACGGCGACACGCACCCGCTCCCCCGTCGGTACGGAACCGGAGCGCGGGGGCATCGAACAGCGCTCGCCTCTGGCCGCGCGCCCTCGGGATGCTCCTCGCACCCCTGGGTGCCGCCGGTTACGTCCTATGGGTCGGCCACCGCACGGGCAAGGGGCCGCTCGGATACCTCGACGTCCAGGCGGGCTGGCGCAACGGCTTCGACGGCGGCTACGCCTTCGCGCGTTTCGTCGCCGACAAGTTCACGTCGTTCCCGTCGGCCCTGGCGGGTGTCGGCCTGATCATCGGAGTGGCGTTGATCATCTGGCTGTACGTGGTGTGCGTACGGCAGGGGCAGCCGCTGCCGTTGCTGGTCTACGCGGGGGTCGTCACCGCGCTGGCCCTGTGCGCGTCGAGCTACTTCGGCTCGAAGCCCCGGCTGCTGATGCCCGCCTTCCCGCTGCTGCTGCCCCTCGCCCGGGCGCTCGCCGGAGCGCGTACACCCAGGTCAGCGACGATCGTCGGCGCGGTCGGGGTGGCGTCGGCGGCCTACGGGGCGTTCTGGCTGAATGGTTCGGGTCCGCCCTGACCGGCCCGCGACGGGCAGCGAGCGAACGGGTAATTCCACGCAAGCATTCGGTGAACGAATTCAAAAGGGCCGCAAAACGGCTGCTCAGCATTAGGCCATGGAATTGAAGGCCGAGTGGCGCAACGGTTCGTCATTCAGCAGAAATAAACATCAATATGAGAGCAATCCCACATCACGGCGTCATCACAAAGCCGGTGATTCACGCCGCGCCGGAGCTCACTCGCTGTAACGTCGATTGGGTGCGTACCGAACTAAAGCCGACCCGTCTGGACCGGGTCTTCTCCAGGCTGGACCGTGAGCCGGAACGACCGGCCCACATCGATGTGCCGGTCATGACCCGGCACCGGGTGGTGCTCCTCGGCTCCACCCTGGCCTTCTACGTGGCCATCGTGTGGGCCGTCGTGATCACCTCGTGGCTGGTCCGGCTCGACTGGCAGATCATGTTCTTCCGGCCGTACCAGCAGTGGCAGCAGATCCACGCCTTCCTGGACTACTACGTCGTCCTGGGCCAGCGCGGCCCCACCGCCGTGATGGTCGCCGCGTGGCTGGGCTGGCGCTCCTGGAGACAGCACACCCTGCGCCCGATGCTCGCCCTCGGTGTCTCGCTGCTGCTGCTGAACATCACGGTCGGCGCCGCCAAGATCGGCATGGGGCGGCTCGGCCCGCACTACGCCACCGAGATCGGCGCCAACGAGATGTGGCTGGGCGGCGACATATTTCCTTCGGGACACACCGCCAACGCCGTGGTGACCTGGGGCATCCTGGCCTATCTGGCGTCGACGCCGAGGGCCAGACGCTGGCTGTCCGCACTGTCCGCCGTGATCTCGCTCGGCGTCGGTCTCACCACGGTCTACCTCGGTACGCACTGGTTGAGCGACGTCCTGCTGGGCTGGGCCGCCGGTCTGCTGATCATGCTGGCCCTGCCCTGGTTCGAGCCGCTGATCGCCCGCGCCGAGGCCTGGCTCTTCTCGCTGCGGGACACCTGGCGCGACCGCCGTACGGCGCCGGTGGCGGCGCCCGCGCCGGCACCCGTGTCGGCACCGGTGTCGGCGCCCGCCGCGGTGGGCACGGCCTCGCTGCGGGGGTCCGCCGAGGAGCCCGCGACCGTCCGGGAGACCGGCATCGCGGCCCGCGCCGCACACTCCCCGATCGTGCCGCTGCATCTGTCCCCCGGACCTCATCTGACCAGGTCGGAGAGGGCCCCGGTCACCCCGACCGGCCCCCGGCGACCGCCTCACGCGGACCGGGTCGCGCACAACGCGACCTCGGCCCGGCCGGTCGCGGGCGGCTGACACGAGACAGCGGGGCCGGTACGCACCACCCATGCCCCGCACGGTGAAGGCCCGGCTCTCCGAGAGCCGGGCCTTCACCTGTCCTGGACCTGACGACGCCTGCTCTCAGCCCTTCCAGGCGCGCCTCACCCGGCCGTCCTCGACCTCCAGGTTGAGCCGGCCGAAGCGGTACTCCATGGTGATGATCGCGCCCGGCGGCAGCTTTCTGACGGTGGACCAGCCGCGTTCCGCGGCTCGACGCTCGGCGTTCGGCGCCTCCAGTCCGACGTACGCGTCGGGGTCGTCCCGGGGCTCTTCGGACGGGGTGGGGATGGGTGCCATGACCGCCACGGTAGGCGGCCGGAGGCCCGCTGTCCTCCCGCAGTCACGCTTCTGTCACAGAACCACGACACGCGTTTCGGCCCAACCCAGTCACACGTACGAGCGGTTCCTTACGCCTTCCGCGCGCTGCCGAACGTAATTCCCGGCCACTTCGGCACCATCGCGAATAGCCCGTCGGAAAGCATGTCCGGGACCAAGTGTGTCCGGTGCATGTCCAGCCTTTTCCCACTGATTCCCGGACGGCTCCCGAAGCCCCCACCTCATGGGAAATACACGGTTCCCGCACACTTTCCCCGTACGTCCCCTGTCGGGGCGACCGGGGCGCGAGCATCATGGCGTGCGGCACGGGCCCAGGACGCGGCAGCGAAGGGGCGAGCGATGGGGACCGAGACCGTACAGGCGCCGGCACGACCCGTACGGGCGAAGGCGCCGGGGCGGCTGGTGGTCGACTGGCTGACCACGACGGACCACAAGAAGATCGGCCATCTCTACCTGGTCACGTCGTTCCTGTTCTTCCTGGCGGCCGGCCTGATGGCGCTGGTGATGCGCGCCGAACTGGCCCGGCCGGGCACCCAGATCGTGGACCACGAGCAGTTCAACCAGCTGTTCACGCTGCATGGCACGATCATGCTGCTGCTGTTCGCGACGCCGACCTTCGCCGGGTTCGCCAACGAGATCATGCCGTTGCAGATCGGCGCGCCCGATGTCGCCTTCCCCCGGCTGAACATGTTGTCGTACTGGCTGTTCCTGTTCGGCGGGCTGATCGTGATGGGCTCGCTGCTGGTGCCGTCGGGGCCCGCCGACTTCGGGTGGTTCGCCTACGCGCCGCTGAACAGCCTGGAGCGGTCGCCGGGGATCGGGGCCGACATGTGGATCATGGGGCTCGCGCTCGCCGGCTTCGGAACGATCCTCGGCGCGGTGAACTTCCTGACCACGATCATCGGGATGCGCGCCCCCGGTATGACGATGTTCCGGATGCCGATCTTCACCTGGAACACGCTGTTCACGTCGATCCTGATCCTGATGGCGTTCCCGGTGCTCGCCGCGGCGCTGCTGGTCCTGGAGGCGGACCGGCGGTTCGGCTCGCAGGTGTTCGACGCGGCCAACGGTGGCGCGCTGCTGTGGCAGCACCTGTTCTGGTTCTTCGGGCACCCGGAGGTCTACATCATCGCCCTCCCCTTCTTCGGGATCATCACGGAGATCATCCCGGTCTTCAGCCGCAAGCCGGTCTTCGGCTATCTGACGCTGGTCGGGGCGACCATGGCGATCACCGGACTGTCGGTGGTGGTGTGGGCGCACCACATGTTCGCCACGGGCGCGGTGCTGCTGCCGTTCTTCTCGTTCATGAGCTTCCTGATCGCCGTGCCGACGGGGGTGAAGTTCTTCAACTGGACGGGCACGATGCTGAAGGGCTCGCTGTCGTTCGAGACGCCGATGCTGTGGGCGACCGGCTTCCTGGTGTCGTTCCTGTTCGGCGGTCTGACGGGGGTGATCCTGGCGTCGCCGCCGATGGACTTCCATGTCACCGACTCGTACTTCGTGGTGGCGCACTTCCACTACGTCGTCTTCGGCACGGTCGTCTTCGCCACCTTCGCGGGGTTCTTCTTCTGGTGGCCGAAGTTCACCGGGAGGATGCTCGACGAACGGCTCGGCAAGATCCAGTTCTGGACGCTCTTCGTCGGCTTCCACACCACGTTCCTGGTGCAGCACTGGCTGGGCGCCGAGGGCATGCCGAGGCGGTACGCGGACTATCTGGCCGCCGACGGCTTCACGGCCCTCAACACGGTCTCGACGATCGGCTCGTTCCTGCTGGGCATGTCCACGCTTCCGTTCCTCTACAACGTCTGGAGGACGTCCCGGTACGGCGTGCGGGTCGACGTCGACGACCCGTGGGGCTACGGCCGGTCGCTGGAGTGGGCGACCTCGTGTCCGCCACCGCGCCACAACTTCGTGACGCTGCCCCCGGTCCGCTCCGAGGCCCCGGCGTTCGACCTGCACCATCCGAGGTTCGCGGCGATCACACCGCCCCAGACCCGGAAGGGCCAGGACAGGACGCCGCATCCCCGCTTCGGTCAAGAGCGGCCGACAGGCGGTCCCGAAGGGTCCTGATCGCCCCGGTCAGCTCCGCCGGTTCGACGACCTCGAAGTCGACGCCGGTCATCATCACGTGAATGGCCATCACATCGAGGCTCGCGGCCCCGGTGCGCAGCAGACAGCTGTGCTCGTCGTGGGCCTCCAGGGTGCCCGCCGAGGGCGAGATCCGTTCGGCGGCCTCGTGGAGGGGCACCAGCAGCCGTACGACGGCGTGCGAGGCGTACACGCGCGTGGAGACGCCTTGGGAGACGTACGCGGCGAGATCCTCGGCCGGTGGCTCGCGGGGGACGAAGCGCGGGCCGTGCGGCGGCCTGGGCGTGACCCGGTCCACGCGGAAGGTGCGCCAGTCGGCGCGGTCGACGTCCCAGGCGACCAGGTACCAGCGGCGTTCGGTGCACACCAGGCGGTGCGGCTCGACGGTACGGCGGGTGGCGGTGCCGCCGTGGTCGCGGTAGTCGAAGCGCAGCCGCTCGGCGTCCCGGCAGGCGTTCGCGAGTTCGGTGAGCACCGCCGGGTCGACCGCGGAGAGCTGGGGGCCGCGCAGCAGCGGCACGGTGAAGGCGTTCAGGGCGCCCACCCTGCGGCGCAGTCGGTTCGGCAGTACCTGTTCGAGCTTGGCGAGGGCGCGTACGGAGGACTCGCCGATGCCGTCGATGCCCTGCCCGGCGGCCGAGCGCAGCCCGACGGCCACCGCGACCGCCTCCTCGTCGTCGAGGAGCAGCGGCGGCAGTTCGGCCCCGGCGCCGAGCTGGTAGCCGCCACCCGTGCCGGGGCTGGCATTGACGGGATAGCCCAGCTCACGCAGCCGGTCCACGTCGCGGCGGACCGTGCGCGCGGTGACGCCGAGCCGGTCGGCCAGGTCCGCGCCGGACCATTCGCGGTGGGCCTGCAGGAGCGAGAGCAGTCGTAGCAGCCGTGCCGATGTCTCCAACATGGGGGCGAGTGTGTCAGCGGTCGCGGACAGGGTGTGTCCTCGACCGCCGACGTCGGCTCGGCTCGCCGGCTCCGCTCGGCTCGGTGGCTCCGGCCAGATCGGTCAGATCGGTCAGATCGGTCAGCTCACGGCGACGACCGTGACGGACAGATCGTTGTGGGCCGTGTAGTACGGCTCACCCTCCACCGGGCCCTGCTCGGCCTCGGCACGGATCCTGGGATAGACGAAGACAGGGTGCTTGTCGACGATGTCGTCGAGCAGCCGCGCGACCCGCACCCGCGGACCGCCCTCTCCTCGGGGGCGCAGCCACAGGTCCCAGTGACCGGGCCGCAGGTCGCCGTAGGCGACGGTGAAGCGGAGGCCGCCCCGGTCGTCGTCCGGGGCGAGAGTGGCCCGTACGGCGGGTAGCACCCCGTTCTGGTCGGTGAACTCGGCGTACGCGTCGGGCGTGGGCTCGGCGCCGTACAGCTGGACGGTCACCTCCAGCCGGCCGTCGCCGAGGTGGAGTTCGCCGGCCTCGGCGTGAGGGGAGCGCTCCCAGCTGCGGATGGTGAGGTTGCCGTGCTTGGTGCCGTACGGGATGCGGACGACGATCCGGGAGGCGGAGGGGGTGGGGGCGCGGTCGACTAGGGAGCGCAGGTCGTTGACGCCGGGAGACAGGCGTCGCGGCTCGTCGTCGGCCACCTGGAGGTAGACGTCCCAGTAGCCTTCGGGGACGTCCACGCTGGTCGGCAGCGCGGCCCTCAGACGGCCTCTGCCGGCCGGGGTGAGCGGCAGTCGCACCCGCTGGTCCCCGTTACGGCGGACCAGGACCAGGTGGGCGGTGTCGGACTCGCCGCGGTCGGCGACCTCGAAGGTCAGTCCACCGGCGAAGTCGGCGACGCAGTCTGCGCGCGGGGGCGTGGCCCTGTCCTCCTGGTCGTCGCGGTGCGTGGGCTGCTGCGGAGCCAGCGTCATCATGCGGTGCGCCCCTTCTTGATGGCGGAACGTCCGGCATCCCGAACGGCGTACGCTCCGCCGAGCAGAACGCCACGGGTACGGTGCAGTGAGCCTCGTAGCCGGCCCACCGACGAGCCTCCGCCACGGGCGGCGAGGTCGCCGAAGAGCGTCTCGTAGCGCTCGGCGATGCGGGACGGGTCGAAGCGCTCGGAGTCCTGGAGCGCGGCGTGCGCCATCCGCTGCCGCTTGTCGTCGTCGTTGATGAGCTCCAGCAGACCGTCGGCGATGGCCTTGACGTTGCCCACCTTGACCAGGCGGCCGTCGACGCCGTCGTCGATGATCTCGCCGGGGCCGTGCGGGCAGTTGGTGGAGACCACCGGCAGACCGCAGCGCATGGCCTCGACGATCGTCATGCCGAACGACTCCAGGCTGGAGGTGACGGCGGCGATGGAGCCCTTGGCCCACTCGGGCTCGATCGGGGTCGCGGGGCCCATCAGATACACGTGGTTGTAGAGGCCCAACTTGTCGACGAGGCCGCGGAGTTTGTCCTTCTGCTTGCCGCCGCCGTAGATCCTCAGCCGCCAGTCGGGCCGCTCTTCGCGCACCTTGTCGAAAGCCTTGATGAGCAGGTCGTAGCGCTTCACGGGCGCGAGCCGCCCGGCGGCGACGACCCACTTGCCGGAGCCGTCGGCCGGGTCGATGCCCGGCTCGGGCACCGGGTTGGGCACCGCCTGCAGGCGGACGCCGGGCAGCCGCATCTTCGAGCCGTACGCGCGCGCGTCGGCCTCGGTGGTCGTGGTGAGCGCGTCGAGCCTCGGGTAGACGCCGCGCAGGGTCGCGCGCAGGGCCGGGGAGTGGCTGTCCAGCGTGAGGTGCTCCTGGCCGACGCGGACCGGCCCGCGGCGGGTCTGCCGGGCCATGTGCACGTTCAGTCCGGGGCGGGTCCCGACCAAAACGTCGGCGTCGACCGAGGAGAGATGCTCGGCGATACGCCGGTCGGTCATGGCGCTGTACTGGGCGTAGCGGCCCTCGGCGCGCGGGAAGACCCTGGCGGGGCGCTCCAGGTCGGCGTGGCCCTTGTCGGCGCCGCCCTCCCTGATGTCGACGAGGCCCCGCAGCCGAACCCTCGGGTCGACGTCGAAGACCGGCTCGTCACGATGGCGGAAGACGGAGACGATCTCCACGTCGTGCTGTTCGGCCAGGGTGTTCGCCAGGTTGTACGTCGTGCGGATCGTTCCCCCGATGCCGTACGCGTTGTGTATGAGGAAAGAAATGTGCATGCGTCCCCCGAGCCCCCTGATTTCCCTGGTCATCCGTTGATTTCGCCGGTCATCCGTCAATGGCGGTGCTGGTCCACCACCACACCGTTAGACCCGGCATCCCCGGGAATGGTTGGACAGCATCATCAACTTGTTTTGGAACGGATGCCCGATCGATAGCCGAAAGAGGGAACTTGTTCGCTTCGAAACGCATCAGGGCCGGTAAGGCAGTTGTGGAACGTCGAAACAGGTGTCGTTCATGTCCCCCTGGCCCACCCACCCCTCACCGTCCTGCCAGCGGGCCACCGACACACACGTCCGCCGCGTCCTCGGGGGTTCGGTGAGCCGCTCGAAGCGGACGGGCACGAGCAGTCCGTCGGCGCTGTAGGGCTCGTCGCGGTTCATGAACCGGTCGACACACGCGCGCGTGACGCCTTCCCGGCTCCCCGCGCAACGGCGCGCCGCGTCCGTGAACCACATGGCGGCCGCCCAGCCCTCCAACTGCCACTGGGAGTGCGTCTTCAGACTCTTCGTCGCGTCCCGGAACTCCCGTACGGCCTCGTCGCCGTCGTCCGCGTGGTTGCGGCTGGAGCCGGTGGCCCACAGGGCGTTGCGGCAGCGCGGGGCGTCCTTGTAGTCCTCGGCGACCGTGGAGGTCCAGTTCTGCACGTTGGTGACCTTGGCGGTGAGTTCGACGCCCGCCTCGTCCATCGCCTCGCAGAGCCGGGCGTTGCCGTGGCCGTCGATGGCGTCGAAGACCAGGTCGACGCCCTGTTCCCTGATGTCGGCGGCGACCGCGCGGAAGTTGGGCAGCGCGAAGTCGACCTGCTCGGTGACCACCTCGTACCCCTCGGCCTTCAGCCCCTGCACGACCAGGCGGGCGTACGCGGCCGACGCGGACTGGTTGTACGAGACCACGGCGGCGGTACGGGCGCCGTGCACACGCTTGAAGTAGCGGTAGACCTCGGTGCCGCCGTACTGCTTCCCGTCCCAGCCGGTCGTGCCGCTGCGGGGCGCGAGGCTGCCGTAGACGCTGTACAGGTACGGGTACGTGTCGTACGCCGGGCCGATGGGCTGGCCGCCGATGTCGGGCACGCGTGCGCGTGCGACACGGGAGGCGCCCGCGTAGTCGAGGGCGGTGGTGGCGACGAGCGCCACCACCTCGTCCTCCTCCACGAGTCGGTGCACGCACTCGTTGTTGCCGACGCCGCTGCCGCCGTCGTCGCACTCCCGCACCTCGACGCGGCGGCCGTCGATGCCGCCGCGCGCGTTGAGCGCGGCGAAGTAGGCCTTCGCCCCGTCGCGCGGCCCGGTGAACGCGGTACCGCCGACGGGGCTGGTGACGCTGGTGATGATCCCGACGCGCATCGGCTCGGCACTCGCCGGTGCCGTGGTGGCCCTCCGTCCCTCGAAGTCGCTCTCCGGAAGCCGGCTCCCGCAGGCCGTCGCCAGCAGGAGCAGCAGGCCTGCGGCAGCCGTCTCAGCAGCCCGGGCCCGGTGTCGCATTGCCGCTCAGCGCGACCAGCCCGCACAGCGTCTTGACGGAGACCTTCCAGGTGCCGTCCTGTTCGACGGCCGTGCCCGCCGCGTCCGGCAGGGCCGTGGCGCCCTCCAGGAGCAGGGTGTACGTCACGTCGGCGTCGGTGGCCGAGGTGAACGCGACCTTCTGGACCTCGGCCTCCACCTGTCCGCCGCGTTCGTCACCGCTGAACGCCGCGAGGACCGGACCCATCTCGTCACCGTTCTCCAGCACGGCCTGTTTCTCCTTGGTGGAGGTGGCCGGGTCGAAGAACGTCTTCCAGTTCTTCTTGATCTGCTTCTCGGCCGCCGCCGTGTCCGCGGGCCCGCTCACGGACACGGTCGCCTCGCCGGGCTCGCCGGTCGTCCGTTCCACCGACGGCGTGGGCGGCGCCGTGTCGCCGCCGCCACCGCTGTCGTCACTGCACGCCGCGAGGGCCGGGGCGAGGAGGAGGACGAGGGCGGCCGCCAGGGCCGTACCCCGTCCCGCCGCCCGTGGGCCGCGGCCCCGCCGTCCGTTCGCCCGCCTGAGGTCGCTCCCGAGAACCATCTGGCTCACCACCGGGTGTCGGTCCGGGCGGCTCGCGCCCGGTTCTTTCAGGGTCAGCTTGCAGAAGGCATAGTGCAAGCCATCGGCTGGGATGGACAGACACACGACGTGTGGGAGCCCCGATGCGGACAGCCCGACTGCGGACCGTGCACCCCGTCCTCTGGGCCGGCTGGGCCGCGCTCGCCGGCGGCGCGGTGCTGTGCGTCATCGGCTGGTACGGCGTCTCCGGCGAGCGCTTCGCCGAACGGCAGCTCCCCTACCTGGCCTCCTGCACGGTCCCCGGCGCCGCGCTGATCATCGCGGGCTCGGTCCTGCTCGCCCACGGCCCAAGCGCCCTGGCCGCCACGCGCGTCGAGGAGCTGTACGGCCTCCTGGTCGCCGCCGAGCCGTCCGGCGCCGACGCCGGCGCCGACG
>NZ_LRTR01000465.1 GCF_001550375.1 Streptomyces europaeiscabiei | reverse complement strand
CTGGCCACCAGCGGCAGCCTGCTGATGGTGCCCGGCGGCACCCTCTGGCACCGCGCGGACTGCCCCCTGGTGGCCGGCAGGGCGGAGGCGGTGCCGGTGGACTCCCGGGTGCTGAGCGGCGGCGAGCTGCGGCCGTGCCCGATCTGCGAAGCGCCCTCCGGGAGCGACCCCGCCGAGCCCCCGGAGGGCTGATGGCGTCCCTGAGTTACGACCTCACGCTGGCCGGACTGTCGGTCGGCAGCGCGGCGGCCCTCACCGGAATCGGTTTGATCGTGACGTACCGGGCAACCGGGGTGCTCAACTTCGCGCACGGGGCGATCGCGATGGTGTGCGCGTATCTGCTGCGCCAGTTCACCGTGGAGTGGGGGTGGCCCCTCTGGCTCGGCGCCCTCGTGACCCTGTTCCTGGTCGCCCCCGCCGTCGGCCTCGCCCTGGAACGCTTCGTGTTCCGCCCGCTCGCCGTGCTCGGCAACGACCCGGCACAGACCCTGGTCGCCTCGATCGGCGTCTTCGTCCTCCTCGTCGGCGGGGCCGCGCTGCTGTGGGGCCAGGGGGCGCGGGACGACGCCCCGACGCTGGTGTCGGCCGACCCGTGGGATCAGCTGGCGGTGGCCGTGGCGATCGCGGCGACCGTGGGCGTGGTCACCCGCTGGACACGCTTCGGCCGCGAACTCCGTGCCGTCGTGGACGACCGGTCCCTCGCCGTCCTCGGCGGCATCGACGCGGACCGGGTCGCCGCCGCGGGCTGGGCGTTCGGCTCGTTCACGGCGGGACTGACGGGCGTCCTGCTGGCCCCCTACGTACGCCTCGACCCGTACGGCATGCCGCTACTGGTGATGGAAGTGGTCGCCGTGGCGGTCGCCGCCCGGATGCGCAGCCTCCCGGTGGCCGTACTGGTCGCGCTGGGCATCGGGATCGCCCAGAGCCAGCTGACCCGGCTCCACCCGTCGGGCTGGGCGGAGCCGTTGCTCCAGGCCGTCGGCGCCAACCTCTTCGTCGTGGCCCTCCTGGTCGCGGCCCTCGTCCTGCCCGGCGTGGGCACCCGCGACGCGCTGCCCCGCGCGGCGACCGCGCGGGGCAGCGCACCCGTCGGCGCGTGGATCGTGACGCTCCTGCTGTTCCTGATCCCGCTGGGCTTCGCGGGCGAGGACCTGCACACGGCCGTCCAGGTACCGGCGCTGGGCGTGGTCCTGCTCTCCCTGGTGGTGGTGACGGGCAGGGGCGGCCAGATCTCCCTGGGCCAGGCGGCGTACGCGGGCCTGGGCGCGCTCTTCACGGCACTGCTGTCGGCCGGCCGCCTCCCTTTCCTCCCCGCGCTCCCCGAACTGACCGCCCTCCTGGTGGCCGTACTCCTCGTGGCCCCCCTGGGTCTGCTGACCGGCTGGCCCGCCATCAGCCGTCACGGTCTGGCGCTGGCCCTCGCCACGTTCGCCGTGGGCGTCGGCGTGAGCCGCTTCGTCTTCGCCCAGCCGTACGCGACCTCGGGCCTCACCCTCACCCGCCCCGCGGGCTTCGAGGGCGACCGCGCCTACTACGTCCTGGAGCTGGGGCTGCTGTCCACTGCCCTCCTGGCCACCCACGCCCTGCGCCGGGGCCGCACCGGCCGGGCCCTCGCCGCCATGCGCGACCACGAGTCGGGCGCGTCGGCGGCGGGCGTACACGTCCCCTCGCTGAAGCTGGCGGCGTTCGTGACGGGCGCCGCCCTGGCCGCCCTCGGCGGCGGCATGCTCGCCATGGGCGTCCGCGCCTTCGACCCCGCCGCCTACGACCCCGTCCGCGGCCTTCTCTGGTTCGCCGCGATCGTCGTCCTGGGCGCCGACAGCACGCTCGGAGCGCTCGCGGCGGCCGCCCTGCTGGTCGGCCTGGACGCGGGCACCGAGGGCGG
>NZ_LRTR01000464.1 GCF_001550375.1 Streptomyces europaeiscabiei | reverse complement strand
CCGGGACGCTGCGGCGGGTCGAGCTGGCGCGGGCGCTCGCCGGGAGCCCGCGCGTGCTGCTGCTGGACGAACCCGCCGCCGGACTCGACACGGCCGAGGTGGCCGCCCTCGCCCGCGTGCTGCGCGCCCTCGCCGACGACGGCATGGCCCTGCTGGTCGTCGAGCACGACCTCGACCTCGTCACGGACGTCGCGGACGTCGTGCACGTCATGGCGGCGGGCCGGATCGTCACCTCCGGCCCCGCCGACCACGTCCTGCGTTCACCGGGCACGCTCGACCCGCCCGACCCGGCGGTCGAACGATGACCCTCCTCTCCCTCCGCCACGCCCGCGTCCGCTACGGGCCCCTGGAAGCCCTGCACGGCCTCACCCTCGCCGCCCCGGGCCCCGGCCTCACCGTGCTGCTCGGCCGCAACGGCTCCGGCCGTACGACCGCGCTGCGGACCCTCGCCGGCACGGTCGCGCTGTCCGGCGGTGCCGTCGTGTGGGACGGGGTCGACGTCACCCGGACGCCCGCGTACGAGCGCGCCCGGCGCGGCCTCGTCCTCGTACCGGAGCGGCGGGCCGTCTTCGGTTCGCTCACCGTGCGCGAGAACCTCGAACTGGCCGCGCCGGACCTCTCGTACGCCCTGGACGCCTATCCGTGGCTCGAACCCCTGCTCCCCCGCCGCGCCGGCACCCTCTCCGGTGGAGAGCAGCGCATGCTCGCCCTTGCCCGCGCCCTGTCGGCCCACGCGCGTGTCGTCCTCGTCGACGAACCCACCCAGGGCATGTCACCCGCGGTCGCGGCCCGCACGTACGAGCTGCTGAGCGGCCTACACAGCTGTGTGGTCGTCGCCGAACAGCGCCTGCCGCCGGGGCTGCGCGGCATGCCGGGCGTCCTCGTGTACGAACTGCGGCGTGGGGCACTGGCGTTCGGCGGCGAGGCGACGGAACTCTCCTGAGACGGCATGGGCCGTCGCGGTCCGGAGGAACACGCGCCCCACCCGGCGGGTGTGCCGGGCGGGACGTCCGCGCGCAGGGGGAACGGGGACGGCGGACGGTTCAGAGGTCGAGCCGCTGGCCCGGCACGATCATGTCGGGGTCGCCGCCTATGACGGCCTTGTTGGCGGCGTACACCTGCCGCCAGGTGGTCCCGTGCCGGGCGGCGACACCGCTGAGCGTGTCGCCCCGGCGGACGGTGTAGTCACCGCGGGAGGCACTGCGGTCCGCGTGGCCGGCGGGGCGCGGCGGCGCCTTCGACGGGGCC
>NZ_LRTR01000463.1 GCF_001550375.1 Streptomyces europaeiscabiei | reverse complement strand
GCGGACTCGGTCGGTCCGGTGGGGGCCGAGCCGGTGGAGGGCGCCGCGGGTGCGCTGCCGGACGCTCCGGCGCGCCGCGCGCAGGTGGGCCACGCTCCCCAGCCCTGGGCGCGCTGGACCTTGGTGGCGATCGCGATCTGCTGGGCCTTGGAGGCCTTGTCGGCGGTGGCCGCGTAGGCGCTGCCGCCGTAGGCACGCCAGGTGGGGGCGGCGGACTGGAGGCCGCCGTAGTAGCCGTTGCCGGTGTTGATGTGCCAGTCACCGCCGCTCTCGCACGTGGCGATGCGGTCCCACACTCCACTGTCGGCCGCCGAGGCGGTGCCGGTGACGGCCAGGAGGCCGAGCGGGGCGAGCAGCGCCGCCCCGGCGAGGACCGCCGCCGTACGCTTCTTTCGAGCGCTGCCGCGCGTGGTATCGGCACATTCGGACATGAAGATCCCTCTCCACGGACCCGGGGCCCCCAGGACGGGGCGCTTCCCGCGCATGGACGCGGGTGTCGCGCTCCGCCCCGTCCGCCGACGGTGGTGGTGGTGCTGCGCGCTGTCTGGCTCTGCGCGGCCGGCGGACGTACCCGAGCGGTGCTCGTTGCACACGGCCGGGAATGTATGGAGGTTGACGAGCCGTCAGCAAGCAATCACCCGTCCTCCGAGGCCAGTTCACCGTTACCGCGAGTAGCAACCAATTCCGGACACCCACTTCATTCCCTGATTTCCTGATATGTCGGCCAGGCACCCTGACGATCTGTGACCCACTTCACCGGGTCAACCTCGCCGCACCCTCGGGAAGTTGGCGCGGAGTAACCAATTCCGCCCATGGATTCACCCTGCGCTCCGGTTGGTTCGATTCCGTTCGTCGTCGGGCGTGACTCCGGCCACAGATCGCCCGTTGTCTTCTTCATGAGCCGGAACCTCCGTGCTCATGGGCCGGGCGCCACCCGGCACCGACACGCACCGCATCCCGAGGAGCCACCCGTGCCGCGCATGCTCGAGGTCAGCGACGAGGTACGCGCCGAGATCGGCGACGAAGAGGCCGACCGGCTGCTCGCCGGGGAGAACGCCCCCGGCGGCTACGACTGCACGTCGTGCCGCACCCCCGGCGACTCCGAGCAGGAGCGCACCAGCACCGTTCTCTTCGTCGGCGACGAGACAGCCGTACTCGCCTTCGCCCACGCCACCTGTCTGCCCTCCCAGGTCGTCCAGGTCACCGAGGAGCAGTTGCAGGGCGCCGCCCGTTCCATCGCCGGGGACAGCCCGGCCACGGCCCAGGCCGTGCCCGAGCAGGCCGTGCTCGGCGTCACCAGCGGACTGATCCTGCTCAGCGGGGAGCTGCACCCGGCGCTGGTCGTCGAACCGACCGCCCCCATCGCCCGCCCCGGCACGAGTGGCGTGGGCGACGACTTCCTGCCACTGCTCATCGAGCAGGGCTTCATGCCGCTTCCCCAGATCGACTCCGTGCCGCCCGTACTGCACGGCTGGTCCGTCCTGCTCGCCATGGGTCAGCTGCACGCCATCCTGCAGCCGGGCGGCTCCGGTGGTTCGCCGGTCGCGTGGTGGCAGGCCCATCAGGCGCTGCAGGTCGCCGACGCGTGGCGGGCGGCCGCGAACAAGCATCAGCAGGTGCTGATGTTCGCGGCGCCGGTGGGGTCGATCGGACGGCAGCCGCGGGAGGACCTGCTGCGCGACGCGCTCGACAAGGCGGCGGCCAACGGAAAGTTGGTGGCCGCGACGCTGCCGCTGGCCGGGACCTGATCGCTCCGCTCGGCGAGCCGTGACAATCCGCCGCAGCAGTGAGGCTGGTCAGGTGACCGCGGGTCGCACGGAACGGGTCGCGCCCACGCGGCGGAGTGCATCTCGATACAGCCCCGCGCCCTTCGGGGCACGGTTTCGGGCCGGAGGCTGAATGGTTGAGCTACCGCATCCCTTCCGCGGCGGGGTCGTTGGCACAGGCGTGCACGCATACGACGTTCCTCGCCGCCAGTCCTATCCGTCGATCCCGTCCATGCGGCCGACACAGGATCCTTCGGCCACGCCCATCTACGACACGCTCTACGCGGAGTGGGTCAGGACCTACCGGACCCTGCCGGGCGACCGGCACGGGGAGGAGGACATGGGGTTCACGGGTTTCGGCAGCCTGTCGCACGGCTCGGGGGGACATCGCACCACCGGGTCGTACACCTCCGGCTCGTACGGCGCCCGGAACGCGGCGGGGCATCTCGCCACCCAGCGCGAGACACAGCCCGGTCACACGTCCACGACGACAGCCGTGTGGCAGCCGGTGGGGCGCATCCCCACCGGGCACACGGGGATGCACCACATCCCCTCCCCGCTGCCGCCGGGACCACGCCGAGGTCTTTGAAGCGGGCACATGAGGAGGCGGCCACCCGGACATCCGGGTGGCCGCCTCCTCATGTCGTGCGGGCTTCCTACTTCTTCCTGCCGCGCTTCTCGCGCACCCGTACCGAGATGTGGATCGGGGTGCCGTCGAAGCCGAACTCCTCACGCAGCCGACGCTCGATGAAACGGCGGTAACCGGCCTCGATGAAGCCGGAGGCGAAGAGGACGAAGCGCGGGGGCTTGGTGCCGGCCTGGGTGCCGAAGAGGATGCGGGGCTGCTTGCCGCCCCGGATCGGGTGCGGGTGGGCGGCGACCAGTTCACCGAGGAAGGCGTTCAGGCGGCCCGTCGGGACGCGGGTCTCCCAGCCGGCGAGCGCCGTCTCGATCGCGGGGACCAGCTTCTCCATGTGGCGGCCGGTGCGCGCCGACACATTGACCCGGGGCGCCCAGGCGACCTGACCGAACTCGGTCTCGATCTCCCGCTCCAGGTAGTAGCGGCGCTCCTCGTCGAGGGTGTCCCACTTGTTGTACGCGATGACCAGCGCGCGGCCCGCGTCGACGGCCATCGTCACGATGCGCTGGTCCTGGACCGAGATGGACTCGGAGGCGTCGATGAGGATGACGGCCACCTCCGCCTTCTCGACGGCGGCGGCGGTGCGCAGCGAGGCGTAGTAGTCGGCGCCCTGCTGGAGGTGGACACGCTTGCGGATGCCCGCCGTGTCGACGAACTTCCAGACGACACCGCCGAGTTCGATCAGCTCGTCGACCGGGTCACGGGTCGTGCCCGCGACCTCGTTGACGACGACGCGGTCCTCGTTCGCCACCTTGTTCAGGAGGGAGGACTTGCCGACGTTCGGGCGGCCGATCAGGGCGATACGGCGGGGGCCGCCGACCGCTGTGCCGAAGGTCTGCTCGGGTGCCTCCGGCAGGGCCTCCAGGACGGCGTCCAGCATGTCGCCGGTACCGCGGCCGTGCAGCGAGGAGACCGGGTGCGGCTCACCGACGCCGAGGGCCCACAGAGCAGTGGCATCGGCCTCGCCGCTCGGGCCGTCGACCTTGTTGGCGCAGAGCACCACGGGCTTGTTGGCCTTGCGGAGCAACCGGACGACGGCCTCGTCGGTGTCGGTGACGCCGACCTTGGCGTCGACGACGAACACGACGGCGTCGGAGGCCTCGATGGCGTACTCGGCCTGGGCGGCGACGGAGGCGTCGATACCGAGGACGTCCTGCTCCCAGCCGCCGGTGTCGACGACCTTGAAGCGGCGGCCCGCCCACTCGGCCTCGTAGGTGACGCGGTCGCGGGTGACGCCGGGCTTGTCCTCGACGACCGCCTCGCGGCGGCCGATGATCCGGTTCACGAGCGTCGACTTGCCGACGTTCGGGCGGCCGACGATGGCGAGGACGGGCAGCGGGCCGTGGCCCGCCTCCTCGATCGCGCCCTCGACGTCCTCGATGTCGAAGCCCTCTACCGCGGCGAGCTCCATGAACTCCGCGTACTCGGCGTCGCCAAGCTCTCCGTGCTCGTGCTCGGAGGGAAACTGGTCGTTCATGAAGTCCGTACCTCGTAGTTCATCGTGGTGATCGGTGGAGCACCCGGCTTGTCCGCCGGCTGATCCACTACTCAGTGTCGCCCAGCGCCCGATCGGACGCCCGGCGTTTTACCGGCGGCCGGTGAGCCGCCGGGCATGCTCCAGGTGCGCGCCGAGATGCTTCTGGATGCGCACGGTCGCCTCGTCGAGGGCCTTGCGCGTACGCCGTCCGCTGCCGTCGCCCGCCTCGAACGGGTCGCCGAAGACGACGTCGACGCGGGAGCGCAGCGGGGGCAGCCCCTTCATCAACCGTCCGCGCCGCTCCGTGCTTCCCAGTACGGCCACCGGGACGATCGGCGCGTCGCCGCGCACGGCGAAATAGGAGAGCCCGGCACGCAGCGAGGCGAAGTCGCCCTCGCCACGGGTGCCCTCGGGGAAGATACCGAGCACGCCTCCGTTGTCCAGGACGGCGAGCGCCTGGGTGATGGCGGTGCGGTCGGCGGTCGATCGGTCCACCTTCACCTGCCCGATGCCGAGCAGGAAGGGGTCGAGGGGACCGATGAACGCCTCCTTCTTGATCAGGAAGTGCGTGGGGCGCGGTGCCACGCCCATGACCATCGGGCCGTCGATGTTGTGCGAGTGGTTCACGGCGAGGATCACCGGACCGGTCGCGGGCACCCGCCAGGCGCCCAGCACACGCGGCTTCCACAGCCCGTACATCAGGCCGACGCCGATGCGTCGGCCCACCTCGGCACCGCGCAGCGAAGGAGCCTCGGCCGACGGGGTCCGGGCCGAGGTTTCCCGGGCCGACGGGGCCCGGTCCGCGGAGGCTTCGCTCACTTTCCCGCCCGCTTCTCCTCGACGAGGGTGACCACGCACTCGATGACCTGCTGGAGGGTGAGGTCCGAGGTGTCCACCTCGACCGCGTCGTCCGCCTTGGCGAGCGGCGAGGTCTTACGGCTGGAGTCGGCCGCGTCCCGCTTGAGGAGCGCCTCGCGGGTCGCCTGGACGTCGGCGCCCTTCAGCTCACCGCTGCGGCGGGCGGCACGGGCCTCCGGCGAGGCGGTGAGGAAGATCTTCAGGTCCGCGTCCGGCAGCACGGTCGTACCGATGTCCCGTCCCTCGACGACGATGCCGTTCTCGGCGCCCGACGCGATGGAACGCTGCAGCTCGGTGATCCGCGCCCGCACCTCCGGTACGGCGCTCACCGCGCTGACCTTGGAGGTCACCTCCTGGGTGCGGATCGGCCCGGCGACATCCGTGCCGTCGACGGTGATGGTCGGCCCGGACGGATCCGTCCCCGACACGATCTCCGGCTTCCCGGCCACGTCGGCGATCGCCGACGGGTCCTCTATGTCGATGGCGTTGTTGACCATCCACCACGTGATCGCCCGGTACTGGGCGCCCGTGTCCAGGTAGCTCAGCCCGAGCTGTGCGGCCACGGCCTTCGAGGTGCTCGACTTGCCCGTGCCGGAGGGGCCGTCGATGGCAACGATCACTGTGGCGCGTTCCACTGGGGAGCACCTTTCCTGGTCCGAGGTGGTGGGGCGAGACGGAAGACGCCCCGCACAAGGGTACTGGGTACGCGTGGCCCGCCCGGCCGCCCCTCCAGCCCGTCCGGCGTTCGAGGACGAGACCGTCCAGGCCGAAGCGGGGACCAGGGGCACAGCCCCCGGCGGGGTCCGGGGCAGAGCCCCGGGGATGGGACGGGTGGGGGCGGCGGGGGCGAGAAGACCACCCCGGCCCCCGCACCCCCGATACCGCGCACCCACACCTTCCCGCCCCCTACTGCCGAATCGCCCAGCCCCGCTCCCGCAACGCCCCCGTCAACACGACCGCCGCCTTCGGCTCCACCAACAGCTGCACCAAGCCGGCCTGCTGCCCGGTGGCGTGCTCGATGCGCACGTCCTCGATGTTGATCCCGGCGGCCCCCGCGTCGGCGAAGATACGGGCCAGCTGCCCCGGCTGGTCGTCGATCAACACCGCCACCACCTCGTAGGCCCGCGGAGCGGACCCGTGCTTGCCGGGGACCCGGACCTGACCGGCATTGCCCCGGCGCAGGACGTCCTCGATGCCGGTGGCGCCCTCGCGGCGCTTGGCCTCGTCGGAGGCCTGGAGGGCGCGCAGGGCCTGGACGGTCTCGTCGAGATCGGCCGAGACGTCGGCGAGGAGGTCGGCGACCGGTCCGGGGTTGGCGGAGAGGATGTCGATCCACATGCGCGGGTCGGAGGCCGCGATCCGGGTCACGTCCCGGATGCCCTGCCCGCACAGCCGTACGGCCGACTCCTCGGCGTGCTCCAGCCGCGCGGCGACCAGGCTGGACACGAGGTGCGGCATGTGCGAGACGAGGGCGACGGCCCGGTCGTGGGCGTCCGCGTCCATGACCACCGGGACGGCCCGGCAGTGCGAGACCAGCTCCAGCGCCAGGTTCAGGACCTCGGTGTCGGTGTCCCGGGTCGGGGTGAGCACCCAGGGCCGGCCCTCGAAGAGGTCACCGGTGGCGGCCAGCGGGCCGGACTTCTCGCGGCCCGACATGGGGTGGCTGCCGATGTAGGCGGAGAGGTCGAGGCCCAGCTCCTCCAGCTCACGGCGGGGGCCGCCCTTGACGGAGGCCACGTCGAGGTAGCCGCGCGCGAGGCCCCGGCGCATGGCGTCGGCGAGGGTCGCGGCCACGTGCGCGGGCGGGGCCGCGACGATC
>NZ_LRTR01000462.1 GCF_001550375.1 Streptomyces europaeiscabiei | reverse complement strand
GGCGCCGTGCGCGGCCGCCGTACGGGCCTGCTCCGGGTCGTGGTCCGTGAGGTGGACGGCGACGCCGCGCTGGGCCAGGGCGAGGGCGGCGGAGGTGCCGATCAGCCCGGTGCCGATGACGAGTGCGGTTCTCACTGGGCGATGTCCTTGCGGAGTGCGGCCGCGGTGCCCAGGTAGACGTGCGCGATCTCGGAGCGCGGCCGGTCGGACTCGATGTGCGCGAGGATCCGGACGACCCGGGGCATGGCGCCCTCGATGTCCAGCTCCTGCGCGCAGATCAGCGGTACGTCGACGATGCCGAGCTTGCGGGCCGCGGCGGCCGGGAAGTCGCTGTGCAGGTCGGGGGTGGCCGTGAACCAGATGCTGATCAGGTCGTCCGGGGTGAGCCCGTTGCGCTCCAGGACCGCGGTGAGCAGCTCGCCCACCTGCTCGTCCATGTGCCCCGCCTCGTCCCGCTCGAGTTGGACGGCGCCCCGGACCGCTCGTACCGCCACGGCTCTGCTCCTTGCTGATGTACATCCCGGCTCTCTGTACAACCAGCCTAGTCAGCCCGCCCCGGGCCGGTGCGCGGCGCCCGCCTGCCGAGACACCCGGTAGGGAAGGACCCTCGGTGGAGGATCACCGTCGCAGACCGTGACAATGTCACGCGAACGTCACTGTCCCGCCACTTGGGGTGAAACACCTCCGCGCGCCCCTGGACGCCGTCCCCCATGTCCGCTTGCATGGGGGAGGCCGTCCGCGCCACGCCTCGGGGGAGGCTCGTATGAAGCGCTCCGGACCACTTCTCACCCTTCTCGGCGGGCTGTTGCTCGCCCTGTTCATGCTGTCGCTCAACGCGACCACAGGGACCCGCGCCACCTCGTCGTCCACCAGGAACGACCCACCGTCCGCCTCGGCGTCGCCGAGCCCGTCGACGAGCCCGTCGCCGACGAGGACCTCGCCTTCGGCGCGCCAGACGCCCGCCCCGCCGGCCGACGCCGACTACGCGGGCCGCACCGACGACGACTCCGCCGCGATCGCCGTGACACTGCGCGACGGCAAGGCGGTCGCCTACTTCTGCGACGGCCGCGACGAGGAGTCCTGGCTCAAGGGCGAGGTCGAGGACGACGGCGGCATGAAGCTCACGGGCAAGGACGGCGCCGAGCTGAACGGCACGCTGAAGGGGAGGAGCGTCCGCGGCACGGTCGACATCGGCGGTCAGGAGTACGGCTTCACGGCGCCCAGGACCGTCAAGCCCTCGGGGCTGTACCGCGCGACCGCCGACGTACGCGGGGCCGAGGTCGACGGCGGCTGGATCGTCCTGCCGGACGGCCGCCAGGTCGGCATCCTCAAGCGCGACGGCAAGCCCACGACAGCACCGGAGATCGACCCGGAGACGGGGGCGGTGACGATCGACGGGCAGCGGCTCACAGCCCGCCCCGTCGCACCGTGACACGGCGCTCGGCCCACCACGACGCCCCCAGGAACCCCTCACCGCAGGGAGCAGCTCATGACCGTCGACCCGAACGCCGCCACCCAGGACTTCCCGTCCCCGCGCCCCGCCCCCGCCCGGGGCCCCGGCGGCGCCTCCCGCTATCTGGTCCCGGCCCTCGTGGCGTGCGCGGTGGCGGTCGGACTCGGCACCTACGGCAAGGTGCACGACCCGGCGGGCACCGCGTTCAACCTCGCGGGCTTCAGCGGCACGGGCGCCGTGAAGTCATGGCTGGCGACGGCGTCGTTCGGCTTCGCGCTCGTGCAGCTGACGTCGGCTCTGATGATGTACGGCAAGCTGCCGGGCCCGGGCTGGTCGGGGGTGCTGCACCGCTGGTCGGGACGGGCGGCGTTCCTGATCGCGGTACCGGTGGCGGTGCACTGCCTGTACGCCCTCGGCTTCCAGACGTACGAACCGCGCGTTTTGTGGCACTCTCTCCTGGGTTGCTTCTTCTTCGGTGTTTTCAGTGCAAAGATGCTGCTGCTCCGCTCGGAGCGACTCCCCGGCTGGCTCCTGCCGATCGTCGGCGGTCTCGTCTTCACCGCTCTCACGGTCGTCTGGCTGACCTCCGCCCTCTGGTTCTTCCGTACGTTCGGAGTGACGACATGACGATGGGTTCCACGCGGCGCGCGGTGCTGGCCACCGGCGCGGCGGGCACGGCGGCGCTGCTCATGGGGTGCGGTGAGTACGGCGACGACGGCGGCGACTCCGGGGACGAGACCTCGCCGGGGGACGCCGGTACCGGCGGCGGGGAGCTGGCGAGGACGACCGACATCCCGGTGGGCGGCGGCAAGATCTTCAAGGACCGGAAGATCGTCGTGACCCAGCCCGAGGAGGGCGACTTCAAGGCCTTCTCGGCGGTCTGCACCCACGCGGGCTGCATCGTCAGCAGCGTCTCGGACGAGACGATCAACTGTGCGTGTCACGGCAGCAAGTTCAAGATCACGGACGGTGCGGTGGTGAAGGGTCCGGCCACCCAGCCGCTGCCCGCCGAGGAGATCACGGTCGCGGGAAATTCGATTCAGCCGGCCTGAGCCGGCACGTACGCTCCCGGGCATGGAGCCCCCGCACCCGCACGCCCTGGTCCGCGACCACACGATCTACGCCTGCGTGATGGGCTCACGGGCCTTCGGTCTCGCGACGGACGACAGCGACACGGACCGGCGGGGCGTCTTCCTGGCTCCCACCGAGCTGTTCTGGCGCTTCGAGAAGCCGCCGACCCACGTGGAGGGCCCGGCGGAGGAGCAGTTCGGCTGGGAGCTGGAGCGGTTCTGCGATCTGGCCCTGCGCGCCAACCCCAACATCCTGGAGTGTCTGCACTCCCCCTTGGTGGAGCACGTCGACGCCACCGGCCGTGAACTGCTCGCCCTGCGCGGGGCGTTCCTGTCCCGCCAGGCCCACGAGACGTTCGCCCGCTACGCCCTCGGACAGCGCAAGAAGCTCGGCGCGGACGTCCGCACGCACGGCGCCCCCCGCTGGAAGCACGCCATGCATCTGCTCCGCCTCCTGATGAGCTGCCGCGACCTGCTGCGCACGGGCACGCTGATCATCGACGTGGGTGACCAGCGCGAACCCCTGCTGGAGGTGAAGCGCGGCGAGGTCCCGTGGGCCAGGGTCGAGTCCTGGATGGCCCGGCTGGCCACGGAGGCCGAGGAGGCGGCGGCCCGCAGCCCGCTGCCGCCTGAGCCGGACCGGGACCGGGTCGAGGACTTCGTCGTACGGACCCGGCGTGCCTCAGCCCTTCGGGCCGACTCGGACCTTCAGGCCGTCGAGCCGGACGCGGACGACGAAGTCGTGCAGGGCGTCGTAGGCGGACGGGTTCTCCGGCAGCGCTGACAGGGCCTGCTCCTCGTCCAGTACGCCCTGGAGCCGCTCCACGTCCGCCCCGACCCGCTCCTGGTCGACGTCGGCCTTGCCGTGCTCGTGGGCCGCCTTCGCCGCGACGAGGTCCGGGAGATACGCGGGGGCCTCCTCGACCTCCGGGAGCAACGTGGGCAGATGGGCCTGCACCTTGCCGCTGCGCATGAGGTGGACGCCGGTGAGCAGCACCCGGAACGTGTAGAGCAGCGGCTTGAGTTCGCCGGTCTTCTCGAAGAGCCGCCACTGGGTGACGGCGAACCCCCGGTAGTGGTGGGCGTGGTGACGGGTGAGGACCCCGGGGGCGAGCGCGATCAGTTCGCGGTGCGCCTCGCTCGTGTGCACGACGAGCGGGGAGAGCAGCTGCTCCAGCACATAGCCGTTGCGGCGCAGCATCAGCCGGGCGAACTTGCGCAGGTCGTGCGTGACGAGGTCCATCTCGACGCCGTCCCGGTCCCACATCTTCGACCGGGTCTCCTCCGGCTCGCGCAGCCCGACCAGTTCGGCCGCGGGCAGCAGATGCACACCGCGCAGGTCGACGTCCGAGTCGCGCGAGGGGAAACCGTACAGGTGGGCTCCGGAGACGGTGGCGAACAGCAGCGGGTCGGGCTGTTCCGCGACCACGGGGGCCAGGTCGATGTCGAGGGCGTCGGTCATCCCTCAAGCGTCCCAGAGGGCTCCCAGCGAGACGAGGTCACCCTGGTACTCGATCCGGTCCGCCCACTCCGACGGCCAGGCGTCCGGCCCGTGGTAGGCGCCCGCGAAGGCCCCGGTGAGGCAGGCGATGGAGTCCGAGTCGCCCGAGGTGCAGGCGGCGCGGCGCAGCGCGGTGACGGGCTCGTCGACGAAGAGCAGGAAGCACAGCAGCCCGGTGGCGAGGGCCTCCTCGGCGATCCAGCCCTCTCCTGTGGCCAGGCAGGGGTCCGTCTCGGGCGACGGGAGCCGCAGGGCGTCCCGGACCCGGTCCAGGGCCTCCAGGCACTCGTCCCAGCCCCGGGAGATGTAGTGCTCGGGCGAGGGGTCCTGGCTGTAGGTCCACAGGTCGCCGAGCCAGCGCGCATGGTAGCGGGCACGGTTCTCGTACGCGTAGGAGCGCAGCAGGCCGACCAGGCCCATCGGTTCGGTGCCCTGGGCGAGCAGCCGTATCGCGTGGGCGGTGAGGTCGGAGGCGGCGAGGGCGGTGGGGTGGCCGTGGGTGAGGGCGGCCTGCAACTGGGCGGCTCCCGCGCGTTGTTCGTCGCTGAGCGGGCCGATCAGACCGAGCGGCGCGACCCGCATGTTGGCGCCGCAGCCCTTGGAGCCGATCTGGCTGGCGAACTGCCAGGGGTGGCGCTCGACCGCGAGGAGGTCGCAGGCCACCAGGCAGGTGCGGCCGGGGGCGCGGTTGTTCTCCGGCGAGCGGGACCAGTCCACGAACTCCTTGCGGACGGCCCTCTCCAGCGCCTCGGCGCCGAGTGACCCGCGGTCCATGGCCGCCCGCAGCCCGTGCGCCAGCGCCAGCGTCATCTGCGTGTCGTCGGTGACGATCGCGGGCCTCGGCAGCTCCATCTTCCGCCAGGGGCCGCACTTGGCGAGGATCGACGGGATGTCGTTGAACTCCGTCGGGAAGCCGAGGGCGTCTCCGAGGGCGAGTCCGATCAGGGATCCGGTGGCGGAGCGCTTCGTACGCAGCGTCATGGTCATCAGGGCCGTCCTTCCGTGGTGGGTCGCAGCAGGGGCGGGTGCAGGGCGGTGGCCCCACCCGCGCGGTACAGCGCGGCGGGCTTGCCGCGACCGCCGGTCAGGCGGGCGGCGCCGGGCACCTGTTCGACGAAGCCCGGCGTGGCCAGCACCTTGCGCCGGAAGTTGGGCCGGTCGAGCGGAGTGCCCCACACGGTCTCGTAGACCTGCTGCAGCTCGCCGAGCGTGAACTCGGGCGGGCAGAAGGAGGTGGCGAGACAGGTGTACTCGAGCTTGGCGCCGACGCGTTCGTGGGCGTCGGCGAGGATGCGGTCGTGGTCGAAGGCGAGCGGACCGATGGCGTTGAACCGCAGCCACTGGGCCTGTGCCGCGTCACCACCGCCGTGCGGGGAGGGCAGGTCCGGGAACAGCGCGGCGAACGCGACGGTGACGATCCGCATCCGCGGGTCCCTCCCCGGCTCGCTGTAGGTCCGGAGCTGCTCCAGATGGAGCCCGGAGGCGTCCGTGACCCCGGTCTCCTCCGCGAGTTCGCGCCAGGCGGCCTCCTCCGCGGACTCGTCCGGCAGCACGAACCCGCCGGGCAGTGCCCAGCGCCCCGCGTACGGCTCCTGCCCGCGCTCGACGAGCAGCACCTGGAGGGTGCCCGCACGGACGGTGAAGACGGCCAGGTCGACGGTGACGGCGAAGGGTTCGTAGGCGTACTTGTCGTAGCCCTCCGGTGCGGTGCCGTTCGACGCCCCGACAGGTGCGGTCATGCCCGCCGCCCCCTTTATGGTCACCATGACTAATAGTCATACCGACTATAAAAGGGCAGAGGTCGGCGCACAACCCTTTTACGGGGAAAGGGAAGCCAAGAGCGGTGCCGGGAACGGCAAAGGGCCGGCCCCGAAGGCAAACCCGGGACCGGCCCACTGCTCGAACGCGGTGGAACTCTAGAGGTCGACCTCCTGCATCAGCATCCCGACCTCGGTGTTCGACAGCCGGCGCAGCCAGCCCGACTTCTGGTCGCCGAGGGTGATCGGCCCGAACGCGACGCGCACCAGCTTGTCGACCGGGAAGCCGGCCTCCGCCAGCATCCGGCGCACGATGTGCTTGCGCCCCTCGTGCAGGGTGACCTCGACGAGGTAGTTCTTGCCGGTCTGCTGCACGACCCGGAAGTGGTCCGCGCGCGCGTAGCCGTCCTCCAGCTGGATGCCGTCCTTGAGCTGCTTGCCCAGGTCGCGCGGGATCGGGCCCACGATGTGCGCGAGGTAGACCTTCTTCACGCCGTACTTGGGGTGGGTCAGCCGGTGCGCCAGTTCACCGTGGTTGGTGAGCAGGATGACGCCCTCGGTCTCGGTGTCGAGCCGTCCGACGTGGAAGAGCCGCGTCTCGCGGTTGGTCACGTAGTCGCCGAGGCACTGACGGCCCTCGTTGTCCTCCATCGTCGACACGACGCCGGCCGGCTTGTTCAACGAGAAGAACTGGTACGACTGCGTCGCGACGGTCAGCCCGTCGACCTTGACCTCGTCGTTCTCGGGGTCGACGCGCTTGCCCTGCTCCAGGACGATCTCGCCGTTGACCTCGACCCGGGCCTGCTCGATCAGCTCCTCGCAGGAGCGCCGGGAACCGTAGCCCGCGCGCGCGAGGATCTTCTGCAGCCGCTCGCCCTCCTGCTCGGCGCCCGGGAAGGTCTTGGGCGGCTTGACGTCCTTCTTGCCCGCGTACCGCTCGCGGTTGCGCTCCTCCGCCCGCGCGTCGTACTCGCGGGAGGTCGCCGGGGCCCAACGGCCGCGCCCACCGCTCGGGGACTGCTTGGGGCCGCCCTTGGCACCACCGCGGGCCGCGTTGCCCCGCCCGGACTTCGGTCCTTCGTGGGTGGCGTCGGGGCCCACGTCGTAGCGGCGCTCCTCGGGACGGGGCTTGGACTCGCGCTTCGGCCTGTCGTCGCGCCCTCCCCCGCCCTTCGGCTGGGAGCCGCTTCCACCGGACCCGCGAGGCTTACCGCCCCCACCGCTTCCCCGGGGGTTGCCGCGCCCGTTGTTCCTGCCACTGCCGCTGCCACTGCTTCGCATCAAAGTTCCGTCGTCGTCGTGTCGTCTGCATCTGCGTCCGGTGCGTCCGGATCGAACGACGGGACCCCTTCCAGCGTCTCGGCCTCGATCGCCTCCGCCTCCGGGAGGAAGGGCGCGAGCTCCGGGAGCTCGTCCAGGCCGCGCAGGCCCATCCGCTCCAGGAAGTAGTTCGTCGTCCTGTACAGGATCGCACCTGTTTCGGGTTCCGCGCCCGCCTCCTCGACCAGACCGCGTTGGAGGAGGGTCCGCATGACCCCGTCGCAGTTGACTCCCCGCACGGCGGAGACCCTGCTCCGGCTCACCGGCTGCCGGTACGCGACCACGGCCAGCGTCTCCAGCGCGGCCTGGGTCAGCCGGGCCTGCTGCCCGTCCAGCACGAACCGCTCGACGGCTGCGGCGTACTCGGGCCGGGTGTAATAACGCCACCCGCCGGCGATCAGCCGCAGCTCGAAGCCACGGCCCTGTACGGCGTACTCGTCGGCCAGTTCCCTGAGCGCCCTGGCGATCTGACGCCTGGGCCGCTCCAGGATCTTCGACAGGTGCTCCTCCGTCGCGGGCTCGTCCACGACCATGAGGACGGCCTCCAGGGCGGGCTTGAGGTCGAGGTCGGCGACGGTACGCGGACCTGCGGGCACCCCGGTTCTCTCCTCGCTCACGCCTTCTCCTCCTCGGACGGCTCGGGCGGCTCGGGCGGCCGGTCGAACTCGTCCGTGACCACGGGCTCCGCGCCCCCGTCCCCACCGGTCCACCGCACGACGAGATCCCCGAGCGCGGTCTCCTGGTCGAGGGCCACGGCCTTCTCCCGGTAGAGCTCCAGCAGGGCGAGGAAACGGGCGACGACCGTGAGGGTGTCGTCGGTGTCCGCGACGAGCACCCGGAAGGACGCCTCCCCCAGCTCCCGCAGCCGCGCGACGACGATCCCGGCCTGCTCCTGCACACTGACCAGCGGCGCGTGGATGTGATCGACGTACACCTGCGGCTTCGGCTTCGGCTGCATCGCCTTCACGGCCAGCCTGGCGAATCCTTCCGCCCCGATGCTGATGACCACCTCGGGCAGCAGCTGCGCGTGCTGCGGCTCCAGCCCGACGGTCCGCGGGTACCGCCGCGCCTCCTCGTCCAGCCGCCGGTTGAAGATCTCCGCGATCTGTTTGTACGCGCGGTACTGCAGCAGCCGGGCGAAGAGCAGGTCCCGCGCTTCGAGGAGCGCCAGGTCGGCTTCGTCCTCGACCTCGGCGGCGGGCAGCAACCTGGCCGCCTTCAGATCCAGCAGCGTCGCCGCGACCACCAGGAACTCGGTCGTCTCGTCCAGGTCCCAGTCCTGCCCCATCGCCCGGATGTGCACCATGAACTCATCGGTGACCTTGGAGAGCGCGACCTCGGTGACGTCCAGCTTGTGCTTCGAGATCAGCTGCAGGAGGAGGTCGAAGGGCCCCTCGAAGTTGGCGAGCCGAACCTTGAAGACCCCGTCGTCGGATTCTCCGGCCTGGTCGGACACATCCGGCACAGCGCCGGCTTCGGCTTCGGCTTCGGCTTCGGCTTCGGCTTCGGCTTCGGCTTCGGCAGGGACGACGGCGGGCGGTTCCACGTCACCGCCGCCGGCGCTGTGGGCAGGCGTTCCGCAAGGCGGAACGGGTGGGCACAACGCCTCACCGGCCTCGGCCGAAGACCGCTCCTGAGCCGAGGACTCGCCCGTGTCCGGCTCGACCGGCGGAGCCAGGGGCCCCCTCCCCAGCGCACGCCGACGACCGCCCGAACCGCCGGAGGCCGCCGCAGAGGAGTCATACGAGGTCATAACCCCCGCAGGCTACCCCTACCGCCCACGAAGCCGTCGTACGAGGATGCTCGCGTCCCCTCGGGACTCCAGATCCGCCAGCACCACGGCGACGGCCTCCCGCACGATGCGTCCGCGGTCGACGGCCAGCCCGTGCTCCCCGCGCAGCACCAGCCGCGCGTGTTCGAGATCCATGAGCTCCTCGGCGGAGACGTACACCGTGATCTTCTCGTCGTGCCGCTCCCGCCCACTGGGGCGGCGCCCGGAGCCCCGCCCCCGCTTGCGGGGCGCGGCGGTGGCAGAACCTTCCTGCGGCTGCGGCTGACGCCCGGCAGCGACAGCCCGCT
>NZ_LRTR01000461.1 GCF_001550375.1 Streptomyces europaeiscabiei | reverse complement strand
CGCGGCTGATCACCGTCGGACTCGGCGTCGGCGGCCACGTGCTCGGACCCCTCGCCGTCACCGCCCCGCACGGGCACGGACGCCGGTGCGTCCTCCGCGCCGACGGCCCCGTCGCTGTCCCCGGCGGGAGCGGGCACACGGACTTCTCCGCCTGGCCCCCGCCGGGGAGCGGACGGCTGCAGCGCCGTTCCCCCTGTCGTACGGAAGAGTTCGTCGGCCCCCGGCAGACTCACTCGGCGGGACACCGGGCGAGCACCTCCCTGGCGAGCTGACGGTAGGCGGCGGCACCGACGGAGTTGGAGGCGTACGTGGTGATCGGCTCACCGGCGACCGTGGTCTCCGGGAAGCGGACCGTGCGCCCGATGACCGTGTGGTAGACGTGCTCGTCGAACGCCTCGACGACACGCGCGAGGACCTCACGGCTGTGCACGGTGCGCGAGTCGTACATCGTGGCGAGGATGCCGTCGAGCTCCAGGTCGGGGTTGAGCCGCTCCTGGACCTTCTCGATGGTCTCCGTCAGCAGCGCGACACCGCGCAGGGCGAAGAACTCGCACTCCAGTGGCACTATCACCTTGTGTGCGGCCGTCAGGGCGTTCACGGTGAGCAGGCCGAGCGAGGGCTGGCAGTCGATCACGATGTAGTCGTAGTCGGCCAGCAGCGGCTTGAGCGCCCGCTGCAGCGTGGACTCGCGCGCGACCTCGGAGACCAGCTGGACCTCTGCCGCCGACAGGTCGATGTTGCTCGGCAGCAGATCCATGTTGGGGACCGCGGTCTTCAGCAGGACCTCGTCGGCCGACATGCCCCGCTCCATGAGCAGGTTGTAGACCGTGAGGTCGAGCTCCATCGGGTTCACCCCGAGGCCGACCGAGAGGGCGCCCTGCGGGTCGAAGTCGACGAGCAGGACCCGGCGGCCGTACTCCGCGAGCGCGGCACCCAGGTTGATGGTCGACGTCGTCTTGCCGACGCCACCCTTCTGGTTGCACATCGCGATGATCTTCGCGGGGCCGTGGTCGGTCAGCGGGCCCGGGATCGGGAAGTACGGCAGCGGGCGACCGGTCGGACCGATGCGCTCGCGGCGCTGGCGGGCCGCGTCGGGCGCGAGCGTGGCCGCGTACTCCGGATCGGGTTCGTACTCGGCGTCGGGGTCGTAGAAGTGCCCGTCGGGCAGCTCGTCGTAGTCGGCGAAGTGGTTGTGGACCCCGCCACTTCCGTCGCCGGCCATGGCGTTCACGTGTAGGCCATCCATGCTCTGGAGTGCTGTCGGAGTTGCCTGCGGGCTCTGGTGGGCCGCGAAGGTGCGGACAGCGACCGAGCCGACAGCCGCGAACCCTGTGGGGCCCGAGACCGGCGCAGACATTCCTGGTTGACCACCCCCGGGAGTAAATGTCGACTCATTCACAAGTCGTCTTACCTCCTTGGTGACCAGGAAACTTCTAGATAGGTCAGCGTGGCACCATGCCGACAGCTGGCGACTCTATGGCGTGTCGGCGGTCCGCAGCAACACAATCCGCCGGACCCGGCCCGATGTGTCGGCAATGAAACATGCGGCTGTCAAGGGCGTAGGGCCGTCGCACGGCAGGTTTCACCGGTGCGCGAAACATCCGAACGGTTACGTTCGAGGCGAGTTGCGCGAGTGTCGCAAAGTGACCATACACACATCCGGCCGGACCTTGTCGGGCAAGATCCGGCCGGGAAGGTGCCGTTGACGACCTGTGTTGACGTATCGCCTTTTACCGAAAGGTGACTTGAAGCAGCCGGTCGGCGGCCGGTCTGCGGCTTTTCCGACGGCGGGTCAGCCGAGCAGCGACGCCAGCTCGACGTGCTCCAGACCGTGGGCCTCGGCGACCTCGCGGTAGACGACCCCTCCGTCATGGGTGTTGAGCCCCCTGGCCAGGGCGGGGTCACGGCGCAACGCCTCGGCCCAGCCGTGGTCGGCGAGTTCCACGATGTACGGCAGCGTGGCGTTGGTCAGCGCGTAGGTGGAGGTGTTGGGCACCGCGCCGGGCATGTTGGCCACGCAGTAGAAGACCGACCCGTGGACTGGGAACGTCGGCTCGGCGTGGGTGGTGGGCCGGGAGTCCTCGAAGCAGCCGCCCTGGTCGATCGCGATGTCGACAAGGACACTTCCCGGCTTCATCCGCGACACCAGCTCGTTGGTGACCAGCTTCGGGGCCTTGGCGCCCGGGATGAGGACGGCGCCGATGACGAGGTCGGCCTCCAGGCACGCCTTCTCCAGCTCGAAGGCGTTGGAGACGACGGTCTGGATCTTCGTGCCGAAGATCTTGTCGGCTTCCTTGAGCTTGTTGATGTCCTTGTCGAGCAGGGTCACGTGGAAGCCCATGCCGATGGCGATCTGGGCGGCGTTCCAGCCCGACACGCCGCCGCCGATGACGACGGCCCGGCCCGCCAGCACACCCGGTACTCCGCCGGGCAACACACCGCGGCCACCGTTGGCCCGCATCAGGTGGTAGGCGCCGACCTGCGGGGCGAGCCGGCCCGCGACCTCGGACATCGGAGCGAGCAGCGGCAGCGCGCGGCTGGGCAGTTCGACCGTTTCGTACGCGATCGCGGTGGTGCCCGACAGGACGAGGGCGTCCGTGCACTCCTTGGAGGCGGCCAGGTGCAGGTAGGTGAAGAGCGTCTGGTCCTTGCGGAGGCGGTGGTACTCCTCGGCGATGGGCTCCTTGACCTTGAGCAGCAGGTCGGCGGTGGCCCACACCTCGTCGGCCGTGGCCAGGATCTCGGCGCCGGCGGCGACGTACTCGACGTCCGGGATCGACGAGCCGACACCGGCGCCCTGCTCGATGACGACCTGGTGGCCGTGGCGCACCAGCTCGTGCACGCCGGCGGGGGTGATGGCCACCCGGAACTCGTTGTTCTTGACCTCGCGGGGGATGCCGACCTTCACGTCGATCACGGTCCTTGGCTCGGAGGGGTGGGGGCTCGCACCCACAGCGGCACATGCCCGCACAATGCAGGGCATACCCGTGTGTATCGGAGCGCACCGGGAGACACCGCAGGAGAACCGGCGGCGTAGCCAGTCTAATGAAGGTCTCCCCGCTGTCTAGCCTTTCAAAGCATCAATCTTTTGCGGATGCACTACGGATTTCGCAGGCGTTAGCGTCCTGTTCCGGCTCGATCTCATGGGTTTCGGTGTCCAGGGCCTCGTCGTCCAGCAGCCGCTCGGCGGCCTGCCGGTGCAGCCGGGCCGCCGCCGGGTCGCCGAGCCGCTCCAGGGTGTCGGCGATCCGGAGCTGGATCGCGGCCTGCAGGCGGGTGTCGTCGGCGCGCTGCGCCCACTGAGCCGCCTCCTGGCAGGTCTGCAGCGCCTCCTCGGGCCGCCCCGCGTACTCCTGGACGCGTGCCATCTCGCTCAACGCCCTTGCCTGGCCGCCCACATCGCCGAGCCTGCGGTGGCCGGTGAGCGCCGAACTCCAGTTGCGCAGCGCTTCCCCGTAGCGGCCCGCGTAGGTGTGCGCGGCGGCGATCCGGCCGTACAGCCGGGCGGCGTCCTGGCGCTCGTCGCGGGCGAGCCGCTGGGCGAGCGCCCTGCCGTACCAGTCGGCGGCCCGGTCGTAGTCCTCCAGCTCCTGATGGGCACCGCCTACGGATTCCATCGCGCGGCCGGTCGCGTACGGGTCGTTAGCCCGCCGTCCGGCGTCGAGCGCGGCCCGGTAGCGGGCCAGCGCGGCCTTCGTACGGCCGGTACGGGCGTCCAGGTCGCCGAGGTTCAGCAGCGCCGCCGCCTGCTCCCGGGGCAGGTCGCGGCGCTCGGCGACATCGAGGACGAGCCCGTGGATGCCGTACAGGTCGGGTGCCGCGGCCTGGGTGCCGAAGTGCGCCACCATGGCCCGGACCAGCTGGGACATCAGCCGCCGGGCAAGGGTGTCCAGCTCCCCGTCGGCGACCGCGAGCCGGGCGGCGGCCAGCAGCGCGGGCCGGCGGACGCACAGCCACTCCTCGGCGGCCCTGGGGGTGGGGAACCGCAGCGCCTTGGGCATCGCGAGGAGCTTCTCGCGGGCCAGCGGGCTGTCGGTCTCGGTGATGGCCCGGCAGGACTGCAGCAGCCGTACCGTCCGCTCCAGCATCCGCGCGCGGGCGAGCTGCAGCTCGCCCGGCCGCTCCTGGCTCTCGGCGAGGGACCACAGCAGCGGCTGCAGGCAGCCGGGGACCTCGTACTGCGGCAGCCCCGCATCGGGCTGGTGCAGGAACCCGAGGGCCACGAAGTCGTCCAGCGTGGTGCGGGCCGCGCCGACCGAGCAGCCGGCGAGCCCGGAGGCGATGTGCGGGTCGACCAGGCCCGCCGGGGCGAGCGCGAGGAGGCGCAGTATCCGGGCGGCTGAGGTCGGCAGCGAGGCGTACGCCAGCTTGAGGACCCTGGCCAGCGGCGGACTGTCGTCGTTCTCCGCGCGCAGCTGTTTGGCCAGGTCGGAGACGGCGGCGGCGGGCCTGGCGGCCAGCCAGCCCCCGGCGAGCCGCAGCGCGGCGGGCTGGGACCCGCACACCTCGGCGAGCCCCTCGGCCGAGCGGGGGTCCACGGTGATGCGCACCGAGCCGCTGAAGCGTTCCAGCAGCTCCACGGCGGACTTGGTGTCCAATCCGCCCAGCGTGCACGGGCGGACGTCGGAGATGCCCGTCAGCGGCCCCTCGGAGACCGCCACGACCAGGGAGTCGGGGGTGTCCGGCAGCAGCGCGTCGACCTGTTCGGCGTCGGCCGCGTCGTCCAGCAGGACCACCACCCGGCGGTCGGCCAGCGCCGCCCGCAGCGCCTCACTGAGGTCGTCCTCGTCGGCACCGGCCGGCGCCGGCAGCCCGAGTTCGCCGAGCAGGTGCCGCGCCGCCCGCTCGACCGGCACCCGGGTGCCGTCGGGTTCGGTGAGCCGGGCCCGCAGCACACCATCGGGGTAACCGTCGGTAACCTGCCGTACGAGTTCCTCGGCCAGCGCGGTGCGGCCGAAGCCGGGCCGGCCGGCGATGAGCAGCACGCGCGCGTGGGGCGCCTTCCGGCCCGCGAGGGTGTTGAGCCCGGCCCGGCCGATGTCGGCCCGCAGTTCCTTCAACTCTCTTGTCCGGCCGAGGAACTGACTGTCCGTAAGGGCGGCCTCGGCAGCCGGGGGCCGCCCTGCTCCGGACACCCGGGCACCCCCGACGTCGACCGCCTGATCCGCCACGGGCCACTCTCCCGTCCCACCGCACGAGCAAGCCCGCCGGGACTCCGGTTCGGGCGTTTCCCGAGCCTAGTTCACGCTCTGCGACGATCTGGGCGGAGCAGGGCGGCAAGGTCGCTCGATCGGATCAGCAGATCGTACGACTGGTGGTGTGCGGTTGCCGTGAAAGCGGGTTCAGGACTCGAACGGCCGAGCGGGCCACGGTGCCTCGGCCGCGCGCAGCGACTCCACAACGCCCTCGCTCCTCGCCGCCACCAGCGAAAGCACCCCCACCACCAGGCAGTTGTTGTGCAGTTCCCCGGCGAGAACCCCGCGCACCACCTCGGCCAGGGGCACCCGGGCCAACTCCATGTCGGCCTCCTCGTCCTCCACCTCGAACCGCTGCCCCTCGGCCTCCGACAGGTCCTGGGCCAGGAAGATCCGTACGGCCTCGTCGCAGCCGCCGGGCGTGGTGTAGACGTCGGTCAGCACCCGCCACTCCTCGGCCTTGACGTGCGCCTCCTCGTACAGCTCGCGCTGGGCGGCGTGCAGGGGGTTCTCGCCGGGCACGTCGAGCAGTCCGGCGGGGATCTCCCACAGCTTCTCGCGGACGGGGTGGCGGTACTGCCGGACGACCAGGACCCGGTCCTGGTCGTCGACGGCGAGGACGGCGACGGAGCCGGGGTGGACCTGGTAGTCGCGGCGGACGACCGAACCGTCGGGCATGACCACCTCGTCGGTGCGCACGGAGGTCTTGTTGCCGACGAACGGCGTCTCGCTCGCCCGGACCTCCCACTCCTCGGCGGTGTCCTTGATCGTCATGTCGACTCGTCCTCCCACACGTACAGCAACGAAACCGGGGCACACATCCCGAAAGACGCGCACCCCGGTCACCGTACAGCTCTTGTGCCGCCCGGTTTTACTTACCGGTCTTGCGCTCCACCGCGGCCTTCACCAGCCCCGCGAAGAGCGGGTGCGGGCGGGTCGGGCGGGAGCGCAGCTCGGGGTGCGCCTGGGTCGCGACCAGGTACGGGTGGACCTCACGCGGGTACTCGACGTACTCGACGAGCTTGCCGTCGGGCGAGGTTCCCGTGAACTGCAGGCCGGCCTTCTTCTCCAGTTCCCCGCGGTAGGCGTTGTTCACCTCGTAGCGGTGGCGGTGGCGCTCCTCGACGTACTCCTTGCCGTCGTACACCTCGCGCACGATCGAGCCCTCGGCGAGCTTGGCCGGGTACATGCCCAGGCGCATCGTTCCGCCCATGTCGCCCTCACCGGCGACGATGTCGAGCTGCTCGGCCATGGTGGAGATGACCGGGTGCGCGGTGGCGGAGTCGAACTCGGTGGAGTTGGCGTCCGGGATGTCGGCCAGGTTGCGCGCGGCCTCGATCACGATGCACTGCAGGCCGAGACAGAGGCCGAGCAGCGGGATCTTGTTCTCGCGGGCGTAGCGGATGGCGCCGACCTTGCCGGAGACACCTCGGTCGCCGAAACCGCCGGGGATGCAGATGGCGTCGACGTCGGCGAGCTGGGCCGCGGCACCGGCCGGGGTCTTGCAGTCGTCCGAGGTGACCCACTTGATCTTCACGCGGGCCTTGTTGGCGAAGCCGCCCGCGCGCAGGGCCTCGGTGACCGAGAGGTAGGCGTCGGGCAGGTCGATGTACTTGCCGACGAGCGCGAGGTTGATCTCGTGGAGCGGGTTGTGGACGCGGTCGAGCAGGTCGTCCCAGGTCGTCCAGTCCACGTCGCGGAACGCCAGGTCCAGTTTGCGGACGACGTAGGCGTCCAGGCCCTCGCCGTGCACGGTCTTCGGGATGTCGTAGATCGAGCGGGCGTCGGGACACGCGACCACGGCGGCCTCGTCGACGTCGCACATAAGGGAGATCTTGCGCTTGATCGCGGCGGGCACCTCACGGTCACAGCGCAGCACGATCGCATCTGGCTGAATGCCGATGTTGCGCAGAGCCGCAACCGAGTGCTGGGTCGGCTTCGTCTTCAGCTCTCCCGACGGACCGATGTACGGCAGGAGCGAGATGTGGACGACGAAGACGTTGTCACGGCCGACCTCGTGACGGACCTGGCGGACGGTCTCCAGGAACGGCAGCGACTCGATGTCGCCGACGGTGCCGCCGACCTCGGTGATGACGACGTCGACCTCGTCGGAGGCCATGCGCCGGATGCGGTGCTTGATCTCGTTGGTGATGTGCGGGATGACCTGCACGGTGTCGCCCAGGTACTCGCCGCGCCGTTCCTTGGCGATGACCGTGTTGTAGACCTGGCCGGTGGTGACGTTGGCCGAGCCGTCCAGGTCGCGGTCGAGGAAGCGCTCGTAGTGGCCGATGTCCAGGTCGGTCTCGGCGCCGTCGTTGGTGACGAACACCTCACCGTGCTGGAAGGGGTTCATCGTGCCGGGGTCGACGTTCAGGTAGGGGTCGAGCTTCTGCATCACGACGCGCAGCCCGCGGGCCTTGAGCAGCATGCCGAGGCTGGAGGCGGTCAGACCCTTGCCGAGCGACGAGGCGACACCCCCGGTGACGAAGATGTGCTTGGTCGTCGTGTTTCGAAAAGCAGCGGGCGGCATGGCCAAGAGGGGGCTCCCGTGGTCGCGGTTCGGTGTGCGGGTCGGCCGCCGCCCGATCTCATCCGTCGGGGGTGCCTTCGCTGCGGTTCGGGGGTCCCTGTTGCGTCGGGGCGCCCACCGGTCCACGGGCTACCAGGGTATCAGCGACAGGACACGATCGCTTCCGGCCACGCTCCGCGCACGGGTCGACACGGACACGTACGACGGTCGGCGAATCGCGGTCGGCCTTCACCCCTGGCTCACCCGTTCGGCCCACTCGCGTTGCCTGGAGCGGCACGCGGAGCCCTCCGGTGCGTCGTATCCTCTTCGGACACTCGCTGCCGAGCGCGGCCGGCGCGACGGCACCACCCCCGCCCGTCTCCGGTAATCATGAGAGCTTGTCAGTCCGTTGAGCAACGACCGCCTCATTTGCGTTGAGGATCGTTGAGCGACATCGCATGACACCGTCCCTTGGATCACTCTGGAAACATGGTTCCTTTGTCGTTCCCTTGGGTCCCCTGACCGCACACCGCACAGCGACCGCCCCTCGGGGGGCGACGACGTGGCCGTTCGACTGGAGTTGCACGTGGCCGGGCGCATCGAAGACTACGCACTCATCGGAGACATGCAGACCGCAGCGCTGGTCTGCCGGGACGGCACGGTCGATTGGCTGTGCCTGCCCCGCTTCGACTCCCACGCCGTCTTCGCGGGACTGCTCGGTACCGAGGAACACGGATTCTGGAGACTGGGCCCCGCGCACGCCTCGGACGCCGAGCCGCCGACGGCCTCCCGCCGCCGGTACCGAGGCGACTCGCTGATCCTGGAATCCGAGTGGGACACCCCACGCGGCACGGTCCGTGTGACGGATTTCATGCCGCCGCGTGACGGTGCCCCGCAGCTGATCCGGATCGTGGAGGGCGTCAGCGGCCGGGTGCCGATGCGCTCGGCGCTGCGCATGCGGTTCTCGTACGGCCGTGTGGTGCCCTGGGTGCACAAGCACGAGGGGCGCACGGTGGCCGTCGCCGGGCCGGACTCGGTGTGGTTCGACACCGAGTGCGAGACGTACGGCAAGGCGCTGACCACGTACGCCGACTTCACGGTGACGCCCGGCGACCGGATCGCGTTCACGATCTCCTGGGAGCCCTCGCACAAGCAGCCCCCGCCGCTGCCGGAGCCCGAGCCGTCGCTGCGGGCCACCGAGGAGTTCTGGCACGACTGGGTGGAGCAGTGCACGTACCACGGCCCCTACCGCGAGGCCGTGATCCGCTCACTGATCACGCTGAAGGCCCTGACGTACGCCCCCACCGGCGGCATCGTCGCCGCGCCGACCACCTCCCTCCCGGAGCACATCGGCGGCGTCCGCAACTGGGACTACCGCTACACCTGGCTGCGCGACGCGGCCATCACCCTCTCCTCGCTGCTGCGCACCGGCTACCGCGACGAGGCCCGCGCCTGGCGCGAGTGGCTGCTCAGGGCCGTCGCCGGCGACCCCGAGAACCTGCAGATCATGTACGGCATCGCCGGTGAGCGGGAGCTGGGCGAGGCCGAGCTGGAGTGGCTGCCCGGGTACGAGAACTCGGGCCCGGTCCGGGTCGGCAACGGCGCCGCGCACCAGCTCCAGCTGGACGTGTACGGCGAGGTCACCGAGGCCCTGCACCTGGCCCATATGACGGGCCTGGCCCGCAACGACTACGCCTCCCTCCTCCAGCTGAAGCTGATCCGCTACCTGGAGGACCACTGGGACGAGCCGGACGAGGGCATCTGGGAGGTGCGCGGTCCGCGCCGCCACTTCGTGCACTCCAAGGTCATGGCCTGGGTCGCCGTGGACCGCACGATCAAGCTCATCGAGTCGGGCGACGCGGACGGCCCGCTGGAGAAGTGGCGCGAGCTGCGCGACGACATCCACCGGGACGTGTGTGAGAAGGGTTACGACAAGGAGCGCAACACCTTCACACAGTCGTACGGCTCGAAGGAGCTGGACGCCTCGCTGCTGCTGATCCCGCAGATGGGCTTCCTGCCACCGGACGACAAGCGGGTCATCGGCACGATCGAGGCGATCCAGCGCGAGCTGTCGACCACGGACGGCTTCATCCTGCGCTACCCGACCTCCGGCGAGGACGAGGGCGTGGACGGGCTGCCGGGCGACGAGGGAGCGTTCCTCGCCTGCTCGTTCTGGATGGCCGACGACCTGGCGATGATCGGCCGCGTGGACGAGGCCCGCAAGCTCTTCGAGAAGCTGCTCTCCCTCCGTAACGACCTGGGTCTCCTCGCCGAGGAGTGGGACCCGGTGCTCAAGCGCCAGGTCGGCAACTTCCCGCAGGCGTTCAGCCATGTGCCGCTCATCGACACGGCCCTGCGGCTGACCGCCTCGGGGGCGTACGGCGGCTGAGTGCGCCGTCCGGTCCGGCGCGCACGGCGGCGGACCGGGGTGTGGGCAGGCGCGCGCGGCAAGCGCTTGCGCCTTCCTGCAGCAGGCCGTGCCGGCTGTCCCGGCTGCGGGCAATCGTGCCGCTGAGGGGGAGGGTCGGCGCAGCGGCACCTCGTAACCGCCGAGCCGCGGAACCTGTCCCCGGCCGACCCCGGCTCCGGGTGCTCGGACGCGCGACGGGGAGCCGCTCACCAGGACCGATCCGTCGCCCCCGCATAGCCTGGGAAGAGACCTGTCCCCTGACCGAAAGGGGGCGGCTGACCATGGCTCCCCTCTCGAAGGCGCGCGCTGCCCTCACCGCGCTGCGCGAGGATCTGTCCGGCGACGTGTTCGCGCCGGGGGATCCTGGGTACGACGACGCCCGCACGGTCTTCAACGCCATGATCGACCGACGTCCGGCCGTGATCGCGCAGTGCGCGGAGGAGACCGATGTCGTCCGTTCCGTGCGTTTCGCCCGCGATCTGGACCTGAAGATCGCGGTGCGCGGCGGCGGCCACAGTGTGGCCGGAATGGCGCTGAACGACAACGGCCTCGTCATCGACCTGCGCCGGATGCACGGCGTCACGGTCCACCCCGGGTCCATGAGCGTCCGGGTCGAGGGCGGGGCCACCATGAGCCATCTCGACCGCGCCACCGGACCCCACCGACTGGCGACCACGGGCGGCCGGGCGTCGACCACGGGCGTGGGCGGCTTCGTCCTCGGCGGCGGCAGCGGCTGGCTGGACCGCACCTTCGGCCTCGCCGTCGACAACCTGCTCGGTGCCGAACTGGTGACCGCCGACGGCCACACGGTCCGCGCGAGCGCCGAGGAGAACCCGGACCTGTTCTGGGCGCTGCACGGCGGCGGCGGGAACTTCGGCGTGGCCACCGCACTCACCCTCCGGCTGCACGAACTGCCCGCGTTCGCCATCGCCCTGCTGCTCTACCTCCCGGAACACGGCCCCGAGGTGCTGCGCGTGTACCGCGAGGTCATCGAGAACGGCCCACCGGAGGCGAGCGGCGGTGTCCTCTATCTGACCGGCCCACCCGAGGAGTTCGTGCCCGAGCATCTGGTGGGCAGGCTCGCGTGCGGTGTCCTGCTGACGTACGCGGGCACCGAGGAGGACATGCGCAAGGTCGCCCAGCCGCTGCTGGCGCTGCCGCACGAGGCCGAGGTGGTCGGCGCGATGCCGTACGCGGACGTGCAGTGCATGATCGACGACCCGCCGGGCATGCGGAACTACTGGTCGGCGGAGTATCTGACCGGTCTGCCGGACGAGTTGGTGGACCTCTTCGCCACCCGTGCCTGGACGATGCCCGTGCCGACCGGCACCCAGCACGTTCTCTTCCCGCTGGGTGGCGCGATCGCCGACGGCCCCGATCACTACCCCGTGCCGTACCGGAACTCCCCGTGGGTCGTGCACCCCTTCGGCGTCTGGGAGGACCCCGCGGACGACGAGCGGTGCGTGCGGTGGGTACGCGACGTCCGCGCCGACGTGCGGCCGTGGAGCACCGGCGCGGTCTATCTCAACTTCGTCGGCGACGAGGGCGCCGACCGGGTGGTGGCCGGTCTCGGCGTCGACAACTACCGCCGGCTGACCGCGGTGAAGACCCGGTACGACCCCGACAACGTCTTCCGCTTCAACCACAACATCCCGCCGGCCTGACGAGCGGGTACCGTCCGCTCCATGGACACCCGTGACACCCGCGCACCAGGTGGCGGCAGCGAGGCGCAGGGCGGTATCACCGTGCGGCGGGCGCTGGAGCTGCCCGGACTGCGCGGCGGGCTGCCCGAGATCCTGGCCGGCGCCGACCGGCTGCACCGGACCGTGCGCTGGGTGCACGCGGGCGAGGTCCCGAACATCGCCTCGCTCCTCAAGGGCGGCGAACTGCTGCTGACCACCGGGTACGGGCTCGGCACCCGTCCCGCCGACCAGCGCGCGTTCGTCAGGACCCTCGCCGAGCGCGGTATCTCGGCCCTCGTGATCGAACTGGGCCCGCGCTTCACCCGGCTCCCGGCCGCCCTCGTCGAGACGGCGCGCTCGGCCGGTCTGCCCCTCGTCCAACTGCACCGCGAGGTGGCCTTCGTGACGGTCACCGAGGAGATCCACACCGAGATCGTCAACGGCCACTACGCGCTCCTCCAGCAGGCCGAGGAGGTCCACCGCCGCTGCACCGAGGCCCTGCTCGGCGGGGGCGGGATCCCCCAGGTCCTCGACATCCTGGCCGGCTTCAGCGGCAACCCGGTCTTCCTGGAGACCGCCGACGGGCAGCTCCTGTACGCCGCCGGGACCGGCCCCGCGGAGACCGATCCGCTCCAGGTGTGGGAGGGGCTGCGCGACCGGCAGCAGGACGCGCCTCCGGCCGGGACGGCCATCGTCGACGTACCGGGAGGCGGCCCCGGAGCAGGCTCGGTAAGGGCCCGGCTGGTCCTCCTCCCCGTCGTCGCCCCCCTGGCCCCGGTGCACCGGATGGCCGCCGAGCGCGCGGCCGGCGTCCTCGCCGTCGTCCTGATGCAGGCCCGACAGGAGGAGGAACTGGCGGCGCGCGGACGCGGCGACTTCCTCACCGACCTCGCCGAGGGCCGCGTCAAGGCCCAGGACGCCCCCGCACAGGCCCGCGTCCTCGGCTTCAAGCCGGGCGGCGGCCCCCTGCTCCCCGTCGTCATGCGGCTCGCCGACGGCCTCTCCCCCGAGGGGGGAGGCTGGGCCGTCCTCGCCCGCGCGGTGGCCGAGGAGCTGGCCTCCGTGGGCGTGCCCGTCCTGCTCGGCGTACGCCCGGTCGAGGGCCGTGTCCCGCTGCTGCTGGGCCTGCGCGCGGAGTCGGAGCGCCCGGCGGTCGCCGAC
>NZ_LRTR01000460.1 GCF_001550375.1 Streptomyces europaeiscabiei | reverse complement strand
GCGGCGGAGACGGCGACGGCCGCGCAGGGGCTGGCCGACCGCCCCTGGTACGACGCCCGGCGCCTCGACATCGACCTGCTGCTGTGGCGGCTGCGCGACCACCCCGACCTGGCCGCCTTCGTGGACCGCGCGATCGGCCCCCTCCGCGACCACGACGACCGTGCCAAGCCCCCGCTGCTGCCCACCCTGGAGACGTATCTGGCGCACGCGGGCCGCAAGGCGGAGACCGCCCGCGAGCTGCATCTCAACCGCCAGACCCTCTACAACCGCCTCGCCCGCATCGGCGAGCTGCTCGGCACCGACCTGGACGACCCCCAGGCCGTCCTGGCCCTGAGCCTGGCACTACGGGCCCGCCGACACGTCGCCTGAGGCCGTGAGCGTCAGGTGAGCGGCCGCAGCTGCGTCAACTCGTCGTAGACGCTGAGCACCTGGGCCACCGTCTCGTCCTCCGTCGGCCAGGTGGCGGCCTGCCGCGTGCCCCGCTCCCGCAGCGTCTCACAGCGAGCCGGGTCGCCGAGAAGGCGTACGACGGCCGTGGCGAGCCCCTCGGCGTCCCCGTACGGGACGAGTTCGGCACCGTCGCCGACCAGGTCGGGCAGCGATCCGACGGCGGCGGCGACGAGCGGCACGCGTGCGTGGAGCGCCTCCTGGGCGAGGACGGAGCGGGCCTCGGGGCCGCCGGGCAGCAGCGCGATGTCGGCGGCCGCGATCAGCTCGGAGACGTCGTCGCGCCGCCCCACGAGCCGTACGGGCAGCTCCTCGTTCTCGATACGGCGTTGCAGGACGCTCCGCAGCGGCCCCTCACCCGCGACGACGAGCAGCGGCGCCGGGTCGAGGCCGCGCCATTCCCGGGCGGCGTCGAGCAGCGTGTCGTACCCCCGATGGCGGTCCAGCGTGCCGACGGCCATGAGCAACGGACGGTCCGTGGCACCCAGCTCGGCCCGGATCTTGGAGGCGGGCCGGTCCGGGTCCGCGCAGGGGTCGGCCCGGCGCGGCGTGGGCAGGGCGACGGC
>NZ_LRTR01000046.1 GCF_001550375.1 Streptomyces europaeiscabiei | reverse complement strand
GGCGGCGGCCAGCAGGCCGGCCAGGCCCGCGCCGACGACGACGGCACGCCGGGGAGCCGTGACCGCGGTGTCGCTCGGGCCGCTAACGGGTTCGCTCATGGAAGTCGCTCTCTGACCTGGTCGCGGCGGCCCATTCACGGGCGGCCGCTACGACGGGTGACTGACGCAGGGCGATGGACATCCGTACGAGGTCACGGGGGTTCTCGGCGGGCGGGGCGGGGGCGTCGGCCGTGGCGGAGCTGATGACCCGGCCCTCCGGGTCGTCCTCCTTGGCCCGTACCGCCGCCGTCACCATCGCGGCGTCGGCCTCGGCCCGCGCCTGGACGGGCTCGGAGCCCGCCGCGACGGCGGCGGTGTACGCCTTGGCTCGTACCTCGGAGTCGAAGTACGGGTACAGGCTGAGCATGCCGTCGTGGATGTCGGACTCCCGCTGCGTCATCTGGAGCCGGGCCGGCGCCCACCAGGAGATCCGCACCTCGTGGCTCGCCTGGGCCCAGACGGGACGCAACTCCCGCCACAGCGGGCCGAGTCGACGGTACATGGACCAGATGGTCCAGGAGTCGCCGAGGCGCTCTCCGGCCAGCGGCAGACAGAAGCCGAGCGCGCAGATCTGCGCGCCGACGGACGACAGCACGGGGGCGACGTACGTGCTCAGGTAGTCCAGGTCGCCGCCCTGCCAGCGGGTGACCACGGCGATCAGTTTGACGGCCGCGAACGGGACGTTGAGCAGGAAACCGAACGCGATGATCACCAGCCCGGCGCGCAGCCAGCCGCGCACCTGGAGCGCCCAGCGCCAGCACATGACGTTCATCGCGACGCCCGCGGCGGTGAAGCCGATCAGATACAGCACGATCATCTCGCGCAGGAACGGGGTGGTGGCGTAGTACGTGTCGAAGTCCCGCACCCGCTCCACGGGGGCCTCGCCGAGCACGAACAGCAGCACGATCGCCGCGCACACCGCGCCGTACCCGGCGATCCAGCGGTGCGAGAGGCGGCGTGTCGTGTCGGGCGGTCCGCCCCGCCAGTTGGTGATCAGCACCAGGCAGGAGCCGCTGAAGGCGCTCAGCAGCAGGTAGACGACGGCCGCCGACATGTTCGCGACGCCGGTGACGCGGTTGACCTCGGTGATCGTCGGCGGCGCGGCGAAGCAGAAGACCAGGGCGGCCAGCGTCATCAGCGCGCACACGGACCTGATCAGTGGGTCGCCCCAGTTCCGCAGCAGCGCGGGTGTCTTCGAGGCGAGGGCGATCGTCATCGCGACGGCAGGAATGTAGTAGCTGGACCCGTCCATGTCTTCGGCGTCTCGGCGTCTCTGCGTCCGTTGCTTCTCGGTGTTCCCGGCCGCTCAGCCCTGCGGCCCGCGGTAGCCCAGGGAGGCCCCGATGCGGCCGGCCAGGTGATCGCGGCGCACCGGCCCGCGCAGCGCCGAACCGGCGAGCCAGGTACGGCACTTGCTGGCCAGCAGCAGTCCGAAACTCTCGGCGTCCTGCTCGTCCGTCAGGTCGAAACGGGTCCGGGCGGCGACCTTCAGCACGGTCGCGTGCAGATCGGCGTCCTGGCTCAGTAAGCGCGTGGCGACCGCGGCACCCTCCACGTGGCGGCCGCAGTGCCCGGCCTGCATGTGCCACAGCTCGTGGCCGAGGATCACCAACTGGTGGTCGGGCGCGGTGCGTTCCTCGATGACGACCAGGTCCTGCTCGGCCATGTCCAGCCACAGCCCACTGGCCGTGCCCGGCGGGAAGACGGCCGTACGGTAGTGGACGGGGCGGCCGCGGCGTCTGCTCATGGCGTCGCACAGGGCGCTGTAGAGGTCGGCGGGGTCCGCCGGTGCCGGCAGCGTGAGTTCGCCGACCAACTCGCCGCACAGACGGCGCATTTCCTTTCCGATGCCCACAGTTCTCCCCCGGTCAGGACTCGGGCCGCTTGACGCTCTCCAGCAGCATGTCCAGCCACTCCGCCACCTTGTCGCGGTGCTGGTCGGTGGGCAGCTGTGCCGCCCGCCAGGCGATGGAGCGCACCCCGTGGTTCTGCAGCAGCCGCTGCAACGGGTCGTCCGCGGCCTCGGCCGCCGCGCGCTCACGGTCGGCGAGCTGCTGGAGAAGCTCCTGCTCGGTCCGCATCAGGGCGCTCGCCAGCGCCTCGGGATCCTCGGCGGTGAGGAAACCCGCGTGCACTCTGAAGAAGCGCTGGATGGCGTCGCAGTGCTCCATCGTGGGACGCCGGTCCCCGTTGATCAGGGCACCCGCCTGCTGGCGCGACATGCCGGCGCCGTCGGCGATCTCCTGCTGGGTGTACTTACGGCCGCCCGGCTTGAGCCGGGTGCGTCGCAGCAGGTCCAGGCGCTGCAGAAAGCGGGCCTGGACGTCGGGCTCACCGGCGCGCTGCCCGCTCAGCAGGGCCTTCACCACCGCCTCCGGCACACCCGACGCGCCCGAGAGGCGTCGGGTGTCGAAGACCTCCGTGTGCCGTACGCGCAGCTTGTCCGCCAGCGCGGTGACACGGGCCACGACGGCCGGCAGCAGAACCGTCGCCGCGGCGTCCGGAACCTCGAAGCCATCCGTCACCGACAGATCTCCTACGTCTCTCTCAGGCCAATTTCGCGGTACTGCGGAATCCGTGGATCCAAGCCTGGCGCGAGACCCCGGTCTCGGCAAGTACACCGTGAACTGCGGGGAGACTAGCGGTTCGGTCGAACTCACATCCAGGTCTCGCCACAACTGTGGCGAGATTCAGCCGTCAACCGGCGTCGAATGCCACGATAGTTGACACGACTCCGCCCAGGGCAGCAGGATCAAGGCGCCGCGAGAAGGCCGCATAGGCAAGAGGGGTGACCTCCCGATGGCGTATCAGGCAGGAGGGCAGCGGTGGGTACCGCGGCCCGTCCCCGACAGTCTCGAAGCCCGGGAAGCGCAGGCGTACCTCCAGGACTACGCAGTGCTGCAGGATTCCGTCCTGTTCCCGTCCGTCGTCCTCGACCACCGCTGGGACGTCGTCCTGTCCAACGCCGCGTTCCGGGCGCTCTTCAACGGCGTGGGACCGCACCCGACGGCCATGCCGGGCGACAACTTCCTCCGGTTCGTGCTCTTCCACCCGGACGCCGCCACGGTCCTCGGCGACCACGAGTCCAGCTGGTGCCTGCCGATGCTCGCCCACTTCGCCACCGCGGTGGAGCATCACCCCCAGGACCGGGGCCTGCAGTCCATCCGCCGGGACATCGCCCAGGATCCGATCATGGACGCCGCCTACCGTCACGGCCTCCCGCACTGGCTCCGCACGGTCGGCCCCGCCGCCGGCCGGCACGACGGGGCCGTACGCCCCCTCGTCCACCCGGACCCGCGCTGGGGCGCCACCCACTGCCGGATCGTCGGCGAGACCCCCGACACCCTCCGCGACATGGGCTACCACCGCATGACCCTCGTCCTGCGCGAGGTGGGCCGCCCGTCCGACCCCCTGCGCAGGACGCGCCGCCCCCGGGGCGCCGCGGCGGGCCATCTGAGCGTGGTGCCCTCCCCGGAGAGGTGAGCCGTACCTCCTCCGGTGCCGCCGGCGTTCAGGTCGCCGACGGCACCGGAGGTCACCTCGTGTCGTCCTGAGAGGTCACCCCTTGTCCAGGGGGACACCCCGCTTCGCCGCCTGGATCTGCTCGTACACATGGGTGCGCAGCTCCGCGAAACGCGGTGCCACGCGGGTGTGCAACTGGTCGCGTTCGGCGGGGAGGTCGACCTTGAGCTGTTCCTGTACGACGGTGGGGGAGGCGGACAGGACCAGGACGCGCTCACCGAGGTAGACGGCCTCGTCGATGTCGTGGGTGACGAAGAGGATCGTGATGCCCCGCTCCCGCCACAGGCCCCGCACGAGGTCCTCCAGATCGGCGCGGGTCTGGGCGTCGACCGCCGCGAACGGCTCGTCCATCAGCAGCACGTCCGGCTCGTAGGCCAGCGCGCGGGCGATGGCGACCCGCTGCTGCATACCGCCGGACAGCTGCCAGGGGTACGCCCCCGCCGCGTCGGACAGGCCGACGGAGGCGAGCGCGTCGTCGACCAGCTCACGTCGCCGGCTCTTGCCCGACTTCTTCTGCTTCAGCGGCAGTTCGACGTTGTCGCGGACCCGCATCCAGGGGAACAGACTGCGCCCGTACTCCTGGAAGACGACCGCCATGCCCGGCGGCGGCCCGTCCACCGGCCGTCCCCCCAGGACGACTTCACCGGCTGTCGGGTCCAGCAGCCCGGCCACACACTTCAGCAGGGTCGTCTTGCCGCAGCCCGACGGGCCCACCAGACAGACCAGTTCGCCCGCGTCGACGGTGAACGTGAGGTCCCGCACCGCCTCCACGCGGCGCCCGGAACTCTCGTAGACCTTCCTCAGACCCCGTACGTCGAGCATGGTCCGCCGCCCCTTCTCGAGTTTCACCACGACCGCCGGGAGGATGCGCGCAGACCGTGGTACCAGCCGAGCACGCGCCGCTCGACCAGCCGGAAGACGACGGACAGCAGGAACCCGAGCAGGCCGAGGACGAGGATGCCGGTCCACATGTCGGGGATCGCGAAACCGCGCTGGAACTGGACGATGGTGTGGCCCAGTCCGTTGCTGGACGCGGTCATCTCGCTGATGACCATGAGGATGATGCCGATCGACAGAGCCTGGCGCAGCCCCGCGAAGATCTGCGGGCTCGCCGAGCGCAGGACGACGTTCCGCAGCCGGGCCACGCCCGTGATGCCGTACGACCGGGCCGTCTCGGACAGCACGGAGTCCACCGCGCGTACGCCTTCGACGGTGTTGAGCAGGACCGGCCACACGCAGCCGCTCGCGATGACGACGATCTTCATCGTGTCGCCGATGCCCGCGAACAGCATGATGACCGGGACGAGGACCGGCGGCGGCACGGCCCGCAGGAATTCGAGAACCGGTTCGCAGACCGCCCGCACCCGGCGGTAGGAGCCGATGACCGTGCCGAGCGCGATGCCGGCCACGGCGGCCAGGGCGTACCCGGCGGACAGGCGCAGCAGGCTGGGCAGGACGTCGGCGCGCAGCCGCTCGGCCGTCCAGACGTCGGGGAAGGTGGTGAGGATCGTACGCAGGGGTGGCCAGAACACATCGGTGCTCTCGTCCGACGCCAGCCACCAGACGGTGACCAGGACGAGAGGGAGGGCGACGACGAACAGCAGCCTCAGCAGCACGAGTCTCACACCGTCACCTCCCCGCGCACCGACTGGTGCCAGGCCAGGGCCCGCCGCTCCACCGTGCGGGCGCCCACGTTGACGATCAGCCCCAGCAGCCCGGTGACCACGACCAGGGCGTACATCTCCGGCACCGCCTGCGAGGACTGCGCGACCGAGATACGCCGGCCCAACCCCGGTGCGCCGATGACGAGTTCGGCGGTCACCGCCAGGACGAGGGCCACGGCGGCGGCCAGCCGGACGCCCGTCATGACGTACGGCAGGGCGGTCGGCCACAGGACGTACCGGATCCGCGCCCAGGTGCCGAGACCGTAGGAGCGGGCCGTCTCCTCGGCGACCGGGTCGACGTCCTGGACGCCGTACAGGGTCTGGATCAGGATCTGCCAGAAGGACGCGTAGACCACCAGCAGGAGCACCGACTGCAGTTCACTGCCGTACAGGAGGACGGCGAGAGGGATCAGGGCGACCGAGGGGATCGGGCGCAGGAACTCGATCGTGGAGGACGTCGCCTCGCGCAGGTACGGCACGACGGCGATGACCACCCCCGTGAGGATCCCGGCCGTCACGGCGATCAGCAGCCCGACCGCCCAGCCGGTGAGGGTGTCACCGAGCGCCGCCCAGAACGCCTCGTCGGCGAGTTCGTCGGCGAGGGCGTCGGCGACCCGGCTGACCGGCGGGAGATAGTCGTCCTCGACGAGGCCGAGCCGCGGGAGCGCCTCCCAGAGGGCGAGGAACCCCGCGAGCCCGGCCGCGCCGAGGAGCGTGTCGGCACCCCTCACGGCAGTAGCTTGTCCAGGTCCGGGGCCTTCTCGAACAGGCCGTCCTTCTGCCCCAGTTCGGCGAGCCGCTCGATGGAGGCGCGGTCCGGCTCGGCGGGCCAGCGGGGCAGGACGACCTTCTCCAGCAGGTTCTCCGGGATCTTCGTGTACGTGGTGATGATCTCGCGGACCTCGTCCGGGTGCGCGTCGGCGTACGCGAGCGACTCCGCCGTGGCCTCCTGGAACTTCTTCACCGTCTCCGGGTTCTCCGCGGCGTACTGCTGCGAGGTGAAGTACATGGCCACGGTGAGGTACGGCGACACGTCGACGAAGTTCGACGCCAGTACGGTGCCGCCCTGGGACTTGATGGTGGCGAGCGCGGGCTCCACGACACAGGCCGCGTCGACCTGCCCCTTGGCGAGCGCGGCCGGCATCTGGTCGAACGGCATCTCCACGTACTCCACCTCGGACGGGTCACCGCCGTCCTTGCGGACCGACTCGTTGACCGAGGTGTCGCAGATGTTGCCCAGCGTGTTGGCCGCGACCTTCTTGCCCTCCAGGTCGCTGGCGGACTTCAGCCGGCTGCCCTTCCGCACGGCGATCGCCGCGAAGTCGCCGCCCACCTTGCCGGTGGAGGCGACCCCGTTCACCACGGCCTTGACCGGCACGTTCTTGGACTGGGCGACCAGCAGGGAGGTCATGTTGCTGAAGCCGAAGTCGAACTGGCCGGAGACGACACCGGGCACGATCGCCGCCCCGCCCTGCGCGAGCGTGGGCTCCAGTTCGAGACCGCGCTCGCTGTAGAAGCCCTTCTTCTCGCCCAGATACAGCGGGGCGACGTCGATGATGGGGATGACGCCGAGCTTGAGTGTGGTGGTGCCACCGGATGCCGAGTCACCGCCGTCCGACCCGGAGCCGGACGAACCGCAGGCCGTCGCGGTGACGAACAAAGTGCCGGCCGCGAGGCCGATGAGCAGACGACGCATGACTCCCCCTGGTGGGAACGCTCTTCGACAGACTGTGCGCACACCGCACGGAAGTGCTCAGCCGGAAGGTAGAACGCCGTCGGTCACGGGTCAATGCCCAGGCCGTGCAAGGCCGTTGACAGTTGCAGAAGTGTGCTCCTAGCGTGCGCAGAGCGCACCGTCGTGCGAACGGAGCGCACGTGCCGTGCTTCGTCGTGCGGCTTTTCGTGTGGGTCCCGTGCGGCTTCCGTGCGGTCTCCGTGCGTCTTCCTGGAGGCGACGATGCCCGATCGAGACCGGTTCGGCGGGGCCCGCGAACCGCACTTCGTCCGGTCCTTCGAGCGGGGCCTCGCGGTCATCCGGGCCTTCGACGCCGAGCATCCCGCGCTGACCCTGAGCGAGGCCGCCCGGAGCTGTGAGCTGACCCGGGCAGCCGCCCGCCGCTTCCTGCTCACCCTCGTCGACCTCGGGTACGTCCACACCGACGGCCGGCTGTTCCGGCTGACCCCGCGCGTGCTCGAACTCGGCTACGCGTACCTGTCGGGCTTCACCCTCCCCGACCTCGCCGTGCCGCATCTGGAGCGGCTGGTCGCGCAGGTCGGGGAGTCGTCCTCGCTGTGCGTCCTCGACGGCGACGACGTCGTGTACGTGGCGAGGGTCCCGACGAGCCGCATCATGACGGCGTCGATCACCGTGGGCACCCGCTTCCCGGCCCATGTCACCTCGGTCGGCCGGGTGGTCCTCGCCCATCTGCCGGACGAGGAGATCGACGCCCGGCTCGCCCGCGCCGACCTCAGGCCCCTCACCCGGCGCACCCTGACCTCCGCCGACCAGCTCAGGGCCGAGCTGCGCCGCGTACGCCGGCAGGGGTACGCGGTCGTCGACCAGGAACTGGAGGAGGGGCTCCGATCGGTCGCCGTCCCGGTCCGGGACCGGGACGGCGAGGTGGTGGCCGGCGTGAACATCCCCGCCCACGCGGGCCGCACCTCGGTCGAGTCGGTACGCCGCGACCTGTTGCCCCACCTGCTGGCCACGGTCGCCCGGATCGAGGCCGACCTGTGTGTGACGCGGACGGCCACGGGCCGGGCACGGGCCGAGGCCCCCGAACCGCTACAGGTCGAGCACCAGCCGTGACCCCTGGCACCGGGACACGCAGATGAGCATGGTCTCCCCGGCCTCGCGCTCCTCGTCGCTCAGCACCGAGTCGCGGTGGTCGGGGGTGCCGTCCAGGACGTCCGTCTCGCACGTCCCGCAGGTGCCTTCCGCGCAGGAGTACAGCACCTCGACCCCGGCGGCCCGCACGGTGTCGAGCACGGAGACCCCGACGGGAACCGTGACGGTCCTCCCCGTCCGCTCCAGCACGACCTCGAACTCGGTGTCCGGGCCCGTCTCCTGCTCCTTGGGCCGGAACCGCTCGACCCTGAGCGCCTTCCCGGGGCACCGCGCCTCGACCGCGTCGAGCAGGGCACCGGGCCCGCAGCAGTAGACGAGGGCGTCCTCGGGCAGGCCGTCCAGCACGGACCCGAGATCGAGCAGCCCGGTCTCGTCCTGCGGGGCGAAGGTGACCCGGTCGCCGTAGCCGCCCAACTCCGCCCGGAACGCCATGGACGCACGGCTGCGCCCGCCGTACAGCAGCGACCACTCCGCGCCCGCCGCCTCGGCCGCGGCCAGCATCGGCAGGATGGGTGTGATGCCGATGCCGCCGGCCACGAACCGGTAGCGGGGCACCGGCTCCAGGGCGAAGTTGTTGCGCGGCCCGCGCACACGGACCTTGTCGCCCCGCGCCAACTCCGTGTGCACGTAAGCCGATCCGCCGCGCCCGTCGGGCTCCCGCAGGACCCCGATCCGCCAGCTGTGCCGGTCCGCCGGGTCACCGCACAGGGAGTACTGGCGCTCCAGCTCCGGCCCCAGCAGCACATCGATGTGCGCGCCCGGCTCCCAGGCGGGGAGTTCCTCGCCCAGCGGATGCCGCAGGACGAGGGCGAGCACACCGTCGGCGGCGAACTCCCGCCCGTCGACGACGAGTTCGGCCTCGTACGTCGACGACGAAGGCGAGGGTGAGGGGGACGAGGTCATGCGCTGCTTCCTTGCGGCTCGTGTCCTTGGGGGTGGGCGAGCATCCACTCCCACATCTCGATGGGGTCCTGCGCGGTGTGCTCGCGCCCGCAGTGACAGGTGCCGTGCAGGATGTCCGTGCCCGGCAGCCAGTCGACGCGGTAGACCTCCCCGGTCCGGAAGGTGGGAGGTGTGCTCACAGGACCTTCTCCACCGGCTTCTCACCCTGCTCGACCAGCCGGGCGAGGATACGGCGGGCGGCCAGACCACCGGTGTCGATGTTGATGCTCAGCTCCTGGTAGCCGGTGCGCTCGGTGCCCAGCGTCTCCTGGAGCAGGTTCAGCGCGTCGACGTCCTGCATGACGACCGTGTGGTTGTTGCCCCTGAGGAACTCGGTGACCTCGTCGCTCTCGGTCGCCCAGTCCCGGGAGACCATCCAGAAGTCGTAGACCTTGCCGTCCGTCGACGGGGTGATCGCGTAGGTGATCTCGGTGTGGAAGCCGTTCGGGTCGCTGCCGTCCGCCTCGGGGACCACGCCCACGGGGGCGATCCGGCTGTGCAGCAGATACAGGCACGGCGCGAAGTACTCGATGTCCTGCCAGCGCGTGATCCGGCCCTCGATGCCGGTCGACCTCGCGTAGAACGGGGGGCACTCCGCGTCGTCCATGTGCCGGCTCACCCGTACGACGCCCGCGCCCTCGTCGACCTCGGTGGTGATCGGTGTCTCGGCGACCTCGGGGGTGCCGATGTACCCGCCGTGCAGATAGGTCTCGTGGGACAGGTCGAGCAGGTTGTCGACGAGGAGCCCGTAGTCGGCGTCGATCGGCTCCATGCCGCGCACGGTGAGCCAGCCGGGGGCGGCCAGGTGCTCGGCGCGCGGGATGGTCTGCGGGTCGGCGAGCGCCGGGTCACCTATCCACACCCAGATCAGCGAGTCCTGCTCGACCACGGGGTACGAGGCCACGCGCGCCGTCCGCGGGATCCGCTTCTGCCCCGGCACGTACACGCAGGCGCCCGTCGTGTCGTAGGTGAAGCCGTGGTAGCCGCACACGATCCGGTCCCCGTCCAGCCCACTCTCCGACAGCGGGTACCGGCGGTGCACACACCGGTCGTGCAGCGCCACCGGCGTGCCCTCCTCCGCCGTCCGGTAGAAGACGATCGGCTCACCCAGGATCGTCCGTCCGAGCAGCTCCCGCCCGACCTCTTCGGCGTAGGCGGCGACGTACCACTGATTCCTGGCGAAGGCGGTCATGTGAGGCATGGCGATCCCGTCCCTGAGAACCCTGAGAGCGGAGCCGCGTCGCCCCGCGTGTCACCACATTCGTGAGCGGGCACGGGACCCGGCAATACCCCTTCCGTCAGACGGAAGCCGCTTTGCCCGGCCGTGGCGCGCCGGCCCGGCGCTGTTCGCGCGGCGGCCCCTCACATGTCACACCCGCGCCACGGACCCTTCCCCGGCGTTCGTTCCTCTTGGACCATTCCTTCCGCGCACGTCACATCCGACGCACCACGTCAGGACAAGAGGTCATCCACCCATGCCTGAAGTCAACCGGCGGCGATTCCTCCAGGTAGCGGGCGCCACGACGGCGTTCAGCGCACTGTCGGCCAGTATCCAGCGGGCCGCGGCGCTGCCCGCGCACCACCGTTCCGGCACGATCGAGGACGTCGAGCACATCGTCGTCCTCATGCAGGAGAACCGGTCCTTCGACCACTACTTCGGCGCCCTGAGAGGAGTACGGGGCTTCGGCGACCCGCATCCGGTGACGCTGGACAACGGCAGGAGCGTGTGGCACCAGTCGGACGGCACGAAGGACGTCCTGCCGTTCCACCCCGAGGCCGACGATCTCGGGATGCAGTTCCTGGAGGGCCTGCCGCACGGCTGGTCGGACGGGCACGCCGCCTACAACGGGGGCAAGTACGACCGGTGGGTGCCGGCCAAGGGCACCACGACGATGGCGTATCTGACCCGCGAGGACATCCCGTTCCACTACGCCCTCGCCGACTCCTTCACCGTCTGCGACGCCTACCACTGCTCGTTCATCGGCTCGACCGACCCGAACCGCTACTACCTGTGGACGGGGTACACGGGCAACGACGGCGTGGGCGGCGGCCCCGTCCTCGGCAACGACGAGGTCGGCTACGACTGGACGACCTACCCCGAGCGCCTCGAAGCGGCCGGGATCTCCTGGAAGATCTACCAGGACATCGGCGACGGCCTGGACGCGGCCGGCTCCTGGGGCTGGATAGCGGACGCCTACCGGGGCAACTACGGCGACAACTCGCTGCTCTACTTCAACAGGTACCGGGGCGCCGAGCCCGGCGACCCCTGGTACGACAAGGCCCGCACCGGTACGAACGCGAAGGCCGGCGACGGCTACTTCGACCTGCTCAAAGCGGACGTCAAGGCGGGCAGACTGCCGCAGATCTCCTGGATCGCCGCGCCCGAGGCCTTCTCCGAGCACTCCAACTGGCCGTCCAACTACGGCGCCTGGTACATCTCCCAGGTCCTGGACGCGCTCACCTCCGACCCGGCCGTCTGGGCGAAGACCGCGCTGTTCATCACGTACGACGAGAACGACGGCTTCTTCGACCACCTCGTGCCGCCGCTGCCGCCGCGCGACGCCTCCCGCGGCAGGTCCACGGTGGATGTGGCACCGGACCTCTACAAGGGTGACGCCAACCGTGTGGCCGGCCCCTACGGTCTCGGTCCGCGCGTACCGATGCTGGTCGTCTCCCCCTGGAGCAAGGGCGGTTACGTCTGCTCGGAAACCCTCGACCACACCTCGATCGTGCGGTTCATGGAGCGCCGCTTCGGGGTGAGGGAACCGAACATCTCGCCGTGGCGGCGGGCCGTCTGCGGTGACCTCACCGCCGCGTTCGACTTCTCCCACAAGGACAGCCGGCCGGCCGTGCTGCCGGACACCGACGAGTACGAGCCGCAGGACCGGGAGCGGCATCCCGACTACAAGCCGGCGGTGCCGGCGGACCCGAGCATGCCGAAGCAGGAACGGGGGCTGCGTCCGGCCCGGCCGCTCAGGTACGCGCCCAGGGTGGACGGTTCGGCCGATCCGAAGGCCGGGACCCTCACCCTCACGTTCGCCTCCGGCGGCAGGGCGGGGGCGGCCTTCCTCGTCACCTCCGGGAACCGTACGGACGGGCCGTGGACATACACCACCGAGGCGGGCAAGGCCGTGTCGGACACGTGGAACTCCGCGTACTCCGGCGGCTCGTACGACCTCACGGTGCACGGTCCGAACGGCTTCCTGCGGGTCTTCGAGGGGCCGGGGAAGGCATCGACGGCCGGGCCCGAGGTGACCGCGCGGCACGTCGGCGACGATGTGGAGCTGACCTTCACCAACAAGGGCTCCGGCGCGGTGAGTCTGAAGGTCGGGAGCGCGTACGGTGGCCGGTCCCGCACGGTCAGGGTGCGGGCCGGCGCGACCGTCCGGCAGGTCGTCGATCTCCGGTCGAGCAGGCGCTGGTACGACCTGACCGTCACCGCCGACGGGGGGTTCCTCCGGAGGTTCGCCGGGCACGTGGAGAACGGGCGGGCGGGGGTGAGCGATCCGGCGCTGGGGTGGCGGTAGGGCGCCCAGTAGCTCGGGGGCGTGTGTTCCTGGGCGACTGCGGCTCGCACGTGGTCGAGCGCGCAGTTCCCCGCGCCCCCTGAAGGCCTACGGCCCCAGCGTGCGCGGCCCTGCCGCCGGCACGGCCCCGGC
>NZ_LRTR01000459.1 GCF_001550375.1 Streptomyces europaeiscabiei | reverse complement strand
CGTCGCGCGCGCCCCGGCTGCGGGCCCGGTCGACCAGGTCGGAGGAGGTACCGAGGACCACGGCGGCGGCCTTGGCGACGCGCCGCTCCAGCAGCCGCAGCAGATGCGCCCGCGCCCCCTCGGCGTGCGCACGCGTGTGCCAGGTGACGACGAGCGGGGTGGTGCGCCGGCCGAGCGCGAGGGTGGCCCGGAAGCCGGCGTGCAGGCCGTGCGCGTGCACCAGGTCGGCGTCCGCGCAGGCGCTGCGCAGGCTGGCCACCGAGGCGGGGTCGCTGCTGCGGGGCACGTGGACGTGGTGGGCGCCGACGCCGGTGAAGTCGTACACACCGTCGGCCTCACCGGGGGCGCACACGGTGACCCGCACGCCCCGGGCCACCAGACCGGAGGCCAGCGACCGCACATGCGCACTGCTCACCGCGCTGCCGCCGCCGAGCACTTGCACGGTTCGCAGCGGCGACTGGCCGTGCGGTGAGTGGCTGCTCACGTGGCTCACGTGGCCGGGGCTCCTGGTTCGGGTCGGACGGTCACGAAGAAACGTACAGAAGGATCCCGCGGTGGGGGTGGACCGTACGAGGCGATTCCGTACGGTCCACGCAGCACGTCCTGCTACGTCGTTCCTGTCCAAGGATGCCAGGCCGCAAGAGTGTTCCGGGACAGCCGGACGGAGCGGGAGCCGGAGGGCCGGGCAACCCCGGATCAACGGTCACCCACACGAGTGAACTCCCGCACGAGGTTGCCCCTCCGTACGACTCTCGCCCCACGCCTTGCCCGCCGCGTTCACCGTCCTGTGCACGCACAGCCGACGAAAGCGGCGGTCCCGGCCCTCGCCCTACGCGTCCGCGCGGGCCGCCGCCAGCAGCTCCTCCGCGTGCGCCCGTGCCGTCTCGGAGTCCTCCTGGCCGGCGAGCATGCGCGACAGCTCACGCACCCGGTCCTCCCCCTCCAGGACCTTCACACCGGACCGGGTCACGGACCCGTCATCGGTCTTCTCCACCAGCAGCTGCCGGTCGGCGAAGGCGGCGACCTGCGGCAGATGGGTGACGACCACGACCTGCGCCGACCTGGCGAGGCGGGCGAGGCGCCGGCCGATCTCGACCGCGGCCTTGCCGCCGACACCCGCGTCGACCTCGTCGAAGAGGTACGTCGGCACGGGGTCCGTCCCCGCGAAGACGACCTCCACGGCCAGCATCACCCGCGACAGCTCACCGCCGGACGCGCCCTTGGCGATGGGCCGGGGCGGCGCCCCCGGATGCGGGGCGAGCAGCAGTTCGACCTCGTCGACACCGGACGGCCCGTACGCGACCGTACGCCCGCCCACCTCGACGCCCTCGGGATCGTCGCTCTGCCGGATCTCGAACGACACGCGCGCGTGCGGCATGGCGAGCGAGGCCAGCGCGGCGGTGACGGCGGCGGCGAAGCGCTCGGCGGCCTCCGCCCGTGCGTCGGTCAGGGCCTGGGCGAGCCCGCCCAGTTCGGCCCGCAGCGCGTCCCGCTCGGCGGTCAGCTCGTCGATCCGCTCGTCGTCGCCGTCGAGTTCGGTGAGCCGCTGGGCGCCCTCCTCGGCCCAGGAGAGCACGGAGGCGGTGTCCTGTCCGTACTTCCGGGTGAGCGCGTTGAGAGCGGCCCGCCGCTCCTCGACGGCCGCCAGCCGCAGCGGGTCGGCGTCCAGGTCGTCGGCGTATCCCGCCAGCTCCCCCGCCACATCGCCCAGCAGGATCCCGATCTCCCCGATCCGCTCGGCGAGCGCGGCCAGCGCCGGGTCGTGCGACCGCACGGCCTCCAGCGCCCGGTGTGCGCCCGCGACGAGCGTGGTGGCGTCCACGCCCTCCGGGTCCTCGGGGTTGCCCG
>NZ_LRTR01000458.1 GCF_001550375.1 Streptomyces europaeiscabiei | reverse complement strand
GCGGGGGCCAGCGCCTCCGCGTGCCCGAGCCGCTCGGCCTCCTCGGCCAGCTCCACGTCCTCACCGGCCCGCGGCTCCACGCCCGCGATCTCGTCGAGCCCGTACCGCAGCATGTCGGCTTCCTGGGCCCGCTCACGCGCCCGCGTGACGATCTCGTCGAGTTCGCCGGCCACGGCCCGCAGCCGCCGGAAGGCCTCTGCGTACTTGGTGAGCGGCACGGCCACGGCGTCCCCCGCGTACCGGTCGAGCGCCGCCCGCTGCCGGGACTGCTTCAGAAGCCCCTGCTGGTCGGTCTGCCCGTGCACGGCGACCAGTTCGTCGGCCAGCTCGGCGAGCACGCCCACCGGGACGGAACGCCCGCCCAGATGTGCCCGCGACCGTCCCTCGGCGGAGACGGTCCGGCTGATCAACAACGCCCCGTCGTCGAGCTCGGCCCCGGCCTCCTCGGCCCGGACGGCCACCGACGCCCCCTCGGGCACGGTGATCCGGCCCTCCACGACCGCGCGCTTCGCGCCGATCCGCACGAGCGCCGGGTCCGCCCGCCCGCCGAGCAGCAGGCCGAGACTGGTGACCACCATGGTCTTGCCCGCACCCGTCTCACCCGTCACGGCGGTGAAGCCGGGCGACAACTCGACGACAGCGTCGTCGATGACTCCGAGCGACCGTATCCGCATCTCCTCCAACACGGACACGACCATACGAGGTCGGAGGAGCGAAGTGCGACGCCCCCCGTCCCCAATGTCACTCCGGCGAGCTACAGCGCCCCGAAAGGGGCGCGGGGAACCGCGCGATCAGCCACGAACGACCCGCGGCCGCCGACGAGTCCCCGCCGACCCCCACGAGGCGCTAGTGCCGAGCCCCCCGCCACCCGGAGACCGGCAGCGCGAACTTCGCCACCAACCGATCCGTGAACGACGCATGGTGCAACCGAGCCAGCCGCACCGGCACAGCCCCTCGCCGCACCTCGACGCGCGCCCCCGGCGGCAGCTCGACGGTCCGCCGCCCGTCGCACCACAACACCCCGGGCGGGATGTGCGGCAGGACCTCGACCGCCAGCACCGAGTTCGGCGACGTCACCAACGGCTTCGCGAACAGCGCATGCGCGCTGATCGGCACCATCAGCAGCGCCTCGACCTCGGGCCACACCACGGGCCCACCCGCCGAGAACGCGTACGCCGTGGACCCGGTCGGAGTCGACAGCACGATGCCGTCGCACCCGAACCCGGTCACCGGCCGGCCGTCGATCTCGAGGACGACCTCGAGCAGCTTCTCGGCGCCGGCCTTCTGCACGGCCGCCTCGTTCAACGCCCAGTCCGTGTGGACGATGTTCCCGTTCTGGTGAACGACGACATCGACGGTCATCCGCTCCTCGACCTCGTACGCCTTGGTCACCACCCGGTCGACGACCTTGTCGAGGTCGTCCCGCTCGGCCTCCGCGAGGAATCCGACGCTGCCGAGGTTGACGCCGAGCATCGGCACCCCGGACGCGCGGGCGAACTCGGCGCCGCGCAGCAGTGTGCCGTCACCGCCGAGGACGATGAGCAGCTCGCACCCGTCGAGGCACTGCGGGGTGGCCTCCTTGACGAGTTCCACCTCCTCGGGCACCGGAATGTCCTCGGCCTCGTGCTCCAGGACACGCACCCCGATGCCGTGGTGCAGCAGTCCCTTGACGACGAGTTCGGCACTGCGGATCGCCGCCGGCCGCCCGGTGTGGGTGAGCAGGAAAACAGTTCGAGATCGGTCCTGAGTCAACGCGGCCCCTCCGCCACTGCTCGGTCGACGTCGGCCGGGTCCAGCGCGGGAGCTCCGGCACGCAGCCACAGAAAGTACTCGACATTGCCCGAGGGCCCGGGCAGCGGACTGGCCGTCACACCCTGTACCCCGAGCCCCAGTTCCCCGGCCCGCCCGGCCACCCCCCGCACCGCTTCGGCACGCAGCTCCGGGCTCCGTACGACTCCCCCACTGCCCAGCCGCTCCTTACCCACCTCGAACTGCGGCTTGACCATCATCACCAGATCGGCATCAGGCTTCACGCACCGCACCAGGGCGGGCAGTACCAGGCCGAGTGGGATGAAGGACAGATCCCCCACGACAAGATCCACAGGCTCCCCATCGATCGCTTCGAGCGTCAACTCGCGTACGTTCGTACGGTCCTTGACGGTGACGCGTTCATCGCTCTGCAGAGTCCAGGCGAGTTGTCCGTATCCGACGTCCACGGCGACGACCTGCGCGGCCCCGGCCCGCAGCAGTACGTCGGTGAAGCCGCCGGTGGAGGCGCCGGCGTCCAGCGCCCGCCGCCCCTCGACGGCGAGGCCTTGCGGGAGGAACACATCGAGGGCGCCCGCGAGCTTGTGGCCGCCTCTGGACACGTACTCCGGGTCGCCGTCGTCGGTCACGACCACGATCGCGGCGGCTGTCTCCACCTGGGTGGCGGACTTGGTCGCGACGGTCTTGCCGACGGTGACGCGCCCGGCGGCGATCAGCTGGCTCGCGTGCTCACGCGACCGCGCGAGCTTCCGCCGGACCAGTTCGGCGTCCAGACGGCGGCGTGCGACTCCTGCCACGGTGGGTTCAGCTCCTGCTCTCGTACTGCAATCGATGGGTGCGACCCGAAGGGTCTCATTGAGGGGCGGTGGTCGGGTGACGGGTGGGATCCGGAGGTCCCGGGCGGGCGTCGAGCGCGGTGAGCGCGTCGCGCAGCCCCCGGTGTACATCCTCGTACACCTCGACGTGGCCGTCGGTCGCGAGGTGGTCGGCGTCGGCCAGCCGGTCGAGCACGCTGTCGACCTCCGGGTGACCGGTGGCGGTGCGGGGCACGTTCAGCGGGGCCGGGGCGGCGGGGTCGTCCCCGGGTTCGACGACCGGAGGCTCCGACTGCGGGCCGGGCTCGCCGGTCGCGCCGGCCGCGACCTCCGGAACCACTGCTTCCACCCCGGCCCCGGCCTCGGGCAAAGAGTCGCTCATGCCCAGACGCTACCGCGAAGCTCTGGGGTACCGTCGAGCGCGATGGCAACGATTGAGGAGTGCCGCGCCGCACTCGAAAAGCTCTCGGACAACATGGCAGGCGCCGAAGGACACACGAGCGAGGCCACGGCCCTCGACCGCTCGGTGAGCTGCCATGTCAAGGACCTCGACGTCACCTTCGTGGGCCGTATGCGCGACGGGCGCATCGAGGTGCACGACACCCTTCAGGGGCCGCCGTCCCAGAAGGCCCAGATCCGGCTCGCCATGACGGGCGACGACCTGGTGTCCCTCGTCGGCGGCGAACTGAACTTCGCCAAGGCCTGGGGTTCGGGCCGGGTGAAGCTGGAGGCGGGCTTCCGGGACCTGCTCCAGCTCAGGAAGCTTCTGTAGCGGCCACCTTCTCGATCTCCTCCATGCCGGTCCGCGCCCTGCGCGCCGCCGGCACCACGAGCGGTGTCCCCGTCTCCGGGTCGTCGATGACCTGACAGCGCAGCCCGAAGACCTCCTCGACCAGTTCGGCCGTGACGATGTCCGAAGGGGCACCCTCGGCGATCACCGAGCCGCCGCGCAGGGCGATGAGGTGGGTGGCGTAGCGGGCGGCGTGGTTGAGGTCGTGCAGCACCGCGACCAGTGTGCGGCCCCGCTCCTCGTGGAGTTCGGCGCACAGGTCGAGCACGTCGATCTGGTGCTGGATGTCCAGGAAGGTGGTCGGCTCGTCGAGCAGCAGCAGTGGGGTCTGCTGGGCCAGCGCCATGGCGATCCAGACGCGCTGGCGCTGGCCGCCGGACAGCTCGTCGACGTAACGGTCGGCCAGCTCGGCGACCCCGGTCGACTCCATCGACTCGCGGACGATCCGCTCGTCCTCGGTGGACCACTGCCGCAGCAGGCCCTGGTGCGGGTACCGGCCGCGGCCCACGAGGTCGCCGACGGTGATCCCGTCGGGCGCGATCGACGACTGCGGCAGCAGGCCCAGTGTCCGCGCGACCTTCTTGGCGGGCATCGACTGGACGACCTGCCCGTCGAGCAGCACCCGCCCCTGGGACGGCTTCAGCATCCGGGACAGGGCGCGCAGGAGCGTGGACTTGCCGCAGGCGTTGGGGCCGACGATCACGGTGAACGAGTTGTCGGGTATCTCCACCGACAGCTGCTCGGCGATGACCCGCTGGTCATAGGCGAGGGTGACGTTCTCGGCGGACAGGCGGTTCACTGTGCTCCTCTTGTCGTTCTCGTTCGCCGACGCGCCGCGGTCCGGCCCTGGCGACGTCGGCCTGATCGACGTCGGCCTGATCGACGTCAGCGCATTCGGCACGTTCCGCTTCGGCACGTTCCGCTTCGGCACGTTCGGCGCGTTCGGCTCGGGGCGGCTCATATCCGCCCGGCCTTCCGCTCAGTGACCAGCAGCCACAGCAGATAGACGCCGCCGAGCACGCCGGTGACGACGCCGACGGGCAGCTGGTCGGCCCCGAAGGCCCGCTGCGAGGCCCAGTCGGCGACGATCAGCAGGGTCGCGCCCATGCACATCGCGGGCACCAGGTTCGGGCCGGGCGAGCGGGTCAGCCGCTTCGCGAGCTGGGGCGCGGTGAGGGCGACGAAGCCGACCGGCCCGGCGGCCGCGGTCGCCCCGGCGGTGAGCAGCACCGCCGACACCATCAGCAGCAGCCGCACACGCTCAACGCTCACCCCGAGGGCGTACGACACGTCGTCGCCCATCTCCATCATCCGCAGCCCGCGCGCGTTGCCGAGCACCAACGGCACGAGGGTCACGCACATGATCAGCAGTGGCCAGACCTGGTCCCAGTCACGGCCGTTGAGGGAGCCGGTCATCCAGACGACCGCGCGGGCCGCGTCGACGAGGTCGGCCTTGGTGATCAGGTAGCCGTTGACCGCCGTGACGATCGCGGAGACGCCGATGCCGACCAGCACGAGCCGGTAGCCGTGCACGCCCCGCTTCCACGCCAGCGCGTAGATCGCGAAGCCGGTGACCAGCCCGCCGACGAGTGCGCCGAGGGCGACCTGGTTCGCGCTGCCGGAGAACAGCACGATGACGACCAGCGCCCCGGCGGTGGCGCCCTGCGAGAGGCCGAGCACGTCCGGACTGCCCAGCGGGTTGCGGGAGATGGACTGGAACAGCGCCCCGCCGAGTCCGAGCGAGGCCCCGACGAGGAGCCCGACCAGGACTCTTGGCAGCCGCAGTTCGTTGACGATGAACTCCTGGCCCGCGTCGCCGTTGCCGAACAGCGTCTTCAGGACGTCGTCTGCCGGGATGGGGAAGTCGCCGGTCCCTGTCAGTACGACACCGGCCGTCAGCGCCGCCACCAGCAGCAGGGAGACGACGGTGAACGCCCGCACGTCCAGCCGGACCGACAGCCCTCCGGGGGTGCGGACCGCGCGGTCGCGTGCGGCGGACTTGCCCATGACCTGCGACTTGCCCATGACCTGCAACTTGCTCATGACCTGCGTCTTCACAGCTGCGCCGTCCTCCGCCGTCGTACGAGAAAGATGAAGACCGGCCCGCCGAGGATCGCGGTGACGATGCCGACCTGGAGTTCCGCGGGCCGCGCCACCATGCGGCCGAGGACATCGGCGCCGAGCAGCAGCACGGGCGACAGGACGGTCGCGTACGGCAGGATCCAGCGCAGGTCGGGCCCGGTGAAGGACCGTACGACGTGCGGGACCATCAGCCCGACGAAGACGATCGGCCCGCAGGCGGCGGTCGCGGCACCGCACAGCACGGTGGCGGCGGCCATCGAGAGCGCCCGGGTGCGGTTGAGGTGGGCGCCGAGCGCGCGGGCGGTGTCGTCGCCCATGGCCATCGCGTTCAGCGGCCGCGCGAGCAGCAGCGCGACGACCGTGCCGACGGCCAGGAACGGCAGCACCTGTGTGATGGTCTCGTCGGTCGCCGAGGCCAGCGAACCGACCGTCCAGAAACGCATCTTGGAGAGCGCCGCGTCATCCATGATCATCACGGCCTGCAGATAGCCGTAGAGGGCCGCGCTGATGGCCGTGCCCGCGAGCGCCAGGCGCACGGGTGTCGCGCCCCGTCTGCCGCCCAGGAACCAGACCAGCGCCCCGACCACGGCGGCGCCGGCGAACGCGAACCACACGTACCCGCTCAGCGAGGTGACGCCGAAGTAGGTGATGGCGGTGACCACCGCGGCGGAGGCGCCCGCGTTGATGCCGAGCAGTCCCGGGTCGGCCAGCGGATTGCGGGTGAGCGCCTGGAGCACGGCTCCGGCGAGGCCGAGCGCGGCGCCCGCGAGCAGTCCGAGGAGGGTGCGCGAGACCCGTTCCCCGACGACGGCGTCGCCGTACGTCCCCGTGTCCTCGAACAGGCCGTGCCAGACCTGCTCGAAGGACAGCTCTTTCGCACCGATCGCGATACTCGCCAGGGCGACCAGGACGAGGATCACGAGGGACACGAGGAGCCCGACGGCTCGTATCGCCCGGCGGTTCGGGGGCGCGGGGGCGGTCTCCGCGCTCGGTTCAGGAGGACTGTCGACCAACACTCAGTTAGGTTAGCCTATCCTCTCCTTTGGGCTCGATCGCGTCCCGCGAACACCGCACGGGCGCACGGGTGCACGGGCGCACGGGTGCCCGTGCGCAGCCGAACGGTGTCAGCCCGCTCTCAAGGGCTACGACCATCGCCTGGCCCTCGGGATCCCGAGGGCCCCGGTCACTCACAAACCCAGCCGTGCCAGCGCCTTCTCCCCGTCCAGCTCGCACGAGCCCTCCCCGGCAGCCGTCCAGGCCGCCGCGCACAGCGCCCGCAGCCCGTCCAGCGCCTCGCCCTCGCCGTCCAGTTCCAGCCGCTCTCCACCGGCGGTCGCCGTCCAGCCGCCGCAGCGGAAGCCCGAACCCGCCTCGACGACCTCCGGCTGTCCGGTGAGCATGCCCCGCAGATCGGCGTCGACATACGTCGGCCGGTGCTGCGGGGGCGCGGCCAGCAACTGTGCGCCGTCGGTCACGCCGGTCAGCACGAGCAGCGAGTCGACCTCGCCGTTGAACGCGCCCTCGATGTCCGTGTCCAGCCGGTCCCCGACCACCAACGGCCGCTCGGCGCCGGTCCGCAGGATCGTCTCCCGGTGCATCGGCGGCAGTGGCTTGCCCGCCACCTGCGGCTCGGCCCCGGTCGCGATCCGGACGACCTGCACCGCCGCCCCGTTGCCGGGTGCGATGCCCCGGGCGCTCGGAATGGTCAGGTCGGTGTTGGACGCGTACCACGGCACCCCGCGCGCGATGGCGTAGCTGGCCTCCGCGAACCGCCCCCAGGGCAGGTCGGGACCGCCGTACCCCTGCACCACGGCCACCGGATCGTCGTCCGCGGACTCGACGGGCTCCAGACCCCGCTCGCGCAGCGCCACCCGCAGCCCCTCGCCGCCGATGACCAGCACCCTCGCCCCGGCGGGCAGCTGCTCACTGATGAGCCGGGCCACGGCCTGGGCCGAGGTGATGACGTCACCCGCCTCGGTCGGTATTCCCAGCGCGGTGAGGTGCGCTGCCACGGTGTCGGGGGTCCGCAGCGCGTTGTTCGTGACGTACGCGAGGTGCATACCGCCCGCGCGCGCCGTGCCGAGCGACTTCACGGCGTACGCGATGGCACTGCCGCCCGCGTACACCACCCCGTCCAGATCGAGCAGCGCCGTGTCGTACGCCTCGCTCAGGGCCTGCCCGCTGCCGTCGGGCCGCGTCCTGACTGCCTGACTCATTGCACTCTGCTCCTCGCTCGGTCCATCGGTCGCTCGGTCGCCCGGTCGCCCGGTCGGTCAACAATCGGTAGGGGCGCTTTCCCCCGATCATCCCTCACCGCCTGACACCCATACGATGCATCAATGAACTACGCAGGTCCCGCGGAGGAGATCCCGGCGCGCAGCGGCCTCGAGCTGACCCCGTTCCGGGGGCTTCGCTACGACCCCGACCGGGTCGGCAGCCTGGCCGCCGTGACATCACCGCCGTACGACGTGGTCGTACGGCCGGACGGTCTGCTCCACCTCGAATCGGCTGATCCGCACAACATCGTCCGCCTGATACTCCCCCAGGCCAGAACGCCCGCCGCCCGTGACGAACAGGCAGCCGACACCCTGCGCCGCTGGCTCGCCGAGGGCATCCTCGCCCCCGACACGAAGCCCGGTCTCTACGTCTACGAGCAGGCGGACGGCAGCATCCTCCAGCGCGGCCTCATAGGCGCCCTGCGCCTCTCGGAGCCGTCCGCCGGCGTGGTCCTCCCCCACGAGGACGTCATCCCCCACGTCATCGCGGACCGTGCGGCCCTGATGCGCGCCACCTCCACCAACATGGAGCCCCTGCTCCTCACCTACCGGGGCAACGGCGCCACGGCCGGGGCGACAGCCGTGGTCGAGCGCACCACGGAACGAGCCCCTCTCTTTGCCACGACCACGGAGGACGGCTTCAGGCACCGTCTCTGGGCGGTCACCGATCCCGCCGAACTCGCCGAGATCCAGTCGGACCTCGCCCACCACCAGGCCCTGATAGCCGACGGCCACCACCGCTGGGCGACGTATCTCCGGCTCCGCACGGAGCACCCGTCCCCCAGCCCCTGGGACTACGGTCTGGTCCTCCTCGTGGACACCGCCCGCTACCCCCTCCGCGTCCGCGCGATCCACCGTCTCCTCCACCAGCTCCCGGTCTCCGACGCCCTCACCGCCCTGACCGGTCTGTTCCGCGTACGCTCCCTCGACGTCCCGCTCTCCGAGGCCCTGGAGGCCCTGGGGGACGCGGCCGCCACCGGCAACGCCTTCCTCCTCGCGGGCGACGGCGCCTTCCACCTCGTCGACCGCCCGGACCCGGACCTTCTCACCCGTACGATCCCCGCCGACCGCCCGACCGCCTGGCGCACCCTCGACGCGACCGTCCTGCACTCCGCCCTCCTCCACCACGTCTGGCGCATCCCCGAGGACTCCCCGGCCCACGTCGCCTACATCCACGACACAACCGCCACCGTCGAGAAGGCCGAACGTGACGGCGGCACGGCCGTCCTCATGCACCCGGTCCGCGAGGAGGTCGTACGCGACCTCGCCCGCCAGGGCGTCACCATGCCCCGCAAATCCACGTCGTTCGGCCCGAAGCCGGCGTCGGGACTGGTGCTGCGCGCGCTGGAACTCTGAGGGAGCACCTCCGGACGACCACAGACAAGACGAAAGGGCGGGACCCCGTGTACGGGATCCCGCCCTTCACCGTCTCTGCCGGACGTCAGTCCCTGTCGCCCTTGTCGTCCGTGTCGGCCTGGACGTCGATGACGTCGTCGATCACGTCGTCGATCACGTCGTCGATCACGTCGTCTTCGACGTCCTCATCGGTGACCTCGTCATCCTCATCGGTGACGTCGTCCTCGTCCTCGTCCTCGTCGGCGTCGCTGTCCTTGCTGTCCTTGCTGTCCTCGACGACCTGGTGGTCGTCCACGGCGGACGCGCTCTGCGGCGCCTCGTCACCCTCGTGCCTGTGCTCGTCGTCCTCGTCGCCGAGGGCGTCGACGAACTCGACACCGTCCATTTCCGCGAGCCGGTCCGACGCGTCCGTGCTGCCGTCCTTGTCGGCCTCGACGGCCTTCGCGAACCACTCCCGCGCCTCGCCCTCACGCCCGGCCGCGAGCAGCGCGTCGGCGTACGCGTACCGCAGGCGCGCGGTCCAGGGCTGTACGGAGTTGGAGGCCAGCTCCGGGCTCTGCAGGGTCACGATGGCCGCGTCGAGCTGATCCATGTCACGCCGCGCGCCGGCCGCCACGAGCCGCATCTCGACCTGACCGGCCTTGTCCAGCTTGTGCACCTCGGGCGCCCCGGCCATGTCCAGCGTCTTCTCGGGCCGCCCGAGACCACGCTCGCAGTCGGCCATGACGGGCCACAGGTCGACGTTGCCGGTCATCCGCCGGGCCGCCCGGAACTCCGCGAGCGCCTCGCTGTACTTCTGGTTGGCGTACGCGGCGAAGCCGGCGGCCTCCCGCACCGCGGCGACACGCGATGCCAGCCGCAGAGCCACCCTGGAGTAGCCGTACGCACCCTCGGGGTCCTCGTCGATGAGCCGCGCGACCATCACCAGGTTCTTGGCGACATCGTCGGCGAGCGTCTTGGGCAGGCTCTGCAGCTCCTGCCGTACGTCCTTGTCGATCTCCTCGCCGGTGACGTCCTCCGGAATCGGCAGTCGCTTGATCGGCTCCCGGTCCCGGTCCCGCTCGTCACGGAAACGTCCGCCACCGCGCCGGTCGTCGCCGCCCCGCCGGTCGTCCCGGTCACGGAAACCACCACCGGGTCGGCCGCCTCGGTCGTCCCGACGGGGACCACGGCCCCGGTCGTCGGGGCCGCGATCGTCGCGTCCACGGAAGCCGCCGGGGCGCTCGCCGCCACGGTTGTCGTCCCTGCGGAAGCCGCCGGGGCGCTCGCCGCCACGGTTGTCGTCCCTGCGGAAGCCGCCGGGGCGCTCGCCGCCACGGTTGTCGTCCCTGCGGAAGCCGCCGGGGCGCTCGCCGCCACGGTTGTCGTCCCTGCGGAAGCCGCCGGGGCGCTCGCCGCCACGGTTGTCGTCCCTACGGAAACCGCCGGGGCGCTCGCCACCACGGCTGTCATCACGCCGGAAGCCACCGCTGCGCTCGCCACCACGGCTGTCATCACGCCGGAAGCCGCCGGGGCGCTCGCCACCACGGCTGTCGTCCCTACGGAAGCCACCGCGGTCGTCATCACGGCGGTACGTGGGACGGTCGCCCTCACGACGGTCGGGGCGGTCGTCCCGCCGGTCATCGCGACGGAAAGGCGGCCGATCCCCGCCCCCACGGTCATCCCGCCGGAAACCGCCACGGTCCCCGCTGTCGCGCCGGTCGTCCCTACGATCGTCCTTGCGGGCGTCGGGCCGGAATGCGGGACGGTCGTCGCCGCGACGGTCATCACGGCGGAAGGCCGGTCGATCCCCGTCCCGACGGAAGCCACGGTCGCGATCGTCACGACGCGGTCCCGCACCTGCAGGACGGTCGTCACGACGGGGTCCCGCACCTGCAGGACGGTCGTCACGCCGAAACGCGGGGCGAGGCCCACGGTCGCCTTCACGACGGTCGTCCCGTCCACGGAATCCGCCGCCGCCGCTGCCGCCGCGCTGCTCACCGCGATTGTCATCACGCCGGAAGCCACCACGGTCGTCACCTCGACGGTCATCACCACGGCGGTTGTCGCCGGCACGGTCGTCACGCCGGCCGTACCCACCACGGTCGTTGTCGCGCCGGTCGTTGTCCCGAGGCGGCCCACCGCGATAGCCACCACGGTCACCACTGTCCCGTCGCCGCTGGTCGCGCTCCGGTCGATCGTCGGGAGAGTTGGTGGACATGGTGACTCCTGTCTTCGGTACCGCAAGTCATTCTCGCGCAGCCGGGTACCCGGCGCGCTCCGGAAAAACAAAAAAGGACCCCTGGTCCCAGCTGTACGCTGGTGACCAGGGGTCCTTCAAAGATTGTTCGGCGGCGTCCTACTCTCCCACAGGGTCCCCCCTGCAGTACCATCGGCGCTGTAAGGCTTAGCTTCCGGGTTCGAAATGTAACCGGGCGTTTCCCTCACGCTATGACCACCGAAACCCTATTGGTTTCGAGCGAACAAGCACACTTTTCAGTTGATGTTCTGCTCTGAGCCGACAACTGTTCGTTGTCTCAGAACTAACACAGTGGACGCGAGCAACTGAGGACAAGCCCTCGGCCTATTAGTACCAGTCAACTCCACCCGTTACCAGGCTTCCATATCTGGCCTATCAACCCAGTCGTCTACTGGGAGCCTTACCCCATCAAGTGGGTGGGAATACTCATCTCGAAGCAGGCTTCCCGCTTAGATGCTTTCAGCGGTTATCCCTCCCGAACGTAGCCAACCAGCCATGCCCTTGGCAGGACAACTGGCACACCAGAGGTTCGTCCGTCCCGGTCCTCTCGTACTAGGGACAGCCCTTCTCAATATTCCTGCGCGCGCAGCGGATAGGGACCGAACTGTCTCACGACGTTCTAAACCCAGCTCGCGTACCGCTTTAATGGGCGAACAGCCCAACCCTTGGGACCGACTCCAGCCCCAGGATGCGACGAGCCGACATCGAGGTGCCAAACCATCCCGTCGATATGGACTCTTGGGGAAGATCAGCCTGTTATCCCCGGGGTACCTTTTATCCGTTGAGCGACGGCGCTTCCACAAGCCACCGCCGGATCACTAGTCCCGACTTTCGTCCCTGCTCGACCCGTCGGTCTCACAGTCAAGCTCCCTTGTGCACTTACACTCAACACCTGATTGCCAACCAGGCTGAGGGAACCTTTGGGCGCCTCCGTTACTCTTTAGGAGGCAACCGCCCCAGTTAAACTACCCATCAGACACTGTCCCTGATCCGGATCACGGACCCAGGTTAGACATCCAGCACGACCAGACTGGTATTTCAACGACGACTCCACAACCACTGGCGTGGCCGCTTCAAAGTCTCCCAGCTATCCTACACAAGCCGAACCGAACACCAATATCAAACTGTAGTAAAGGTCCCGGGGTCTTTCCGTCCTGCTGCGCGAAACGAGCATCTTTACTCGTAGTGCAATTTCACCGGGCCTATGGTTGAGACAGTCGAGAAGTCGTTACGCCATTCGTGCAGGTCGGAACTTACCCGACAAGGAATTTCGCTACCTTAGGATGGTTATAGTTACCACCGCCGTTTACTGGCGCTTAAGTTCTCAGCTTCGCCACACCGAAATGTGACTAACCGGTCCCCTTAACGTTCCAGCACCGGGCAGGCGTCAGTCCGTATACATCGCCTTACGGCTTCGCACGGACCTGTGTTTTTAGTAAACAGTCGCTTCTCGCTGGTCTCTGCGGCCACCCCCAGCTCAGGAAGCAAGTTCCCTCACCAGTGATGGCCCCCCTTCTCCCGAAGTTACGGGGGCATTTTGCCGAGTTCCTTAACCATAGTTCACCCGAACGCCTCGGTATTCTCTACCTGACCACCTGAGTCGGTTTAGGGTACGGGCCGCCATGAAACTCGCTAGAGGCTTTTCTCGACAGCATAGGATCATCCACTTCACCACAATCGGCTCGGCATCAGGTCTCAGCCACAAGTACGACGGATTTACCTATCGCACGGCCTACACCCTTACCCCGGGACTACCACCGCCCGGGATGGACTACCTTCCTGCGTCACCCCATCACTCACCTACTGCAAGTCTGGTCCGTCGGCTCCACCACTTTCCTTTCCCCGAAGGGTCCGGAACGGCTTCACGGACTTAGCATCGCCTGGTTCAATGTTTGACGCTTCACAGCGGGTACCGGAATATCAACCGGTTATCCATCGACTACGCCTGTCGGCCTCGCCTTAGGTCCCGACTTACCCTGGGCAGATCAGCTTGACCCAGGAACCCTTAGTCAATCGGCGCAAACGTTTCTCACGTTTGTATCGCTACTCATGCCTGCATTCTCACTCGTGAACCGTCCACAACTCGCTTCCGCGGCTGCTTCACCCGGCACACGACGCTCCCCTACCCATCCCAGCAGGCGTTGGCCCTATATGCTGAAATGACACGACTTCGGCGGTACGCTTGAGCCCCGCTACATTGTCGGCGCGGAATCACTAGACCAGTGAGCTATTACGCACTCTTTCAAGGGTGGCTGCTTCTAAGCCAACCTCCTGGTTGTCTGTGCGACTCCACATCCTTTCCCACTTAGCGTACGCTTAGGGGCCTTAGTCGATGCTCTGGGCTGTTTCCCTCTCGACCATGGAGCTTATCCCCCACAGTCTCACTGCCGCGCTCTCACTTACCGGCATTCGGAGTTTGGCTAAGGTCAGTAACCCGGTAGGGCCCATCGCCTATCCAGTGCTCTACCTCCGGCAAGAAACACACGACGCTGCACCTAAATGCATTTCGGGGAGAACCAGCTATCACGGAGTTTGATTGGCCTTTCACCCCTAACCACAGGTCATCCCCCAGGTTTTCAACCCTGGTGGGTTCGGTCCTCCACGAAGTCTTACCTCCGCTTCAACCTGCCCATGGCTAGATCACTCCGCTTCGGGTCTTGAGCGTGCTACTGAATCGCCCTGTTCGGACTCGCTTTCGCTACGGCTACCCCACTCGGGTTAACCTCGCAACACACCGCAAACTCGCAGGCTCATTCTTCAAAAGGCACGCAGTCACGACGCACCGAGCAAGCTCGATGCGCGACGCTCCCACGGCTTGTAGGCACACGGTTTCAGGTACTATTTCACTCCGCTCCCGCGGTACTTTTCACCATTCCCTCACGGTACTATCCGCTATCGGTCACCAGGGAATATTTAGGCTTAACGGGTGGTCCCGCCAGATTCACACGGGATTTCTCGGGCCCCGTGCTACTTGGGTGTCTCTCAAACGAGCCGTACAAATTTCAGCTACGGGGGTCTTACCCTCTACGCCGGACCTTTCGCATGTCCTTCGCCTACCTGTACGGTTTCTGACTCGTCTCACAGCCGGCAGACTGTGAAAGAGAGATCCCACAACCCCGTACACGCAACCCCTGCCGGGTCTCACACGTATACGGTTTGGCCTCATCCGGTTTCGCTCGCCACTACTCCCGGAATCACGGTTGTTTTCTCTTCCTGCGGGTACTGAGATGTTTCACTTCCCCGCGTTCCCTCCACTTGCCCTATGTGTTCAGGCAAGGGTGACAGCCCATGACGACTGCCGGGTTTCCCCATTCGGACACCCCCGGATCAAAGCCTGGTTGACGACTCCCCGGGGCCTATCGTGGCCTCCCACGTCCTTCATCGGTTCCTGGTGCCAAGGCATCCACCGTGCGCCCTTAAAAACTTGGCCACAGATGCTCGCGTCCACTGTGCAGTTCTCAAACAACGACCAACCACCCATCACCCCGAACCAGAAGTTCGAGTGCACTGGGGCCGGCACTGAAGGCAGCCATACGGCCATACCCTCAGACACCCAACAGCGTGCCCGACCCGTCCCCGTCCAGAGATCATGCTTTCCACACTCTTACGAGCAGTACTCACAGCCTCCGGCCCGTGAACCGGCCGAATAATCAACGTTCCACCCTGAGCGAACCAGCATCAGACGTTCGCTGATGATCTGGCCTCTGACCTCACCCCGAAGAGTTCGGTAGAAGTGCTCCTTAGAAAGGAGGTGATCCAGCCGCACCTTCCGGTACGGCTACCTTGTTACGACTTCGTCCCAATCGCCAGTCCCACCTTCGACAGCTCCCTCCCTTACGGGTTGGGCCACCGGCTTCGGGTGTTACCGACTTTCGTGACGTGACGGGCGGTGTGTACAAGGCCCGGGAACGTATTCACCGCAGCAATGCTGATCTGCGATTACTAGCAACTCCGACTTCATGGGGTCGAGTTGCAGACCCCAATCCGAACTGAGACAGGCTTTTTGAGATTCGCTCCGCCTCACGGCTTCGCAGCTCATTGTACCTGCCATTGTAGCACGTGTGCAGCCCAAGACATAAGGGGCATGATGACTTGACGTCGTCCCCACCTTCCTCCGAGTTGACCCCGGCAGTCTCCTGTGAGTCCCCATCACCCCGAAGGGCATGCTGGCAACACAGAACAAGGGTTGCGCTCGTTGCGGGACTTAACCCAACATCTCACGACACGAGCTGACGACAGCCATGCACCACCTGTACACCGACCACAAGGGGGCGACCATCTCTGGCCGTTTCCGGTGTATGTCAAGCCTTGGTAAGGTTCTTCGCGTTGCGTCGAATTAAGCCACATGCTCCGCTGCTTGTGCGGGCCCCCGTCAATTCCTTTGAGTTTTAGCCTTGCGGCCGTACTCCCCAGGCGGGGAACTTAATGCGTTAGCTGCGGCACCGACGACGTGGAATGTCGCCAACACCTAGTTCCCACCGTTTACGGCGTGGACTACCAGGGTATCTAATCCTGTTCGC
>NZ_LRTR01000457.1 GCF_001550375.1 Streptomyces europaeiscabiei | reverse complement strand
CTGACCACCTGAGTCGGTTTAGGGTACGGGCCGCCATGAAACTCGCTAGAGGCTTTTCTCGACAGCATAGGATCATCCACTTCACCACAATCGGCTCGGCATCAGGTCTCAGCCACAAGTACGACGGATTTACCTATCGCACGGCCTACACCCTTACCCCGGGACTACCACCGCCCGGGATGGACTACCTTCCTGCGTCACCCCATCACTCACCTACTGCAAGTCTGGTCCGTCGGCTCCACCACTTTCCTTTCCCCGAAGGGTCCGGAACGGCTTCACGGACTTAGCATCGCCTGGTTCAATGTTTGACGCTTCACAGCGGGTACCGGAATATCAACCGGTTATCCATCGACTACGCCTGTCGGCCTCGCCTTAGGTCCCGACTTACCCTGGGCAGATCAGCTTGACCCAGGAACCCTTAGTCAATCGGCGCAAACGTTTCTCACGTTTGTATCGCTACTCATGCCTGCATTCTCACTCGTGAACCGTCCACAACTCGCTTCCGCGGCTGCTTCACCCGGCACACGACGCTCCCCTACCCATCCCAGCAGGCGTTGGCCCTATATGCTGAAATGACACGACTTCGGCGGTACGCTTGAGCCCCGCTACATTGTCGGCGCGGAATCACTAGACCAGTGAGCTATTACGCACTCTTTCAAGGGTGGCTGCTTCTAAGCCAACCTCCTGGTTGTCTGTGCGACTCCACATCCTTTCCCACTTAGCGTACGCTTAGGGGCCTTAGTCGATGCTCTGGGCTGTTTCCCTCTCGACCATGGAGCTTATCCCCCACAGTCTCACTGCCGCGCTCTCACTTACCGGCATTCGGAGTTTGGCTAAGGTCAGTAACCCGGTAGGGCCCATCGCCTATCCAGTGCTCTACCTCCGGCAAGAAACACACGACGCTGCACCTAAATGCATTTCGGGGAGAACCAGCTATCACGGAGTTTGATTGGCCTTTCACCCCTAACCACAGGTCATCCCCCAGGTTTTCAACCCTGGTGGGTTCGGTCCTCCACGAAGTCTTACCTCCGCTTCAACCTGCCCATGGCTAGATCACTCCGCTTCGGGTCTTGAGCGTGCTACTGAATCGCCCTGTTCGGACTCGCTTTCGCTACGGCTACCCCACTCGGGTTAACCTCGCAACACACCGCAAACTCGCAGGCTCATTCTTCAAAAGGCACGCAGTCACGACGCACCGAGCAAGCTCGATGCGCGACGCTCCCACGGCTTGTAGGCACACGGTTTCAGGTACTATTTCACTCCGCTCCCGCGGTACTTTTCACCATTCCCTCACGGTACTATCCGCTATCGGTCACCAGGGAATATTTAGGCTTAACGGGTGGTCCCGCCAGATTCACACGGGATTTCTCGGGCCCCGTGCTACTTGGGTGTCTCTCAAACGAGCCGTACAAATTTCAGCTACGGGGGTCTTACCCTCTACGCCGGACCTTTCGCATGTCCTTCGCCTACCTGTACGGTTTCTGACTCGTCTCACAGCCGGCAGACTGTGAAAGAGAGATCCCACAACCCCGTACACGCAACCCCTGCCGGGTCTCACACGTATACGGTTTGGCCTCATCCGGTTTCGCTCGCCACTACTCCCGGAATCACGGTTGTTTTCTCTTCCTGCGGGTACTGAGATGTTTCACTTCCCCGCGTTCCCTCCACTTGCCCTATGTGTTCAGGCAAGGGTGACAGCCCATGACGACTGCCGGGTTTCCCCATTCGGACACCCCCGGATCAAAGCCTGGTTGACGACTCCCCGGGGCCTATCGTGGCCTCCCACGTCCTTCATCGGTTCCTGGTGCCAAGGCATCCACCGTGCGCCCTTAAAAACTTGGCCACAGATGCTCGCGTCCACTGTGCAGTTCTCAAACAACGACCAACCACCCATCACCCCGAACCAGAAGTTCGAGTGCACTGGGGCCGGCACTGAAGGCAGCCATACGGCCATACCCTCAGACACCCAACAGCGTGCCCGACCCGTCCCCGTCCAGAGATCATGCTTTCCACACTCTTACGAGCAGTACTCACAGCCTCCGGCCCGTGAACCGGCCGAATAATCAACGTTCCACCCTGAGCGAACCAGCATCAGACATTCGCTGATGATCTGGCCTCTGACCTCACCCCGAAGAGTTCGGTAGAAGTGCTCCTTAGAAAGGAGGTGATCCAGCCGCACCTTCCGGTACGGCTACCTTGTTACGACTTCGTCCCAATCGCCAGTCCCACCTTCGACAGCTCCCTCCCTTACGGGTTGGGCCACCGGCTTCGGGTGTTACCGACTTTCGTGACGTGACGGGCGGTGTGTACAAGGCCCGGGAACGTATTCACCGCAGCAATGCTGATCTGCGATTACTAGCAACTCCGACTTCATGGGGTCGAGTTGCAGACCCCAATCCGAACTGAGACAGGCTTTTTGAGATTCGCTCCGCCTCACGGCTTCGCAGCTCATTGTACCTGCCATTGTAGCACGTGTGCAGCCCAAGACATAAGGGGCATGATGACTTGACGTCGTCCCCACCTTCCTCCGAGTTGACCCCGGCAGTCTCCTGTGAGTCCCCATCACCCCGAAGGGCATGCTGGCAACACAGAACAAGGGTTGCGCTCGTTGCGGGACTTAACCCAACATCTCACGACACGAGCTGACGACAGCCATGCACCACCTGTACACCGACCACAAGGGGGCGACCATCTCTGGCCGTTTCCGGTGTATGTCAAGCCTTGGTAAGGTTCTTCGCGTTGCGTCGAATTAAGCCACATGCTCCGCTGCTTGTGCGGGCCCCCGTCAATTCCTTTGAGTTTTAGCCTTGCGGCCGTACTCCCCAGGCGGGGAACTTAATGCGTTAGCTGCGGCACCGACGACGTGGAATGTCGCCAACACCTAGTTCCCACCGTTTACGGCGTGGACTACCAGGGTATCTAATCCTGTTCGCTCCCCACGCTTTCGCTCCTCAGCGTCAGTAATGGCCCAGAGATCCGCCTTCGCCACCGGTGTTCCTCCTGATATCTGCGCATTTCACCGCTACACCAGGAATTCCGATCTCCCCTACCACACTCTAGTCTGCCCGTATCGAATGCAGACCCGGGGTTAAGCCCCGGGCTTTCACATCCGACGCGACAGACCGCCTACGAGCTCTTTACGCCCAATAATTCCGGACAACGCTCGCGCCCTACGTATTACCGCGGCTGCTGGCACGTAGTTAGCCGGCGCTTCTTCTGCAGGTACCGTCACTTTCGCTTCTTCCCTGCTGAAAGAGGTTTACAACCCGAAGGCCGTCATCCCTCACGCGGCGTCGCTGCATCAGGCTTTCGCCCATTGTGCAATATTCCCCACTGCTGCCTCCCGTAGGAGTCTGGGCCGTGTCTCAGTCCCAGTGTGGCCGGTCGCCCTCTCAGGCCGGCTACCCGTCGTCGCCTTGGTGAGCCGTTACCTCACCAACAAGCTGATAGGCCGCGGGCTCATCCTTCACCGCCGGAGCTTTCCACACTCATCGGATGCCCGAGAGTGTTGTATCCGGTATTAGACCCCGTTTCCAGGGCTTGTCCCAGAGTGAAGGGCAGATTGCCCACGTGTTACTCACCCGTTCGCCACTAATCCCCACCGAAGTGGTTCATCGTTCGACTTGCATGTGTTAAGCACGCCGCCAGCGTTCGTCCTGAGCCAGGATCAAACTCTCCGTGAATGTTTACCCGTAATCGGGTCGACACCACGAGAGCGGAACAGTCAGGCGGAATAAGCCCGACCGTTCACAACGTCCTCGCTGTGTTTTACTTCAAAGGAACCTCGACCACCGAAAAGCTTCGGCGGACGGGGTATCAACATATCTGGCGTTGATTTTTGGCACGCTGTTGAGTTCTCAAGGAACGGACGCTTCCTTTGTACTCACCCAAGCTACTCTCGGGCTTTCCTCCGGGCAGTTTCCCTTCGGTCTTGCGTTTCCGACTCTATCAGATCGTTTTCCGATTCGATTCCCTGTCGGGGGGATTTGCCTTTCGGCTGTCTTTTGACCTCGCGGTTTCCCTTGCGGCCTTTCGACATTCACTACGTTAGCCGATTCCCTCGGCAACTCATAATTGAGTGCTGCGGGCTTGAATCAGGGCACGCCTAATTCGCCCCCGCTGAGGGGATGTTGTAGGTAGTGGGTTGGCCGCTCTCGGCTGCTGGCTGATCGCCGTAACCGGTTCAAGCGGCTCGGGCTACGTTACGGATCGCCCAGGAGCGAGTCAAGTTGAGCGCCGACGGGGGACATGGGCGCGATAGGAGCTGACAGTCGGGTCGTCGACGGTCCAGAAGCGCCAGGGGTGGACGCCGCCGTCGCCGGAGACGCCGGTGCGGGGACCGTTGAGTACCTGGTCACGACTGACAGGGGTGCCGGCCAGGACCGTCATGGGTGAGGTGCCCGAGGCGCAGGCGTCCGTGCCGTCGAGGGCTCGGTCCACGTCCAGGGCCGTGGCCAGGCGGGCCGGCCCTTTGGCCAGTTCCATGTCATTTCGGGCTGAGATTCGACGTTTGCGGGCAAGATCGGCGCCCACGATGATCTCGCCGGCGCGCAGCAGAACCGCGCTCGCCCGGCCCTGCGGACCGCACACCAGGTTCATGCAGTGCCACATGCCGTAGGTGAAGTAGACGTACACGTGTCCGGGCGGACCGAACATCACGCCATTGCGGGCTGTGCGCCCCCGATAGGCGTGGGAGCCGGGGTCGTTCGCACCGTCGTAGGCCTCGACCTCCGTGAGGCGGACTTCGATCGGCCCGTCCGGGCTGGTGCGTACGAGGACGCGTCCCAGAAGGTCCGGTGCCACCTCCAGTACGGGGCGGTCGAAGAACTCGCGGGCGAGGGGCGTACGGTCGGGGCTCGCGATCATGGCGTACGAGCGTAGTCCAGACAGGTGCGGGCCGGCGGGTGGCCAGGGGGCGTCCTCCTTGGAAGGGTGGGGAAGCTGGAGGACGCGGAACCGGTCGCCGTCGGTTTGCGTTTGTAGGGATCAAGGATCCACGTCACGCAGAGCGATCCACCACAAGACACAGAACCACACAGATACACAGGCGTTGCCTGACGGGAGGAACAGACATGGGGTTCAAGCGGCTGCTCGCGAGCCTGGGAGCCGGTGGCGCTTCGGTCGAGACGGTGCTGACCGAGGTCAATGTCGTCCCGGGCGGTGTCGTCCAGGGTGAGGTGCGGATCCAGGGCGGCTCCGTGGACCAGCAGATCGAGGCGTTGTCCGTCGGTCTGCAGGCCAGGGTCGAGGTCGAGGGCCAGGACGCGGAGTACAAGCAGGACATGGTGTTCACCAAGCAGCGGCTCGGTGGTGCCTTCGAGCTGAAGGCCGAGGCCGTCCATGTCGTGCCGTTCGGGCTGGAGATCCCGTGGGAGACGCCGGTCACCACGATCCAGGGACAGACGCTGCCGGGCATGAACATCGGTGTGACCACCGAGCTGGAGATCGCGCGTGCGGTCGACTCCGGCGACCTGGACCCGATCAACGTGCACCCGCTGCCGGCACAGCAGGCCATCCTGGACGCCTTCATCCAGCTGGGCTTCCGCTTCAAGAACGCGGACCTGGAGCGCGGTCACATCCGGGGTACGCGGCAGAAGCTGCCGTTCTACCAGGAGATCGAGTTCTACCCGCCGCAGCAGTACCACGGCCTGAACCAGGTCGAGTTGAGCTTCGTCGCCGACGAGCGCGAGATGGACGTCGTACTGGAGATGGACAAGAAGCCGGGGCTGTTCAGCGAGGGCAGCGACTCGTTCCGTTCGTTCAGGGTGGGGCTGCACGACTACCAGGGCACGGACTGGGCCGCGTACCTGAACCAGTGGCTGTCGGAGGTCGGCAGCAAGCGCAGCTGGTTCTAGGCTCTGAGCACACCTACCCCGGATCCATCAGGAGGTACTGAGGTGACCGAGCCGAAGAGGCCGCCGCTCCCCCACGATTTCCACCCGGTCGTGCCGTCCTTCACGGTCACGAGCGAGGACGTCGAAGCGGGTGCGACGCTCAAGGACGCCCAGGTCCACGCGGGCGGGAACATCTCGCCACAGCTGAGCTGGGAGGGCTTCCCGCCGGAGACCAGGAGTTTCGCCGTGACCTGCTACGACCCGGACGCCCCCACGGGCAGCGGGTTCTGGCACTGGGTCGTGTTCGACATCCCGGCGTCGGTGACGGAGCTGCCGGCGGGTGCGGGCACGGGAAAGTTCGAGGGGCTGCCCGAGGGCGCCGTCCAGGTGCGCAACGACTACGGGACGAAGGACTTCGGTGGGGCCGCGCCGCCGCCCGGGGATCCGGCGCACCGGTACGTGTTCACGGTGTACGCCGTGGACGAGGAGAAGCTCGGTCCGGATGCGGATGCCTCGCCCGCCGTGGTCGGTTTCAACCTGCGCTTCCACACCCTGGCGCGCGCCCAACTCATCGCCGAGTACGCCGCCGTGGCGGAATAGTAACGAAGCCGGACGTTCATTGAACGTTTGCCCGTCTCTGGTCTTGGAAGTGATCAGAGACGGGCATTTTTTATTGCGTTGTCCATCTCGGCGTGCCCGGCCAGAGTTGATCCAAGCCCGCCGGGGGGTGGGCTGGCACAGGAGGTGGGCTGGGATGCGGGACACGCTGGTACTGAACGCGAGCTTCGAGCCGCTGTCGACGGTGACGCTCAACCGAGCCGTCGTTCTGGTACTGCAGGACAAGGCCGTCGTCGAGCAGACCCACCCCGAACTGCGCATGCGCGGAGCCGCGGTCGACATACCGGCGCCCCGGGTGATCAGACTGTGCAGGTATGTGCGGGTGCCGTTCCGAAGACAAGCACCGTGGTCGAGGCGGGGTGTCCTGGTACGGGACAGGCACAGGTGCGCGTACTGCGGCAGGCGGGCGACGACCGTCGACCATGTGGTGCCGAGGTCGCGGGGCGGTGGTGACACCTGGCTGAACACGGTCGCGTCGTGCGCCGAGGACAATCACCGCAAGGCCGACCGGACTCCGGAGCAGGCGGGTATGCCGCTGCTGCGGCAGCCGTTCGAGCCTACGCCGGCCGATGCCATGCTGCTGTCGCTGGGGCACGAGGACTACGACGCGCTGCCGGCCTGGCTTTCGCAGGGGGCCGCGTAACGCCGTTGGGTTGCTGTGATGTGCGGGCTGCGGGTGCGTTGTGGCTGATCGCGCAGTTCCCCGCGCCCCTGAAAAACGTCTGGGCCCGCCCTTCTTGCGAAGGCGGGCCCATGGTCGTGTGCTCAGTCGATGGCCGGCTTCTCACGGCGCTCGCTGTTGCCGTCGGCGGGCCTGGGGACCGACGGGCCGCCGCCGCCGAAGTTGCCGAAGTTGCCCATGGCGCCGGAGAGGCCCTTGAGGGCGTCGCCGATTTCGCTGGGGACGATCCAGAGCTTGTTGGCGTCGCCCTCGGCGATCTTCGGAAGCATCTGGAGGTACTGGTAGGAGAGGAGCTTCTGGTCCGGGTCGCCGGCGTGGATGGCCTCGAAGACCGTACGGACGGCCTGGGCCTCACCCTCGGCGCGCAGGGCGGCGGCCTTGGCCTCGCCCTCGGCGCGCAGGATCTGGGACTGCTTCTCACCCTCGGCGGTGAGGATGGCCGCCTGGCGCGTACCTTCGGCGGTCAGGATCGCGGCGCGCTTGTCACGGTCGGCGCGCATCTGCTTCTCCATCGAGTCCTGGATGGAGGTGGGCGGCTCGATCGCCTTCAGCTCGACGCGGTTGACGCGGATGCCCCACTTGCCGGTGGCCTCGTCGAGGACCCCGCGCAGGGCCGCGTTGATCTCCTCGCGGGAGGTCAGGGTCCGCTCCAGGTCCATGCCACCGATGATGTTGCGGAGGGTGGTGACGGTGAGCTGCTCGATCGCCTGGATGTAGCTGGCGACCTCGTAGGTCGCGGCGCGGGCGTCGGTCACCTGGTAGTAGATGACCGTGTCGATGTTCACGACCAGGTTGTCCTGGGTGATCACCGGCTGGGGCGGGAACGGCACGACCTGTTCGCGAAGGTCGATGCGGTTGCGGATGGAGTCGATGAACGGGACGACGATGTTGAGGCCCGCGTTGAGTGTGCGCGTGTAGCGGCCGAACCGCTCGACGATCGCGGCGCTTGCCTGTGGAATCACCTGGATGGTCTTGATCAGGGCGATGAAGACCAACACCACCAGAATGATCAGGACGATGATGATCGGTTCCATCGTTTGCTCCCCGTGCCCTTCTCTGCCGTGGCGCTTCCTGAAGATCTTATGCCTGTCGGGACTGTTGAAGATCTTGCTGGTCGAGTCTGGCAGAACACCGCCTGCCAGGTGGGTCGTTCAGGTCATAGCGTCATCGCCTCGTGACCACGTCGTGCGAGGTCACATGACGATCGCCGTGGCTCCCTCGATCTCCACGACGTCCACTTCCTGACCCACCTCGAAGGCCTGGCCGGTGTCGAGCGCACGGGCGGACCAGACTTCGCCGGCCAGCTTGATACGGCCGCCCGTGCCGTCGACCCGTTCCAGGACGACGGCGTGTTTGCCCTTCAACGCGTCGATTCCGGTCGCGAGTTGGGGCCGACCGGATCTGTGCCGCGCCGCGATGGGCCGGACGACGGCGAGGAGCGCGACGGAGACGACCGCGAAGACGACGACCTGGAGTACGACTCCACCGCCCAGCCCCGCGGTCACGGCACCGGCGACGCCGCCCAGGGCGAGCATTCCCAACTCGGGCATCGCGGTCACCACGAGGGCGATCCCGAGCCCGGTCGCGCCGATCAGCCACCACACCCATGCGTCGATGCTGTCCACATCGGCCATGGTAGAACCGCGATCGGGCCGCGGAACAGAGCGCACGGTCAAAGATCGCGTACTGAGTGCTCCCAAGTCGGGTGCGCCTGGGCCCGGTTGTGGTCCCGGGGCACCCGACCGGCGGAATATCGGGAGAGGTTGGAGGTCAGTTGAGCGGCAGGCCGTGGGCGGTCCAGCGCTCGCCGAGCTGATCGACGACGAGCGGGAGGCCGAAGCAGAGGGAGAGGTTGCGGGAGGTGAGCTCCAGCTCCAGCGGGCCCGCGGCGAGGACCTTGCCCTGGCGGATCATCAGAACGTGGGTGAAGCCCGGGGGGATCTCCTCGACGTGGTGCGTGACCATGATCATGGAGGGGGCGATCGGGTCGCGGGCCAGGCGGCCGAGACGGCGTACGAGGTCCTCGCGGCCGCCGAGGTCCAGCCCGGCGGCGGGCTCGTCGAGGAGCAGCAGCTCGGGGTCGGCCATCAGGGCGCGGGCGATGAGGGTGCGCTTGCGCTCGCCCTCGGAGAGGGTGCCGAACTTGCGGTCGACGAAGTCGGTCATGCCGAGGCGGTCGAGGAAGGCGCGGGCGCGCAGCTCGTCGACCTCCTCGTAGTCCTCGTTCCAGGTGGCCGTCATGCCGTACGCGGCGGTCAGCACGGTCTGCAGGACGGTCTGGCGCCTGGGGAGCTTCTCCGCCATGGCGATGCCGGCCATGCCGATGCGGGGGCGCAGCTCGAAGACGTCGACCTTGCCGAGGGTGTCGCCGAGGATCGTGGCGGTGCCCTTGCTGGGGTAGACATAGCTCGACGCGATGTTCAGGAGGGTGGTCTTGCCGGCGCCGTTCGGCCCGAGGATGGCCCAGCGCTCGCCCTCCTTGACCGACCAGGAGACCTGGTCCACCAGAGCCCGGCCCTCGCGGACCACGGATACGTCCTCCAGCTCCAGAACATCGCTCATGAGCGCGCTGTCTCCCCTTGCAGTGTCGGCCTGTCTCGGCTGTCGCGTACGCCTGTGGTCGGAGCCACCGCCGGGTGGGCGCAGCCCTCAGGGAAATCTACGCCACCGGTCGGGCCGTCCATCCCCTCGGTCGGTCCTTAGGGTGGGGGCATGCTCTCGGAACCACGCTCAGGGCGCCTCGCCCCATGGGGAAATGCCCTTCTCGCCGGACTTGTCTCGCCGGATGACGCGGTGCTCGCGATCGTCGGGACGGACGCTGTGCACCGGGTGGAGGGGTTGCCGGGCGAGTCGGGGCCGGTCGGACTGACGCTCGCGCTGGGGCGGTTGCGGGCGCTCGGGGTGACCGGGCTGCGGGTCGCGCTGCCCGCGGCGGGGCATCCGCTGGGGCTGAGCGGGCCGCCGGAGTTCAACAAGCGGGCGTTGGAGGCGGAGGAGGCGGTCGTCTGCCACGGGGGTGCGCTGGGGCTGGTGCCGGAGGTGTACTCGGTGGGGCCCGCCGGGGACGAGCATGTGGAGGTCGTCTGGCACTGTCTGGAGGTGCGGGAGGCTCCGCCCGCCGATGTGCCGTCCCTCGGGGAGGCCGAGCGGGAGTTGGCGGAGGCGTTGCGGGACGCCACCGCGATGTTGTCGCGGCTGGACGTCGCGGCGTCCGGGCCGGTGGCCGAGGCGGCGATCGACGCGTACCGGGCGCGGGCCGAGCGGGGGCGCGAGGTGTTGGCGCCCGGGTATCCGCCGCGTGCGGTACGGGTGCTGGAGCTGGCGCAGCGGGTGGGGTTGCTGATCTCCGTGGCGTTCGAGAACGGCCACGGTGGCGCCGTGAGCGCCTCCGAGATGGCCTCCCGGACCGCCGCGCTGCGTCCGGTCGAGCGGACGGCTCGGCGGGCGCAGGTGGCGGCGTACAACGCGTTCGTGGAGGAACGGGAGCGGGGGCGCTAGCCGACCGGGGGTGCGCTTGCCCTCTTCTGGTGCGCTGTCGCCCGGTGGCTGCGCCGGACGCCTGGCGTTGTGTCGCCCGGCGGCTGCGGCTGGGCGGGGAGCGGGGTTTCGCTCACCGGCGCCTG
>NZ_LRTR01000456.1 GCF_001550375.1 Streptomyces europaeiscabiei | reverse complement strand
GGGCGGCGACCTGGCGCAGGTCTTTCGGGGGCGCGGGGAACCGCGCGATCAGCCCCCTACGAGCCGCCGTCGCCGAACGCGCCGCAGAACCCGAGCCATCAGGCGCTCCCGCACAGCCGAGGGCCCCGCGAACCCGGAAGGTTCGCGGGGCCCTCGGCTGTGCGGCGCGGCTCAGTGGTCGGCCGCGATGTTGCCGAACGTCGGGTTGAGCGCCGCGATGAGGCCGACGCTGAGGCCCGTGACTGTGACTGTGACGGGGACGTCGACGGGGACCTGTAGGTCCAGGCCGGAGGTGGCGCCCGGGGAGCCCACGGCAGCGCTGTCCGCGGACGAGTCGGCGACAGCGGCACCGGACGAGGCGTCTGCGGCGAGACCGGCGGCGGTGACGGTCAGGGGGCCTTCCTGGCGAAGTTCGTGAGCTGTGTTCCTCCTGCGTCGTGCGTGTCCGGCCCGCGGGCCGTGCGCTGATCGACGCCGGGCGGGGGCGCGGTGGCACCGACGAGCGGCGGGAGCTGCTCGTTCACGCATCGGGGGTGGAACGACGACACGGGGAACCGGTGAGGCGAAAGCCTGACCGGCCTCCCAGGGGCGCCTGGAAGGCCGGTGGTCACTGTGCTCCGGGGCGGGAACGTCAGTGGTTGACACCCAGGTTGCCGAAGGCCGGGTTCAGGATGCCGACGACGTTCACGCTGTTGCCGACCGCGTTCACGGGGATGTGGACCGGGGCCTGGATGACGTTGCCCGAGACGACGCCCGGCGAGCCGATGGCCTTGCCGTCGGCGTGCGCCCCACCGTCGGTGGCGGAGGCCATGCCGGCACCGGCGGCGACGAGGCCACCGGCCACCATCGTGACAGCGGCGGCCTTCTTCAGGTTCTTCACTTTGAGCCCTTCCTTGCGATCACTGCGGCGGTCGCACACAGCACGCACTGAAGAACGGCGGGGGTTCCCCGAGGATGCGCCATCCGGGGGACATACACCCGACAGTATGAATCTCAGCCCGGAGAGGAACCCTCCGTGTTGCCGGACAATCCGCACGTCATCCGGCCAAACCATGACGTACCGCCCAGAGCGCGGCCTGGGTGCGGTCCGCCAGGTCGAGCTTCATCAGGATGTTCGAGACATGGGTCTTCACCGTCTTCTCGGAGAGGACCAGGGCGCGGGCGATCTCCCGGTTGGAGCGGCCGTCGGCTATCAGGCCGAGCACCTCGCGCTCCCGCTCGGTGAGTGAACCGCCTCTCCCCTGGCCGGAGTTGGCCTCCTGGGACAGGAGCACCTCGGCGACCTCCGGCTGGAGGAGGATGTGGCCGGCGTGCACCGAGCGGATGGCGCCGGCGAGGGCGTCGGGATCCACGTCCTTGTAGACGTACCCGGCGGCGCCGGCGCGCAGGGCCGGGACGACCGTGCGCTGCTCGGTGAAGCTGGTGACGATGAGCACACGCGCGGGGTTGGCGAGTTCGCGGAGCTTGCGCAGCGCGTCGACACCGTCCATGCCCGGCATCTTGACGTCCATGAGGACGACGTCGGGCCGGAGCTCCTCGGCGCGGGCGACTCCTTCGGCGCCGTCGGCGGCCTCGCCCACGACCTCTATGTCGTCCTGCACCTCCAGGAAGGTGCGCAGACCGCGTCGGACCACCTGGTGGTCGTCGACGAGGAGCACCTTGATTGCGTCAGCCACCGGGGACCTCCATCTCGATCGTGGTGCCCTTTCCGGGCGCCGACTCCACGGTCAGCCGGCCGCCGACCCCGCTCGCCCGGTCACGCATGGAGACCAGGCCGAGGTGGCGTCCGGCTCGGCGTACGCCCAGGGGGTCGAAGCCGGCGCCGTCGTCCGTGACCCGCAGGACGGCTCCGCCGCCGTGCCGGTCGAGGGTGACGTCGACCCGCTCGGCTCCCGAGTGGCGCAGGGCGTTGTGCAGGGCCTCCTGGGCGACGCGCAGCATGGCCTCCTCCTGGGCGGCGGGCAGCGCGCGGGCTCCGCGGCCGGAGAAGGTGACGCGGGCGCTGTGGGCGCGGTCCAGGACGTGGACCTGGGTGCGCAGGGTGGCGACCAGACCGTCCTCGTCGAGCCCTGCGGGGCGCAGCTCGACGACGGCGGCGCGCAGCTCGTCGGCGGCCTCGGCGGCGAGGGCGGCCACCTGGTGCAGTTCGCCCTTGGCGCGGGAGGGGTCGCGGTCGACGAGGGCGGCGGCGGCCTGGGCGGTCAGGCGCAGGGAGAAGAGTTTCTGGCTGACCGCGTCGTGGAGTTCGTGGGCGAGCCGGGAGCGCTCCTCGGCGATGGTCAGCTCGCGGCTGCGTTCGTAGAGGCGGGCGTTGGTCAGGGCGATCGCGGCGTGCTGGGCGAGGATCGACAGCAGGTCCTCGTCCTCCTCGGTGAAGCCGCAGCCGCCCTCGGGCCTGGGGCAGCGCTTGTTGGCGAGGAAAAGGGCGCCGATGACCTCGTCGCCGTCCCGGATGGGCAGGCCCAGAAAGTCGACGAGGTCGGGGTGGGCGCTCGGCCAGCCCTCGAAGCGGGGGTCCTTGCGGACGTCGGCCAGGCGCTCCGGGGTGGCCTCGTGGAGCATCGCGGCGAGGATGCCGTGCTGACGCGGGAGGGGACCGATGGCCTTCCACTGGGCGTCGCTGACGCCGTCGACGACGAACTGGGCGAAGCCACCGTGGTCGTCGGGGACGCCGAGCGCCGCGTACTCCGCGTCGAGCAGCTCGCGCGCGGAGGCGACGATCGTCTTGAGGACGTCACGCACCTCCAGGTGCCTGCTCATGGCCAGCAGCGCGGAACTCACCGCGGCGAGACCGGACCGTGGACCTTGACTCATGACCTCACCGTACCGGCGGGGTCCGACACCGCGGATCGGACCGCCGGAGGCCTCGTCCGGGCCGTCGGACCTAGGCCGAAGGCCTACGACCGGTCCTAGGACCCCGGGCCGGTCCGGTGACCTAGGGCGAAGGGCCCCGGTGTTCTGCGGCCCGCGGACGAGGCGGTGGGGGCGGTCCCGTTCCTACGTTGGGATCACCGCCGACCGGTTCGGGAGGCGGTCGAGGACGAGGGGACGGATGTCATGCCGGTAGCGATCATCACGGGGGCTTCGAAGGGGCTGGGCCGGGCGCTCGGCGCGGCGCTGGCGGAGCGCGGGTGGGACCTGGTGCTCGACGCCAGGACCGCCGAGGCGCTGAAGGAGTCGGCGGCGGAGCTGTCGGCGTACGGGACGCGGGTGGAGGCCCTGCCGGGGGATGTCACGGACGCCGGGCACCGGGCCGGGCTGGTGGCGGCGGCGCGGGGGCTGGGCGGGGTCGACCTGCTGGTGAACAACGCGAGCGCGCTGGGCGCCGAGCCGCTCGTACGGCTGGAGGAGCTGGCGCTGGACGGGCTGCGGCGGGCCCTGGAGGTCAATGTGGTCGCGGCGCTGGGGATGGTCCAGGAGGCGCTGCCGCTGTTGCGGGCCTCCGGGGCGGGCGCGGTGATCGGTGTCACCTCGGACGCGGCGGCCGCGGCGTACGGGACGTGGGGCGGGTACGGGGCCTCGAAGGCGGCGCTGGACCAGCTGTCGGCGGTGCTGGCCGAGGAGGAGCCGGGGCTTCGGGTGTGGGCCGTCGATCCCGGGGACATGGGCACGGACCTGTACGCGGCGGCCGTACCGGATGACGACGATCCGCGGCCGAGCCCGAGGAGTGTGGTGCCGGCCTTTCTGCGGTTGCTCGACGAGCGGCCGGCCAGTGGCCGCTACGGGGCGCCGTCCCTGCTGGAGGGGCGATGACGACGGCGGCGGTGCGTGTCCCGGACGAGCTGCACGCGCGTGTACCCGCCGAACAGCGCGGGCCGGGCCTCGACCGGGACGGCGTACGGCTGCTGGTCTCGCGCGGGACGGAGGTGTCGCACCACGCGTTCACGGCGCTGCCGGGGTTGCTGAGGGCGGGGGACCTGCTGGTGGTCAACACGTCGCCGACGCTGGCGGCGGCGGTGGACGGGACGGTCGGGCCCGCGCGCGTGGTGGTGCATTTCTCGACGCGGGGTGACGACGGGCGGTGGGCCGTGGAGCTGCGGGATCCGGACGGACGCGGCACCACGCGCGCGCGTACGGGCGGTCCGGCGGGTACGGAGGTGCGGCTTCCCGGGGACGTGCGGCTGGTTCTGGAGGAGCCGATGAGCGAGCGGGGCGAGCGGCTGTGGTGGGCCCGGGTGTCCTCCGCCGCTGTCGCCGGGGTGCTGCGGGAGCACGGGCGGCCCATTCGTTACTCCTACACGGAGCGGGATCAGCCGTTGTCCGTGTATCAGACGGTGTTCGCGCTGCCGTCGCGGGACGGGGCGGGGAGTGCGGAGATGCCGAGTGCGGGGCGGCCGTTCACGGCGCGGCTGGTGGCGGAGCTGGTGAGCCGGGGTGTGCAGTTCGCGCCGGTCGTGCTGCACACCGGGGTGGCGTCGGCGGAGGCGCACGAGCCGCCGTATCCGGAGCGGTTCGCGGTGCCGGAGGCGTCGGCGCGGCTGATCAACAGCGCGAAGGCGGGCGGCGGGCGAGTGGTCGCGGTGGGGACGACGGCGGTACGGGCGGTGGAGTCGGCCACCGGGTCCGACGGCGTCGTACGGGCGCGGGAGGGGTGGACGGGTCTGGTGGTGACGCCGGAGCGCGGGGTGCGGGGGGTGGACGGGCTGCTGACGGGGCTGCACGAGCCGGAGGCCTCGCATCTGCTGATGCTGGAGGCGGTCGGGGGGCGGGCGGCGATCGACCGCGCGTACCAGGAGGCGGTCGGGGGGCGTTACCTGTGGCACGAGTTCGGGGACGTGCACCTCGTCCTGCCGCCGGAGGAACCTCACGGAGAGCGTTGCGACAGCAACTACCCGTGAGACGAGCGCCCGGCCGGTGTGAGCCCTCCCATAGGGTGCGCATCACGTACGAACGTGCCTAGGAGATGGATAAGGGCGGTTTGAGCGGGAAGGACGGGTTGTTCTGTCCCGTTTTGCCGTTTCCGGTTCAACTAAGCGGGATCGTACGTCACACCTTTGCCACCCGATTTTGCGGCCGCTAAGAATGGTTTCAGTCGCTCGACGCCGTGGGTTCTCCCGCGGCGTTTCCGCTGGAAGAGCAGTGTCCTGAACCGGCCCGAGAGCGACCTCCGCGCTATTCGAAGAGGTCCATCACTCATGCTCAAGAACGCCAAGAACCCCGGCCACAGTCTCGCGCTGACCAAGACCCACAAGCTCTCGTTCGCCGGAGTGGCCGCCTTCGGTGCCGCCGCCCTCGCGTTCTCGCTGGTGCCGGCCGAGGCTCAGACCGCCACGCAGACGGTGTCCGCGGCTCCGGCGGCGTTCAGCCAGAACCCGGCCCAGGCGGCGAAGGCGAGCGTCACCGACCAGGCCGCCGACGCCGACAAGAAGGCCGCCGCGGCCGCCGCGAAGAAGAAGGCCGAGCAGGAGCGCGCGAAGAAGGAGGCCGCGAGCCGGTCCGCCCAGCGCGCCAAGATCGCCAAGGCCGCCGCGAAGACCTACCCGAACAACCTCGACGGCTGGATCCGTGAGGCGCTCGACATCATGAAGAAGCACAAGATCCCGGGCACGTACAACGGCCTGCACAAGAACATCATGCGGGAGTCCTCGGGCAACCCGAAGGCCATCAACGACTGGGACATCAACGCCATCAACGGCGTCCCGTCGATCGGTCTGCTGCAGGTCATCAAGCCGACCTTCGACGCCTACCACGTCCCGGGCACGGCCAAGAGCCAGTACGACCCGGTCGCCAACCTGACGGCCGCCGCGAACTACGCCGCCGACCGCTACGGGTCGATCGACAACGTCAACAGCGCGTACTGAGGCCTGCGCGGACCTCTGAGAACGTGGAAGGGCGGCACCCGGTGCGGGTGCCGCCCTTCGTACGTCGGTGCCCGGCCCATGGGCCGTGGGCGCTACTTCCGCATGACCTCCGGTTCGTGGCGGCGCAGGAAGCGGGCCACGAGGACACCGCAGATCACGCCGATCACGATGAGGGCGATCATGTCGAGGCTGTAGGAGCCGACCGTGTGGTCCCACAGCGGGTCGGTGTCGCCCGCCTCCTTGGGGGGACTGATGTTGTTGAAGTCCAGCGTGGCACCGGCGGCGGCGACCGCCCAGCGCGACGGCATCAGGTACGAGAACTCGTTGACGCCGGGGCTGCCGTGCAGGGCGAAGAGGCAGCCGGTGAAGACGACCTGGACGATCGCGAACATCACCAGCAACGGCATCGTCTTCTCGGCGGTCTTCACCAGCGAGGAGATGACCAGGCCGAACATCATGGACGTGAAGCCGAGGCCCATGATCGGGATGGAGAGTTCGAGCATGACGGCGAACTTGCCCTCGCCGAAGATCAGCGCCTCGTCCGGGATCGTCCGGCTGGAGAAGCCGATCGCGCCGACCAGGGCGCCCTGGAACACGGTGACCGCGCCGAGGACGATCACCTTGGACATCAGGTACGCCGAGCGCGACAGGCCGGTGGCCCGCTCCCGCTCGTAGATCACCCGTTCCTTGATCAGCTCGCGGACGGAGTTGGCGGCGCCCGCGAAGCACGCGCCGACCGCGAGGATCAGCAGCACCGTGGTGGCCGTGCCGTTCGGGATGGGCAGGCCCGTCGCCTTGTTCACCCCCCGGACCAGCAGGTCCTTGTCCGGGTCGATGAGCAGGCTCACCGCGCCGAGCACGGCCGGCAGGATCACCGTCAGCGCGAGGAAGCCCTTGTCGGACGCGATGACGGAGACGTAGCGCCGGACCAGGGTGCCGAGCTGGGAGAGCCAGCCCTGCGGCTTCGGCGGGCGCATCGACTGCGGCGGCGGCATGTGCACCGACTGCGGGGCCACGGCGTCGATGTCCGCGGCGTACATCTGGTAGTGCTGCGAGCCCTTCCAGCGACCCGCCCAGTCGTAGTCGCGGTAGTTCTCGAAGGCGGAGAAGACGTCGGCCCAGGTCTCGTAGCCGAAGAAGTTCAGGGCCTCCTCGGGCGGACCGAAGTACGCCACCGAGCCGCCCGGGGCCATCACCAGCAGCTTGTCGCAGATCGCCAGCTCGGCGACGGAGTGGGTGACCACCAGGACCGTACGGCCGTCGTCGGCGAGGCCGCGCAGCAGCTGCATGACGTCGCGGTCCATGCCCGGGTCGAGGCCGGAGGTCGGCTCGTCCAGGAAGATCAGCGACGGCTTGGTCAGCAGCTCCAGGGCGACCGAGACGCGCTTGCGCTGGCCGCCGGAGAGCGAGGTGATCTTCTTGTCCTTGTGGATGTCGAGCTTCAGCTCGCGCAGCACCTCGTCGATACGGGCGTCGCGCTCCTGGGCCGTGGTGTCGGCCGGGAAACGGAGCTTGGCCGCGTACTTGAGGGCCTTCTTGACGGTCAGCTCCTTGTGCAGGATGTCGTCCTGCGGGACCAGACCGATGCGCTGGCGCAGCTCGGCGAACTGCTTGTACAGGTTCCGGTTGTCGTAGAGGACGTCACCCTGGTTGGCCGGGCGGTAGCCCGTGAGCGCCTTCAGCAGGGTGGACTTGCCGGAGCCCGAGGGGCCGATGACCGCGATGAGCGACTTCTCCGGGACGCCGAAGGAGACGTCCTTCAGGATCTGCTTGCCGCCGTCGACGGTGACCGTCAGGTGGCGTGCGGAGAAGGAGACGTCACCGGTGTCGACGAACTCCTCGAGCCGGTCGCCGATGATGCGGAACGTCGAGTGGCCGACGCCGACGATGTCGTTCGGGCCGAGGAGTGCCGTGCCGCCCTTGGCGATCGGCATACCGTTGACGAACGTGCCGTTGTGCGAGCCGAGGTCACGGATCTCGAAGCGCCCGTCGGGCGTCGCGTGGAACTCGGCGTGGTTGCGCGAGACCTGCAGGTCGGAGACGACCAGTTCGTTCTCCAGGGCACGGCCGATGCGCATGACGCGGCCGAGTGCCAGGTGGTGGAACGTGGTCGGGCTGCGGTCGCCGTGGACCGGCGGCGCCCCCGCGCCACCACCGGGGCCCTGCTGCGGGAAGCCCTGCTGCTGCGGGACCTGTGCCGCTTGCGGCTGCTGCCAGCCCGCCTGCGGCGCCTGCTGCTGCGGGGCCTGCTGGCCGGCGTATCCGGCGCTCGCGCCCTGCGCGGCGTACGGCTGCTGCTGGGGCTGCGCGACGGACGCGGCACTGCCGGAGAGGTTGAGTCTCGGGCCGTCGGTCGCGTTGCCCAGGTGCACGGCCGAGCCTGGACCGATCTCCAGCTGGTGGATCCGCTGCCCCTGGGCGAAGGTGCCGTTGGTGCTGCCGTGGTCCTCGATCACCCAACTACGGCCGCCGAAGCTGATCGTGGCGTGACGCCAGGACACCCTGGCGTCGTCGAACACGATGTCCCCCTGCGGATCACGTCCGAGGGTATATGCCCTGGACGGATCGAGCGTCCAGGTTTGTCCGTTCAATTCCAGTACGAGTTCCGGCACTCCATGCCCCACTGAGTTGTCCCCCGAATTACCCCCATCACAGGGAGTCTAGGGATGTCGAACATCGGGGGGAACTATTTCAGGCTCGACCCCCTGACCGAAAGTCGGGCCTTGTGAAGAGTGCGTACGGGGGCATCGGCCGGTCCCGTTGACGGGGTTGAAACCGGGCCGGAGAGTGGTAATCCCACGCGAGGGGGACATCAGCGGTACAACGCCGCGATGCGGATCGGGGGGTCCGACCATGAGCGACCGGAAAGTTGGCCCTGGCAGGAGCGTGCCGTGGGGGGACGTAGTGTTCTCCGCGATCGCCGCCGTGAGCTGGGCGTTGATCGGAATGACGGGTACGGCGGCACTCGGCCTGCATCTGTTGGAGGCCGACTCCGCGGGCGAACTCGGGCCCATGACGGCGGCGGTTGTGGCGCTCGGGGCGGGTGGGTCGGTGACCCCTTCCGGCGATGTGTCCGCCTTTGGCCTGGAAGGAGCACAGGCCACCACCGCCATCGAGATCACGCCACTGGGTGTCGGCCTGGTGGGAGCGCTCCTGCTGTCCTGGTTCTTCCTGCGGTCCCTGCGCGGCGCGAGAGTTGTGATCACCCCCGTCGAACTCCTCGCGCGGGCGGGCACGGTGCTCGCGCTCTTCGTGGCGCTGATGGGCGCACTGGCCTGGGCCGGGAACGCCGTCGTCACCCTCGACGGGACCCGGCTGGGGATCGACGGACGACTGCCGGGCGGCGGCGACCTCGACGACGTGGAGATCCCCGGGCTCGGCGACATCGGGGACATCGGCGGCGGCCTGCTGCCGGACCGGCTCGGCGACCTGGCGGACGCGAACGCCAAGGTCGGCTTCTCCGTCGACACCGTGCCGACCCTGCTCGGGGGCCTGGCCTGGTGCCTCGGTGTGCTGCTCATCGCCCTGCTGGCCTCGCGCCGCACTCCCCTGCCACCCGCCCTCGGCGCCCTGCACCGGGTCGTACGGCCGGCCGTGTCCGCGGTGGTGACGGTACTGCTGGTGGCGGTCCTGGCCGGGATCGCGGCGGCGGCGTACGCGGCGATCGGTGACCCCCACCCCGGGCGGATCGCCGGCGCGGCCCTACTCGGCGCACCCAACGGTGTCTGGCTGGGCGTCCCCATCGGCCTCCTCGTCCCCTGGGACGGCCGGGCCACCGGCGCGCTGGCCGACCTCCTGCCCGACCCGCTCGACGAGCTGCTGCGCATCGACGCGAGCGAACCCGTCACGCTCGGCCGCCTGGCCGAACTGGACAGCAGGGTCTGGCTGTTGGGTCTCGCGGCCGCACTGATGATGGTGTACGCGGGTGTCCTGACCGCCGTACGTACGCCCTTTGTACGTCCATCGGCTGCCGCCGCTGCCGGGGGTGCGTCCGGTGCCGATGCACGGGGCGCAAGCGCGCTCGGCTTCGTGGGGCGCTGCGCTCTTCGGCTGGGCCTCGCGACAGCGGTGGCGCTGCCGCTGCTCGTATGGCTGACGGAGGTGTCGGTGGACGCCTCGCTGGCCGTCTTCGGCTTCGACGCGTTCGACGCGGGGATCGAGTTGCGCGGGCAGGCTGCCACGGCCCTGGTGCTGGGCGCGCTGTGGGGCGCGGGTGCGGGGGCCGCAGGGGCGCTGCTGGCGTGCGCGACGCGAGCCGCCGGGCTG
>NZ_LRTR01000455.1 GCF_001550375.1 Streptomyces europaeiscabiei | reverse complement strand
GGGTCGGGGTCGGGTGCCTGGCCGGCTCCGCCGCCTCCACCGGAGGAGGGGCCGCCACCGCCACCGCCACCGCCTCCTCCGCGAGGGCCCCGGGGGCGTTGAGGCGCCCGATGACGTGGGGTGATCCGAGAGGGCTCTCCGGGGCGTCGTACACGATCCGGGTGCGCTTCAACCGCTGGTAACCCAGTGTTCTCCGTCCGCTGGGCGGACCTCAGGGGCCAAAGGCACGGGGTGCCGGATACGGTTGGCACATCATGAGCGCTTCGCAGACCTCCTCTGACGTCCCCACCATCCTCGTCAAGATCTTCGGCAAGGACCGGCCGGGCATCACCGCCGGGCTGTTCGACACCCTCGCCGCTTACTCCGTCGACGTGGTCGACATCGAGCAGGTCGTCACCCGTGGCCGGATCGTGCTGTGCGCGCTCGTGACCGAGCCGCCCGCCGGGCAGGAGGGCGATCTGAGGGCGACCGTCCACAGCTGGGCGGAGTCGATGAAGATGCAGGCGGAGATCATCTCCGGCCTGGGCGACAACCGGCCCCGTGGCCTCGGCCGCTCCCATGTCACCGTCCTCGGCCACCCGCTGACCGCCGAGTCCACCGCCCGCATCGCCGCCCGGATCACCGCGACCGGCGGCAACATCGACCGTATCTTCCGGCTCGCCAAGTACCCGGTGACGGCGGTGGAGTTCGCGGTCTCCGGCACGGAACCTGAGACGCTGCGGACCGCGCTGGTCACCGAGTCGGTGGCGCTGGGCGTGGATGTGGCCGTGGTCGCGGCGGGACTGCACCGGCGGGCGCAGCGGCTGGTGGTCATGGACGTGGACTCCACGCTCATCCAGGACGAGGTGATCGAGCTCTTCGCCGCGCACGCCGGGTGCGAGAAGGAGGTCGCCGAGGTGACGGAGGCCGCGATGCGCGGCGAGCTGGACTTCGAGCAGTCACTGCACGCGCGCGTGGCACTGCTGGAGGGGCTCGACGCCTCGGTGGTGGAGAAGGTGCGCAGCGAGGTGCGGCTCACGCCGGGGGCGCGCACGCTGATCCGCACGCTGAAGCGGCTCGGCTTCCAAGTCGGTGTCGTCTCGGGTGGGTTCACCCAGGTCACGGACGACCTCAAGGAGCGGTTGGGTCTCGACTTCGCTCAGGCCAACACGCTGGAGATCGTCGACGGCAGGCTCACCGGCAAGGTCGTCGGGGAGATCGTGGACCGCGCGGGCAAGGCACGGCTGCTGCGCCGGTTCGCCGCCGAGGCGGGGGTGCCGCTGTCCCAGACCGTGGCGATCGGCGACGGCGCCAACGACCTCGACATGCTCAACGCCGCCGGCCTCGGCGTCGCCTTCAACGCCAAGCCGGTCGTCCGCGAGGCCGCTCACACCGCGGTGAACTTCCCCTTCCTCGACACCGTGCTGTACCTCCTCGGCGTGACCCGGGAAGAGGTCGAGGCGGCGGACACACACGACGAGTAACCGGGTGTACGACCGGGCGCTGGGCGTGCGACGAGCGGTGCACGCCCTCGTACGCGCGGCGAGGCCCGGCGCCGATGGACGGCAGAGGCCCGGCACCGAAGGGTGCCGGGCCTCTGCCGTGCCGGGTGCCGGTGGGGCTGCGCGGCGCGGCCGGGGTTATTCCGACGGCGCCCAGTAGTCGGCCAGCTTGGTCGCGCCCGGCTCCAGGCTCTTCCAGGCTCCCTCGAAGGAGAGCACGGCGAAGGCGGCGGCCGGGAAGCCGCGGCGGTCCATACGCTCGCGGGCATCTCCCTCGGCGCTGCCGGCGAGGATGTCGGCGAGGCCCTGGATTCCGGGGTTGTGCCCGATCAGGACCACGTTCTGCGCGTCGTCCGGGGTCTCGTTGAGCAGGGCGATCAGCTCGCCGGGCGAGGCCTCGTAGATCCGCTCCTCGTAGACCGTTTTCGGTCGCTCGGGCAGCTCGTGGACGGCGAGCTTCCAGGTCTCGCGGGTTCTGACGGCGGTGGAGCAGAGGGCCAGGTCGAGGGGGATACCGGAGTCGACCAGCTTGCGCCCGGCGACGGCGGCGTCCATGCGGCCCCTGTCGGCGAGCGGCCGCTCGTGGTCGGAGACCTGTGGCCAGTCGGCCTTCGCATGCCGGAAGAGGACGATCCTGCGGGGTTCTGCGACGCTCATGTGTCCCAGCTTCGCACGAAACAGGCCATGGGGCGCAGGGAGTTGAAGTGCGGATACCCGGCACCCGTACAGGTGCTTCCGGTGGGCTGGCCACTCGTCACAGCGCGTGGCTCAGCAGTGCCTGCTGTATGCGCTCCAGGAGATGGCCGATCGCGGGGTCGCCGCTCGCCGCCTGGGCCTGCGCGGGATTCAGGATCAGCAGGAGAAGAGCGACGAAGGCGAGGGCGGGCAGGGCGACCGCCCACCAGGGGAGCCGGATGTCGACGCCGCCCATGGTCGCCGGGTGGGGTCGGGTGTGCGTAGGGGCCGACATGCCGCCTCCGTGGTCTCCGGGTGGTCTGTGGCCCGTCCTCGCTGCCACATCTCGAAGCTACGGAATCCGAGCGCTCCGACCCATCCGGTGATCCACCCACTTCACCCTGAGACTCGCCCCCTAGGGGACGGGGGGTTATCCCCACCCCTCGGCACTCAGGGTGACGCGATGGCCGCGATGATCCCGATGACGACGAAGATGGCGAGGAACGAGCCGAAGACCAGGAGCATCTTCTTCTGGCCGTTCTGGGGGTTCGGGTCGAGCACTGGCATACGCCCAGTCTCGCACCCCCGGCCGCGATGGAGCCCCCGGGGGTGCGGCTCAGCGGGCCGCCTCGTCCTCCACCACCCGGTCGCGGCCGGCCAGGATGCCCGCCACGATCTGCGGGAGCATCAGGGCGGCCATGAGGGCGAGGGGCAGGCCCCAGCCGCCGCTGTGCTGGTAGAGGACACCGACGACGAGCGGGCCGGGGATCGAGATCAGGTAGCCCGTGCTCTGTGCGAAGGCGGACAGCTTGACCACCCCGGCGCCGGTGCGGGCCCGCATGCCGACCATGGTGAGCGCCAGCGGGAAGGAACAGTTGGAGACGCCGATCAGCAGCGCCCACGCCCAGGCTCCCGCCGCCGGGGCGAGGTGGAGGCCGCCGTACCCGAGGAGCCCGCAGACGCCCAGGACGACCACGATCGGCCCCTGGCGGGGCAGCCGGGTGGCGAGCCGGGGGATCACGAAGGCCAGCGGGACGCCCATCACCATCGTGACGGCCAGCAGCAGCCCCGCCGTGCCTGCCGGGACCCCCGCGTCCCGGAAGATCTGCGCCATCCACCCCATCGTGATGTAGGCGGCGGTCGCCTGGAGCCCGAAGAACACGGCGAGCGCCCAGGCGGTGGGGCTCCGGGTGATGCGCGGCGCGGGCCCTGTTTCGCGTACGGGGGCCGCCGCTCCCCCGGCCCGCTCGGCGGAGCGGGCGCCGCGATCCCGTACGAACGGCAGCCACGGCACCACGGCCGCCGCCGCGAGGACCGCCCATACGGCCAGGCCCGCCCGCCAACTCCCGCCCAGGGCCGCGGTCATGGGCACGGTGACGGCCGCGGCGGACGAGGTGCCGAGGGCGAGGGACATGGAGTAGAGGCCCGTCATGGAGCCGACCCGGTCCGGGAACCAGCGCTTGACGATGACCGGCATCAGGACGTTGCTGACGGCGATGCCCATCAGGGCGAGGGCGCTCGCGGCCAGAAAGCCGGCCGTACCGCCGACGTACGGCCGGATCAGCAGACCGCCGGCTATCGCGACCATGCCGGCGCAGACGACGACGGCCGGGCCGAAGCGGCGGGCGAGCCGGGGTGCCATGGCGCCGAAGACGGCGAAGCAGAGCGGTGGTACGGAGGTGAGAAGCCCGGTGACGCTGCCGCTCATGCCGAGCCCGACCCGCACCTCTTCGAGGAGGGCCCCGAGGCTGGTGATGGCGGGACGGAGGTTGAGGGCCGTCAGGACGATGCCCACGACCACCAGGCGCGTCGGCCACGCGCGCGCGTCCCGCGCCGGAGGTCCGGCCTGCGCTTCGACCCGGGTCTGGGCGGATGCGGCGCGATCGGATGCGGCGCGATCGGATGCGGCGCGATGGGATGCGACGCGTTCGGGCGCGACTGTCGGCGTCAGGGTTTCCTCGCTCACCATGACACCCATCATAGAATCATAGGATGATTGGTTGTCCATGGCCCGGTCTCTCCCGGTCGGCCCGTCCGTGCGAAGGTGTGCCATGCCGCTGAGCCATCCCCGCCGATCGGCGCTGTCCGAGCAGGTCATCGCCGCGCTGCGGAACCAGATCACCTCGGGCGAGTGGCCGGTCGGCTCCCGCATCCCCACCGAGCCCGAGCTGGTCGAGCAGTTGGGCGTCGCCCGGAACACGGTCCGCGAGGCCGTCCGCGCGCTCGCGCACAACGGTCTGCTGGACATCCGCCAGGGTTCCGGCACCTACGTCGTCGCGACCAGTGAACTCGCGGGCGTGATGCACCGCCGCTTCGCGGACGCCGACCCGACCCACATCGCCGAGCTGCGCTCCGCCCTGGAGTCGAGCGCCGCGAAGCTGGCCGCCGAGCGCCGCACGGAGAGGGACCTGAAGCAGTTGGACGCGCTCCTGGCCCGGCGTGAGGAGGCGTGGGCGTCGGGGGACGCGGAGGCTTTCGTGACCGCCGACGCGACCTTCCACATGGCGGTCGTGGCCGCGTCCCACAACGACGTCGTGACGACGGTCTACGCGGACCTGGGCGAGGTGCTGCGGGACTGGCTGCGCGGTGACGTGGGTGAGGAGCTGACCCCGGAGACGTACATGGACCACGCCGGGCTCGTGGACGCCATCCGCGCGGGCGACGCGGAAACCGCCGCGGCCGAGGCTGCCGGGTATCCGTTCCACTGCCGTCCGGGACGGGTCAGCTCTCCACCCGCTGGTGGCTGAACCACACCGAGCGGACTTCCTTCCAGCAGCGCCCGGTGAGCCGTACGGTCCGCGCCGGCGCTGTCGCGACCGCGGCGCTGTCGCTGTCGATGTCCCACCACCGCGCGCACTCGATGTGCAGCCGGACGCGGTCGACGGCGACGTAGGGGTTGTAGCAGTGCGCGATCACCTGGGAGCCGGTGACGGTGCTGTGGCAGGCCGCCCCGAACGGATCGGGTTTGTCGTCCACCACTACGCGCGCGTGCCGCTCTCCGGTCTCCACGCGCGCATGCGGTGCCGATTCGGACGGGAGGGTGAGGACGAGAGCCAAGGCGACGACCGCTGGGGCGATGCTGCGGGAGATGCGCACAAGGGGTACCTCCTCGGCCGAGTGGCTGGGTGGTGTACGTCCAGCGTGCGCGGCACCCCGCCCCGGCGGCCCGCCGGATGAGCCGAACGAGTGATGATCCCGGCGCAGAGGAGTACGACGAGGGCGCGCACCCGAATGGATGCGCGCCCTCGTACCGTCGTGGAGCCTTCAGCGGCAGCGCTCACGCGCCGATCGCGTGCAGCCCGCCGTCGACGTGGATGATCTCGCCGGTGGTCTTCGGGAACCAGTCGCTCAGCAGGGCGACGACGCCCTTGCCGGCCGGCTCCGGGTCCTTCAGGTCCCACTCCAGGGGCGAGCGGTCGTCCCACACGGCGGCCAGGTCGCCGAAGCCCGGAATGGACTTGGCGGCCATGGAGGCGAGCGGGCCGGCGGAGACGAGGTTGCAGCGGATGTTCTGCTTGCCCAGGTCGCGGGCGACGTAACGACTGGTGGCCTCCAGCGCGGCCTTGGCCGGGCCCATCCAGTCGTACTGCGGCCAGGCGAACTTCGCGTCGAAGGTGAGGCCGACGACGGAGCCGCCGTTCTGCATCAGCGGCAGGCAGGCCATGGTCAGCGACTTCAGGGAGAACGCCGAGACGTGCATCGCGGTGGCGACGGACTCGAACGGCGTGTTGAGGAAGTTGCCGCCGAGGGCGTCCTGCGGGGCGAAGCCGATGGAGTGGACGACGCCGTCGAGGCCGCCGAGCTCCTCGCCGACGATGTCGGCCAGCCGCCCGAGGTGCTCGTCGTTGGTGACGTCGAGCTCGATGACCTTGGTGGGCTTGGGAAGCTTCCTGGCGATGCGCTCGGTCAGCGTGGGCCGCGGGAACGCGGTCAGGATGATCTCGGCGCCCTGCTCCTGGGCCAGCTTGGCGGTGTGGAAGGCGATGGAGGACTCCATCAGCACACCGGTGATCAGGACGCGCTTGCCCTCGAGAATTCCGCTCATGGTGATCAGTGACCCATTCCCAGTCCGCCGTCTACGGGGATGACGGCTCCAGTGATGTACGAGGCGTCGTCCGAGGCGAGGAACCGCACCGTCGCGGCGATCTCCTCGGGCCGCGCGTAACGGCCGAGCGGCACCTGCTTCACGATGCCCGCGCGCTGCTCGTCGGTGAGCACCTTGGTCATGTCGGTGTCGACGAAGCCGGGGGCGACGACGTTGAAGGTGATGTTGCGCGAGCCCAGCTCACGGGCGAGGGAGCGCGCGAAGCCGACCAGGGCGGCCTTGGAGGCGGCGTAGTTGGCCTGGCCGGGCGAACCGTAGAGGCCCACGACCGAGGAGATGAGGACCACGCGGCCCTTCTTGGCGCGCAGCATGCCGCGGTTGGCGCGCTTGACGACGCGGAAGGTGCCCGTGAGGTTGGTGTCGATGACCGAGGTGAAGTCCTCCTCGGACATGCGCATCAGGAGCTGGTCCTTGGTGACGCCGGCGTTGGCGATCAGGACCTCGACCGGGCCGTGCTGCGCCTCGATCTCCTTGTAGGCCTGCTCCACCTGCTCGGGGTCGGTGATGTCGCACTTGACGGCCAGGAAGCCGGCCGGCGGCTCCCCCGAGCGGTACGTGATGGCGACCTTGTCGCCGGCGTCGGCGAACGCGCGGGCGATGGCGAGGCCGATGCCCCGGTTGCCTCCGGTGACGAGAACCGAGCGGCTCAACGGATCACCCTTTCATTAGCGGTCTGAACGCTTGCCCGCAATGCCTGGACGGCAAGCGCCTTCCCTCGAAACCTATCGGCCCGATTCCGCGGGCGGGCATTGGGGCACCGACAGTGGCTCACCGGACTGGCTGTCGGATCCCTACAGTTTTGCCCACCGCCGGTGGGCGAGCGTTAGCTCTTCACACAGCGCGTCGAGCGTGGCGTCACGGAGCGCGCCCCTGTGGGCAAGGATGTTCCTCGCCTTCACGAGTTCCTTCAGCAGGCGCAGTTCCTCGCCCGGGAGAGCGAGGCTGCCATCGTGACATGCGGAGAGGAGAGCGCCGACCTCCAGTTGTTCGAAGGCCTTGTCCGGGTTCGTCCGGTAGTCGGCAACGGGCCGCTGGGCGTAGGCCTCGACCAAGGCCAGCAGGGGCCGGGTCGCGTAGCGGGCGGCCAGGCGGACGAAATGTTCACGGGTCTCCTCGATCCAGGGGAACACAGCCCGCTGCTGGGCCTGCCCCACGAGAAGGACCAGCTCAGGCGGCGCGTCCGGACCACCATCGGTGTACCAGGCCGCCGGATGGCGGCGCAGCCTGCCTTCCCACGACTGCACCAGGCCCCCGGACCAGGCCGACCGCAGCCTCGAACCGGGACGTCTCCGGGTCCCGGCTTCGAGAGCCGCGTTCGGACAGTCGGCGGCTCGGGTGATTTGCTCGGTGCCGAGGCAGGAGCGCAGGGAGGGGCCGAGTCGGCTGATCCGACCGTCCCAGGCCATGGCCAGCCGATGGGCGAGTTCCAGGTCGAATCCCGCGACCTCGGTGACGACCTCTTCCCGGACTACGGCTCGAACCCGCTGTCCGACGGGGCCGACCGGGCCGCCGGACCGGACCGATGCCACCACCGTCGCCGTGTCGAGGCGTCCGGTCGTGCCCCACCACCAGCGCACCGCCGTCGTCGCGATGTCCCTGTCCAGTTCATCGGTGAGTGCCGTGGAGACATCGCGTACTCGGGCCACAACCAATAGCCGTGGACGCCCCTGGGGCGGCAGGCCGGATTCCTTGACTGCGGCGGTCAGGGAGTGGAAGAGCCGCTGGACGGCGCCGCCCCGGGCACCACCACCGGATACGCCCAAGGCGTGCTGTCGCGGATCGTCCGGTTCCGCCCAGGCCCTCAGGCCTATCACCGGCCGCCAGCGCTGAGCAGGGTCGGTGAGGCGTGCGACAACCTCTCCGGGACCCACGCCCAACTCCTTGCCCAGCCGTTCGAAGACTTCCGGCACGGCCTGCTTTCGCGCGGCCGGGCGCGCGACAGGCGCGGGGCGCGCGTCGGGCCAGCCGATGTCGAAGTCGTCGTCGAAGTCGAGGTCGGGCAGGCCGTCCCACTCCGGTGCCCCGTCCTCCTCCGCGTCCGCCTCCCACTGCAGTTCAGCAGGCCCGCCCGATCGGTCCGCCGCTCCGCTACCGTCGCGGTTCCGCAGTGCGGGCACGGTGAGCACGGTCGGCGACACCACGTCCAGACGGTCGGGTGTGGTGGTGAGCGCGGCCCGGTAAAGCTCTTCCGCCTGCCCCGTCTCGACCAGTCGATCGGGCAGCAGCCAGAGGCAGTTCAGACCCGCCGCCAGTTGGGCGGCGATCTCGTCCAGCTGCGCCCTGACTCCGGGCAGCGCCGTTAGCGCCGGCGCAGGCCGGCCCCTCGTCACACGGTCTCCCCGGCCCGCGCGCGGACAGCCCGGAAGGTGACGGGATCCAGCGCGATACCCCCATCCGTCTCGTCGAGTACGTTGAGCTCGTCCAAGTGGACCAGCCAGTCCCGGGTCTCCTCAGAGCCAAGGCCTGTTGCCGCCTCGACATCGTCGACAGGCACGCCCTGGCCCTCTTCGACGTATTCCGTCCACAGGACGAGCAGGGAGAGGTCCTTGTCGGTCAGACCGGACTTCCTGAGGTGACTGTCCACGTTGGCCTGTTTGGCAGTGATCGTACGGATGTGGTCGAGGGCGTCATCGAGCGTCGCTCCGCGCAGCGAGACGTCGGCGACCGCCACCTCCGTCAGCTGGGGCCATCCAGAGGCAGCGTCCGTCAACCGACGGCGCTCCTCACGCGAGTCGAACGGACATTCGGGCCAGGCTCGCAGCGAGTCTGCGGTCCATCGGCGAGATTGCAGAGTGCGCACGCGCAGCCGCCGCCTCTCGTCGGTTGCGCGCAGGGAACCGACCACTCCGGCGTCGGCCAGAACGAGGACCGACCGGCTCTGCTTGTTCTTACGTCCGTCGTTCTGAGGTACGTGCTTGTCTGCGGCGGGGCCGGCGTGCTCGACACAGAGCCTCAGTCCATCCCCCAGGGCGTCGGCCGGCACGCCCCGCAGGTCGGCGAGGACGACGTGAGCCGTTCGCAGGCGAGCAGCGGCAGCCAGCACGGTTACGAGGTCTTCTTCGCGCTGCGACCTCATCACCTTCACGCCTCGCCCCTCGGCGAACGCGGCGACGGCCTGGAGCACCAGGTCCGGCTGGTGCAGCTCCGTGGTGGACACCACGGACACACCCGGCTGGGCGGCCTCGTGCAGCTGGCCCTCGGTCAGCGGGCTGTAGCGCTGGACACCGCTGCTGCGGTCCCGGCCGAGGATGCGCCGGGCGGCGCGCGGGTTGTAGTCGTAGGGAAGGCCGAACTCGGTCTCGTGCAGCTCGGTCTCCAGTTCCTCCTGGGTGCCGAGCATATTGACGACGTTCGGGCTCCGCACAGCGAAGCGCGCCCGGTCTCCCAGGCGGATCAGCAGCCCGAGTCCCACCATCTCGTTGAGATAGATCTCGGCCTGCTGCACCCCGCACTCCTCAAAGCCCTCCGGCCAGGCGTCCCGGGCGAGGTCGAGGAGTTCCTTGGCGCTGTAGTCGCCCCGGTAGCCGTCCTTCAGGCTCTCCAGCGCGATGAGGAGGGCCAGGACCCGGTAGCGGTCCTCCAGGTTGATGGTGAACCGCAGCCGTTCAGCGATCCGGCGTCGGAGCGTCTCGGATGCGGCGACCTCCTGCACGTCGCTCTCGGAGATGGCCGTGGCGCGGTCCCTGCCGTCGTAGGTCCGCGCGTGCAGGGTGCGGACCAGTTCGCTACAGAAGATCTGCACCAGGTTGGCCTGATAGTTGGTGATGGCAAGGATCCGCCATATCAGCTCTGGCCTCGCGAACACGTAGCCGAGGGCGGCCATGGGTTCGGTGACGAGCCGGAGGGCCGCCTGCTGCTTCAGCGGCCCGACGAGGACATCGGGGCCGCCATGCGCCGTCGAGACGTTGGACAGCGCGCCAAAGCGCTGCACCTGATGGAGTCCCGCGAAAACGATCTTGAAGCGCCGCTCCGAGTGCTCCATGAGCTGCTGAAAGCGCTTGACGTTCGGAAACGTCGACTCACCGCCCGTCCGGAACGTCCGGCGCGAGTCGGCCGTCAGGAACGCATCGGCCTCGTCGGCGAGCACGAGCAATCGCCGTGACTCGTCCGCGTCCAGCCAGTCGGTGAGCCTGCGCGCGACCACATCCGGACCGACCTGCTCCGACACCTTGTTCCCGAAGACTCCCCGGCGCTTGAGCTCGTCCGCGAGGAGGCTCCAGATCTTGTCGGGTGCCTCAGCCTGGCCGATCTCCGCCTTCAGCAGATCGAGGTACACCGCCTCGTAGTCGTCGGAACGGCTCGGGAAGAGCCGGGCCACCCGCCGCAGCAGCGCGGACTTGCCGAGCTGCCGTCCGCCGTAGAGGAAGAGACCGCCGCGCGGGTCCATGACCTCCCGCATCTCCTCGTCCCGGCCGTAGAAGACCTCCGGAGGAACCAGTCCCGCGACGAAAGGCGTGTACGGGTTGTACGCCGCCCACGGCAGAGTGATCCGCTGGAGCGCCCGGAAGCTGCCCGGTGCGCGGGCGGCCATCCAGCCGACCACGGCCGGGTCCACGACAAGAGCCTGCTGGGCGCTGGCCCGGGCCGCGTCAGCCAGCCGACGTCGTCCCTCGACGCCCAGCGGGTGCAGGTAGAGCACGATGTTGGCGTCGACGTCGGCGTCCTCCAAATGGGCGAGCGGGCCGTTCGCGCGCTGTTCCTCCCAGATCAGTTGGACCGTGTACGAGGTGGCCTGGGAGCCCAGCGCGGCGACGTAGCCGGGCCTCTCGGCCACCCTCGCCCGCACCTTGAACCTTCGCACCCCCTGCGTACGGGTCTCCACGACAGGTTGGCCGTTGGGCTCCAGGCCGAGCAGTCGCAGCACCCTCGGGAGATGCTGCTGCCATTCGCTGTTGCGTCCATGCCGCGTGCACAGCGCCTTCCAGGAGCGCAGGCCGAGGTCGGCCGCCTCCGTCAACTGGGCACCCGAGCCGTGGCGGACCGCCCACCAGTCGGCGTCGACACCGTCACCACCCGGCAGCGGAACGCCCGGACCGGTCAGTCCGGCGAGGAACACGGCGAGTTCTTCGCCGTCGTCCTCAGGCCGCTCGGGGAGTTGCTTGCCACCACGGGCCAGGGCCAGAAACTCCTCGGCGGTGACGGTGTCGCCCTCGGTGATGAGCCTGGCGATCCGGTCGTAGTCGGACGGGGCGATACGCAGTTGTTCCAGTTCCTGGCGCTGTCGGCGGGTGTCCTGCTGCACCAGTTGGGACAGTTCCTGTCGCAGTGCTTCGAGCCGGTCCACCGCGTAGCGGTAGCGGCCAGCCTGGTCACCGTCCGCGAACTCCTGCAGTCGCCCGGTGAACTCGCGCTCCTGATCGGGTGCGAGCAGGTTGAGCGTGCGCATCTGGGCGAGCAGGACTGCCGCCTCCGTGTGGCGTCGGCGCACGGTCTCCCGCCAGTTCTCCTGCCCCTGCTGAACTCGCCGCTCAGCACTCTCTCCCCATTCCGCGTCCGGGGACCCGTAACCGGTGGGGTCCTGTCGCGCGGCGTCCACGAGCGCACGCGCCAGGTGTAGGTCGCCCCGGACGAGGTAGCGGCGCAGCGCCTGTTCGGCGTCCGGGGACGCCATGAGCGCTGCCAGGCGACGGGCGGTGCGCAGATCCTGAAGGTCGGGCAGACCGCCGCTGTCGCGCGGCAGTTCGGACAGCGTGAGCAGGCAGTCCGTGGCGGGACGTGGACTGCCGTCCTCCTTGACCTGACGGCTATCAGTACCCGGGGCGGGCAGTTTGCCCTCGAGCCAGCGCTGGAGCAGTTCCAGAGCCGCGCCGCCCACGCCGGGCGGCGATGCCACGTCCCGCAGTCCGCGCCGCGTGGACGCCAGTTCGGGAATGCCCGACTGGGAGAGTCCGGCCGGCTTCAGCAGGCTGGCCGCCACCGCGTCCGCCTTGGTCAGGACGTCCGCCACGGACCGGCAGGCGGCGTGCAGTTGACGCAGGGCGCCCGCGGTTATCGGCTCCTTGGCCTGCTTGGGGGTCCGGAACCGGCTGTCGGTCTGTTCGATCAGTCGGTCGACGTGATCGGGGTTGCGCAAGTGCTCGGCCCGGTCCCGAAAGGCGGTGGCGGGCAGCGGGCCGCCGTCGACCCACTGGATGACGTCGCGCAGGGCCAGGCCGAGCTCTCCACCCGGGCCGACGAGGTCCTGCAGCACACGGGTGGCGCGCTGGTATTTCGTCTTGCGCCGGGAGAGGCTGTTGAGCAACTGCTTCGCCTGCGTGCCGAGTTCCTCTCGCAGGTCGTGGTCCTGCTGCGGGTCGTCGGCGTGGTACACACCCGGGTCGTAGGACCGGCCGTTGCGCACGGCCGCCACAAGGACGGTGAGCAGTTCCTGCCAGGGCTCGGCCAGCCCGGCCGGCGGCGAGAAGTCGCTGACGAGCGCGTGCGGCCAGCAGGCGGTCAACCCCGCGCGCAGGGCGGCGACGCAGGCCACGAGGTGGGCGTCCCGGTCACGGGCGAGCGAGCCCTCGACGATGTCGTGCGTGATCTGTACGGCAGTGGCGTCCGACTCGGTGACGCAGTCGAAGGCTGCCGCGGCGAACGCCAGCGCCCGGGCACGCACGTCGGGTTCGGCGGACGCCTCGGTCATCCAATAGGCCTCGGCCAGGCGGCCTGCTCGGACCAGCACGGCGACCGGTGGCTCCAGCCCCGTCTCCCACGGCGCACGGACCTCCCAGTCCGCGTCCGCGACCGAGGCGGGCCACGGCTCTTGCTCGGGGATCATCTCCAATTGAGCGGAGCCGGAGGCACTCTCCTCACAGGTGTCGGAGAGGGTGTCCGCAGTGCTGGTCGTCGCGGTGTCCGGCGTGTCCGGAGCGGTGCTCCGCGCAGGCTCCTCTGCGAGGACGTCCACGGCCGGGGGTGCCTCGGAGTCGGAGAGGGTGCCGGAAGTCGGCGCGTGCTCGGCGCCCATGGCCGCCTGCGGGTCGGACGCCTCCGGCTCGTCCGCCGAGGACGCTCCGGCCACGGATTTCCGCAGCTCTGGGTCGAGGTACTTGGTCCCGGGTACGACTGCCACCCGCAACGGTTCCTCGGACACGGCGTCCGCCGGTGGCGCTGTGGCACCGTCGCTCGTCCCGACTTCCCCGTCGGTGGTGACCGGCGGGGGCACCACGTCAGGCTCGGCGGGCGACGCGGCAGGCGACGGCGCACGGGCCGCGTCGAGGGGCTCGGCGCCGGGGGTCGCTTCCCCCATACCGTCCCCGACGGTTCTTTCGAGTTCGTCGATCTGCGCCCGTACCCGATTGCGCAGCACGGTGAGCGTCGCGGCCTCGTCCGGATCCATAGCGGCGTCGATAAGAGTGTCGTAGGACCCGGCCCTCTCGCGGAGCGCGGCAAGTTCGGCGCGGGCCTTCTCCAACCGGGCACGCTCGGCGGTCAGCCATGCGTAGTCGGACTCGTGCGACCAGTCCATTCCCTGGTCCGCGCCGCGGTCGGCAGCCCGCTCACGCAAGCCGATCCAGACCTTCATCGCGTCCGCCAGTTCACGTGCTGCCACGGGTCGGCGGCCCGATTCGACCGCGTCAGCGGCGTTTCGTAGTGCGGCGGTCAACTGCCTTCCAGAGTCGACCAGTTGCTCCAGCAGGCCTTCAAGGGTCGAGTCGCGATCCGCGCCGGACGGTGTCACCGCCTCATCGAAAGGCCCTGCATCCTCGGTGCCCTTCGATTCGCCGACCGGTTCGGGACGCCCTACTGCTGTCACGACTCTCCTGAGAATCTCGGCGGGGTTCGACGGGGGCTGCTGATCAGCCGCACGTCGCAGGACGTCCTTATGGTTCTCAGCCATGCGGGCGATCGACGCCTTCCGCATGTCCGGGGAGAGCAGCCCGTACAGGGCGCAGCGGGCGAGCGGAGGCGCAAGGACCCGGAGCATGGTCTCAAGTTGTTCGAGGGTCGGTTCCTCCAACAACTGCGGCGAGCAGCCGTGATCCTCGATGAGGGCCCGGCACGCCCAGACTAAGCCGCAGGAGCCGGCCGACAGCAGCTGAGGCTGTCTCGCTCTGGTAACCCAGACCCGGAAGGTGTTCACATCACGCCGGGTGACCGGCGTACGGTTACGGCCATCGTGACGGCGCCCGCAGGACTGCTGGCGCAGACAGTGATGCGACGTCAAAAAGCTGCGGATTTCGGACTCGTCGAGCGACGAGAGCCAGATACGAAAATCAGTCCCCCACCCCTGCATAGCGACATCATGCCACCCTGTGTTCACGTGGTGAGTCATGCCGGAGGCATTTCCTGTACTGTCCTCCGCCCCACCGGTACACGTTGGCCACGGCAGGATCGATGGTGTCGTGCTTGACTGCGGCTTGTCCGCCTCGCAGACACATGCAGGAACACATCAATAGGGGAGAGCCTCCTGTGGCCCACGGCATCGATCCAACCTTCCTCGCGCTACCCCTACGTGCCCTGGCCGACGCCGCGCTGGCCCGCGCCCGTGCCCTGGGCGCCGACCACGCGGACTTCCGGTTCGAGCGGGTGCGCAGTGCGTCCTGGCGGCTGCGGGACGCGAAGCCGGCCGGGTCGTCGGACACGACGGATCTCGGGTACGCGGTGCGGGTGGTGCACGGCGGGACCTGGGGGTTCGCGTCCGGGGTGGACATGACGATGGACGCCGCGGCGAAGGTCGCCTCCCAGGCCGTGGCGATGGCCAAGCTGTCCGCGCAGGTCATCAAGGCGGCCGGGTCCGACGAGCGGGTCGAGCTGGCGGACGAGCCGGTGCACGCGGAGAAGACCTGGATCTCCGCGTACGGGATCGATCCCTTCAGCGTCCCCGACGAGGAGAAGTCGGCGCTGCTCACGGAGTGGAGCACGCGGCTGCTGGCGGCCGACGGGATCAACCATGTGGACGCCTCGCTGCTCACCGTGCACGAGAACAAGTTCTACGCGGACACCGCCGGGACCGTGACCACCCAGCAGCGCGTACGGCTGCACCCGTCGCTGACCGCCGTGTCGGTCGACGAGTCCAGCGGCGAGTTCGACTCGATGCGGACGCTGGCGCCGCCGGTCGGGCGCGGCTGGGAGTATCTGACCGGCACCGGCTGGGACTGGGACGACGAACTGGCGCGGATCCCGGAGCTGCTCGCCGAGAAGATGCGCGCGCCGAGCGTCGAGGCGGGTGTCTACGACCTGGTCGTCGACCCCTCCAACCTGTGGCTGACCATCCACGAGTCCATCGGCCACGCCACCGAGCTGGACCGCGCGCTCGGCTACGAGGCCGCCTATGCCGGGACCTCCTTCGCCACCTTCGACAAGCTCGGCAAGCTGCGTTACGGCTCCGAGCTGATGAACGTCACCGGTGACCGCACCGCCGAGCACGGCCTGGCGACCATCGGGTACGACGACGAGGGCGTGGCGGGGCAGAGCTGGGACCTCGTCAAGGACGGCACTCTGGTCGGCTACCAGCTCGACCGCCGTATCGCGAAGCTGACCGAGCTGGGCCGCTCCAACGGCTGCGCGTACGCCGACTCCCCCGGGCATGTGCCGGTGCAGCGCATGGCCAACGTGTCGCTGCGGCCGGACCCTGCCGGGATGTCCACCGAGGATCTGATCGGCGGGGTGGAGCGGGGGGTCTATGTCGTCGGGGACCGGTCGTGGTCCATCGACATGCAGCGGTACAACTTCCAGTTCACCGGTCAGCGGTTCTTCAGGATCGAGAACGGGCGGATCACCGGGCAGCTGCGGGACGTCGCCTACCAGGCGACGACGACGGACTTCTGGGGTTCCATGGCGGCCGTGGGCGGGCCGCAGACATACGTCCTGGGCGGTGCCTTCAACTGTGGGAAGGCCCAGCCGGGCCAGGTCGCCGCGGTGTCGCACGGCTGCCCTTCGGCCCTCTTCAAGGGCGTCAACATTCTGAACACGACGCAGGAGGCCGGTCGATGAGCGCTCACCACGGAATCTGCTGGGGGTCCGGGGGTCATCTCCCGGGCGAGCACAGCCTGAACACGACGCAGGAGGCCGGTCGATGAGCGGGCGGAACAACAGCGCGCGGAACAACAAGGCGCACAAGCCGCACGAGATCGTCGAGCGGGCTCTTGAGCTGTCCCGGGCCGACGGCTGTGTGGTGATCGCCGACGAGTACTCGACGGCGAACCTGCGCTGGGCGGGCAACGCGCTGACCACGAACGGGGTCACCCGGGGCCGGTCGGTGACGGTCGTCGCCACCGTCGACGGCAAGGAGGGCACCGCCTCCGGGGTGGTGTCGCGGTCCGCCGTCACCGCCGAGGAGCTGGAGCCGCTGGTGCGGGCCGCCGAGGCCGCCGCGCG
>NZ_LRTR01000454.1 GCF_001550375.1 Streptomyces europaeiscabiei | reverse complement strand
CGCCGCGCGCAGCGCCGGACCCGCCGAGGACGCCCAGCCGCTGGTCACAGGCGTGGAGCACTCCCCGGACTTCACGGACGCGCCCGCCGAGACCTCCTCCGCCGTGTTCACGGACTTCGCGCCGGCGCTCGGGGAGTCGTTCGCACGCGCGCGTGCGGGCGGCCGGGAGCTGTACGGCTTCGCCAACCACGAACTGGTGTCGAGCTACCTCGGTACGTCCACGGGGCTGCGGCTCCGGCACGACCAGCCGAACGGCACGCTGGAGCTGAACGCCAAGTCCCCGGACCGCAGGCGCTCCGCCTGGGCGGGGCGCTCCACGCGGGACTTCAAGGACGTCGACCCGGCGGCCCTGGACGCGGAACTGGCCGTACGGCTGGGCTGGGCAGAGCGGCGGGTGCCGCTGCCCGCCGGCCGGTACGAGACGCTGCTGCCGCCGACGGCGGTGGCGGATCTGCTGATCTACCAGATGTGGTCGGCGTCGGCGCGGGACGCGGCCGAGGGCCGGACGGTGTTCAGCAAGCCGGGCGGCGGTACCCGGATCGGCGAGCGGCTGACCGAGCTGCCGCTGACCCTGCGCAGCGATCCGAACGAGCCGGGCCTGGAGTCCGCTCCCTTCGTCCTGGCCCACTCCTCCGGCGGCGACAGCTCGGTGTTCGACAACGGCCTGCCGCTGAAGGAGACGGAGTGGATCAGCCGGGGCGAGGTCGCGCACCTGCCGACCACCCGGCACAGCGCGGGGCTGACCGGGCTGCCGGTGGTACCGACGATCGGCAACCTGATCCTGGACGGCGGCGAGGACCGCTCCCTGGAGGAGATGGTCGCGAACACCCGGCGCGGGCTGCTGCTGACCTGCCTGTGGTACATCCGCGAGGTCGACCCGGCGACGCTGCTGCTGACCGGGCTGACCCGGGACGGCGTCTATCTCGTGGAGGACGGCGAGGTCACGGGCGAGGTCAACAACTTCCGGTTCAACGAGTCGCCGGTGGACCTGCTCGGCCGGGCCACGGAGGCCGGGCGCACGGAGAAGACGCTGCCGCGCGAGTGGAGCGACTACTTCACCAGGGCCGCGATGCCCGCCCTGCGGGTGCCGGATTTCAATATGAGTTCTGTCAGCCAGGGCGTATAACCTCGTACCTGATTACGAGGTACCTGGTTCACGAGGCACCTGGTTACGAGCTCGATCAAGGAGACACGAGAACCGTGACGGACATCGTCGACGAGCTGAAGTGGCGGGGACTGTTCTCCCTGTCCACCGACGAGGACGCTTTGCGCAAGGCGCTCGCGGACGGTCCCGTCACGTTCTATTGCGGTTTCGACCCGACCGCGCCGTCCCTGCACGTCGGACACCTGGTGCAGGTGCTCACCGTGCGCCGGCTCCAGCAGGCCGGGCACCGGCCGCTGGCGCTGGTCGGCGGCGCGACGGGTCTGATCGGCGATCCCCGCCCGACTGCGGAGCGCACGCTCAACGATCCGGAGACGGTCGCGGGCTGGGTCGGCAGGCTGCGCGCCCAGATCGAGCCGTTCCTGTCCTTCGAGGGTGAGAACGCGGCCGTCATGGTCAACAACCTCGACTGGACCGAGGGCCTCTCCGCCATCGAGTTCCTGCGGGACATCGGCAAGCACTTCCGCGTCAACAAGATGCTGACGAAGGACTCCGTCGCCCGCCGGCTGGAGTCCGACCAGGGCATCAGCTACACCGAGTTCAGCTACCAGATCCTCCAGGGCATGGACTTCCTCCAGCTCTACCGCAGGTACGGCTGCACCCTCCAGCAGGGCGGCAGCGACCAGTGGGGCAACCTCACGGCCGGCCTGGACCTGATCCACCGGATGGAGCCCGGCGTGCAGGCGCACGCTCTGGCCACGCCGCTGATGACCAAGGCCGACGGCACGAAGTTCGGCAAGACCGAGGGCGGCGCCGTCTGGCTCGACCCGGAGATGACGACGCCGTACGCGTTCTACCAGTTCTGGCTGAACGTGGACGACCGCGACATCACCCGGTACATGCGGATCCTGTCCTTCAGGTCCCGTGCGGAGCTGGAGGAGTTGGAGCAGCAGACGCAGGAGCGGCCGCAGGCGCGTGCCGCGCAGCGCGCGCTGGCCGAGGAGCTGACGACGCTGGTGCACGGGGCCGAGCAGACCGCCGCCGTGATCGCCGCGTCCCGCGCGCTGTTCGGGCAGGGCGACCTGGCCGAGCTGGACGAGAAGACGCTGGCCGCGGCGCTGTCCGAGCTGCCGCACGCGAAGGTCGCCGAGCTGGCGACGGTCGTGGATCTCCTCGCGGAGGTCGGGCTGGTGCCGAGCAAGTCCGCGGGGCGGCGGACCGTGAAGGAGGGCGGGGCCTACGTGAACAACGTCAAGGTCACCGCCGAGGACGCGCTTCCCTCCCGGGAGGAGCTGATTCACGGGCGGTGGCTGGTGTTGCGGCGCGGGAAGAAGAACCTGGCCGCCGTCGAGGTGACCGGGGCCTAGGCGCCGTAGGGGCGTGGGGGATCTGACGGGTGCCGCTTCGTCGTGGCATGTCGCGCGGTTCCCCGCGCCCTGGTCGGGGCTCAGGTTCGTTGTTTGTTCTTGCCCAGGGTCGCCATGTAGGCCATGTCGCCCAGGGCCACGATGACGATCGCGGCGATCAGCTGGAAGGCGTGGCGGGTCCAGTCGATGCCGGAGGTCTCCTCGACCCCGAAACCACGCGCGATCGCGTTGCCGACGACGGCGCCCAGCATGCCGAAGATCGTCGTCAGCCAGAGCGGGCTGTGCTGCTTGCCCGGAATGATCGCCTTGGCCAGCAGGCCGAGTACGAATCCCACGATGATCGCCCACAACCAGCCCATGGCTGCCTCCTCGTACGGCTCGACGTGAGCATTACGCCCAGTGTCGGCCCGCCCGCGATACGTCGCATGTCGGGCACGGCCGTACGCGCTACGACGGATCCCCTCCGCTCCCCGTGGCAGGTGACCCGGTCTCGTAGGCGGCGCAGACGCGGCGTAACGTGGAGCTGGTTCGGACCGCGTTCCATGAAGCGGGCGCGGGCGGGGCACGGGCCGGGGAGCGTCCGATACAGGCGGGTGGTGGAACGTGATGCGGAAGCAGAGCAACCCCGAGGTCTTTCGGATCACAGGTGCCCGGCAGGGCCTCGCCGACGACGTTCGCGGCCGGCAGCGTCGCTACATCATCGCGATGTCCGTCCGCACCCTCGCGGTGATCGCCGCCGCGGTTCTCTGGAACGTCGAACGGCACGTCGCGGTCGTCGCACTGGTGCTCGGCGCGGTGCTGCCGTACATCTCCGTGGTGATCGCCAACGCGGGCCGCGAGAACGCGCCCTCGTTGCCGTCCACGTTCGTCCACGCCCCCACCCGTCCGATGATCACGCCGCCCCGGCAGACGGACGCCTCTTCCTCGGCCGAATTCGGGGCCGAGGGACGCTTCGCGGAATCCGTCCCGGAGGACGTCGCGGCCGATCCCGAGGGCGGTCGGCGCAGTGAACCGCGCGAGCGGGCCTGAGCACCGGGAATCCGGACGAAGCGGAATGCAATCACCCGCCAAGCTCAAGAAATGCTCAGATCAATCATGAAGTTCCTGTGCCGGGCAGAGGCCTACCCGTGACATACTTCGTACGCGCTCCGCATCCCCCGTCGGAGCGACAGACCGACGCCGGGCAGCTCCCCCCGTGGCTGCTCGGCGTCGCCTTTTCTGCGGCTAGGGTCGACGTGTGAACATCCTCAACGTCCCCGGCTCCGATCCGTCCTCCCCCGTCTGTTCGGCCAAGGGCTGTCGTGCCGACGCGGTCTGGGTGCTCGCCTGGAACAACCCGAAGCTGCATACGCCGGAGCGCCGCAAGACATGGCTCGCGTGCGACGAGCATCGGGAGCACCTGTCGCAGTTCCTGGGGGTGCGGGGGTTTCTGAAGGACGTCGTCGAGCTGTCGGAGTGGGAAGCGCCCGAGAGGTGAAGGGCTCGGGGAATCCTGCGACTGCGGCTCCGTCGCGATTCCTCACGCAGAGTCCCCGCGCCCTTTCATGGCTCGTCGGTCTCAGCCTCCGATGGCGGACATGGGGCGGTCCGGCTGCACGAACGACGGATCGTCCAGGCCTGCTCCCGCCTTCTTGCCCCACATCGCCAGGCGCCAGATGCGGGCTATCTCCTCGTCCGGGGCGCCGGAGCGCAACGCGGCCCTGAGGTCGGTCTCCTCGCGGGCGAAGAGGCAGGTGCGGACCTGGCCGTCGGCGGTGAGGCGGGTGCGGTCGCAGGCCGAGCAGAAGGGGCGGGTGACGGAGGCGATGACGCCGACGCGGTGGGGGCCACCGTCGACCAGCCAGCGTTCCGCCGGGGCCGAGCCGCGTATCTCCGAGCCCTCGGGGGTGAGGTCGAAGCGGGTGCGCAGGGACGTCAGGATGTCGCCCGCCGTCACCATGCCGTCGCGCTTCCAGCCGTGCTGGGCGTCCAGGGGCATCTGCTCGATGAAACGCAGCTCGTAGTCGTGCTCGACGGCCCAGGCCAGGAGGTCGGGGGCCTCGTCGTCGTTCAGGCCCGGCATCAGGACCGAGTTGACCTTGACCGGGGTCAGGCCCGCGTCGCGGGCAGCCTGAAGGCCTTCGAGGACGTCCTTGTGGCGGTCCCGGCGGGTGAGGGTCTTGAAGACGTCCGGGCGGATGGTGTCCAGGGAGACGTTCACCCGGTCCAGGCCGGCCGCCTTCAGGGCCGTCGCCGTGCGCTTGAGGCCGATGCCGTTGGTCGTGAGGGACATCTGGGGGCGGGGGGCGAGGGCCGCCACGCGCTCCACTATGCCGACCAGACCGGGGCGCAGCAGCGGTTCGCCGCCGGTGAAGCGGACCTCCGTGACGCCCAGGACGCGGACGGCTATGTCGATGAGGCGGACGATCTCGTCGTCGTCAAGCAGGTCGGGCTTCGCCAGCCACTGCAGACCCTCCTCGGGCATGCAGTACGTGCAGCGCAGGTTGCACCGGTCGGTCAGCGAGACTCTCAGGTCGGTGGCCACCCGGCCGTAGGTGTCGATGAGCACGTGGGCCCCCTCCCTCGTAGCGGATCACAAATTTTCCGACACCTGCGAGCCTACGTGACGCCACTGACAACATCACCGGCCGAATCACACGAGACGCGACGCGGGGCCGCCGTAGAGATCTACGACGGCCCCGGGCGAAGCGAGCCGGATCAGTGGGCGCCGGTGCCCGTGAGGGACCGGACCTCCAGCTCGGCGTACTTGGCGGCGTCGGGCTCCTCCTTGGACAGGACGGTGCCCAGCCAGCCCATGAGGAAGCCGAACGGGATGGAGATGATGCCCGGGTTCTTCAGCGGGAACCAGGCGAAGTCGACGTCCGGGAACATCGCCTTCGGGTCGCCGGAGACGACGGGCGAGAACAGCACCAGGCCGACGGCGACGATCAGACCGCCGTAGATCGACCACAGCGCGCCCTGGGTGGTGAACTTCTTCCAGAAGAGGCTGTAGAGGATGGTCGGCAGGTTGGCGGAGGCCGCGACGGCGAAGGCGAGGGCGACCAGGCCGGCCACGTTCAGGTCGCGGGCGAGGCTGCCGAGGCCGATGGAGACGACGCCGATGAAGACGGTCGCCCAGCGGGCCGCGCGGACCTCTTCGGCGCCGGAGGCCTTCCCCTTGCGGATGACGTTGGCGTAGATGTCGTGCGCGAAGGAGGACGACGAGGCGAGGGTGAGGCCCGCGACCACGGCGAGGATCGTGGCGAAGGCCACCGCCGAGATGGTGGCCAGCAGGATCGCGCCCCAGGCCGAGTCGACGCCGCCCAGATGCAGGGCCAGCAGCGGGGCCGCCGTGTTGCCCGACGGGTTGGAGGCGATGATCTCGTCCTGGGAGATCAGCGCGGCGGCGCCGAAGCCGAGGGCGATGGTCATCAGGTAGAAACCGCCGATGATGCCGATCGCCCAGTTCACGGACTTCCGGGCGGCCTTGGCGTTGGGCACCGTGTAGAAGCGGATCAGGATGTGCGGCAGACCGGCGGTGCCGAGGACCAGGGCGATACCGAGGGAGATGAAGTCCAGCTTGGAGGTGCCGGTCAGGCCGTACTGGAGACCGGGCTCCAGGAAGGCGGCGCCCTTGCCGCTGTTCTCGGCGGCGGTGCCGAGCAGATCGGAGATGTTGAAGTTGAACTTCAGCAGCACCAGGAACGTAATGAGGAGCGTGCCGCTGATGAGCAGGACGGCCTTCACCATCTGGACCCAGGTGGTGCCCTTCATGCCGCCGATGGAGACGTAGACGATCATCAGGATGCCGACGAGGGCGACGATGAGGATCTTGCCCGCGTCGGACGTGATGCCGAGGAGCAGCGAGACGAGGACGCCCGCGCCCGCCATCTGGGCCAGCAGGTAGAAGATCGACACGACGATCGTGGAGGTGCCGGCGGCGGTGCGGACGGGGCGCTGGCGCATGCGGTACGCGAGGACGTCACCCATGGTGTAGCGGCCGGAGTTCCGCAGCGGCTCGGCGACCAGGAGCAGGGCGACCAGCCAGGCGACCAGGAAGCCGATGGAGTACAGGAAGCCGTCGTAGCCGAACAGGGCGATGGCGCCCGCGATGCCGAGGAACGACGCGGCCGACATGTAGTCGCCGGATACGGCGAGGCCGTTCTGGAAGGCGCTGAACTGGCGCCCGCCCGCGTAGAAGTCGGCGGCGTCCTTGGTCTGGCGGCCGGCCCAGACGGTGATGGCGAGGGTCGCCAGGACGAACAGCCCGAACAGGGTGATGATCAGTGGCCGGTGCTCACTGGCCTCTCCGGCCGCGAGGACTGTCTGCTGTACGGGGCTCATGCGCCGCCCTCCATCCGGGACTTGATCGCCTCGGCCTTGGGGTCGAGCTTCACGGCGGCGTGCCGCGAGTACCACCAGGCGATGAGGAACGTGGTGACGAACTGGGCGATGCCGAGGACGAAGGCGACGTTGATGTTGCCGAAGAGCTTGGTGCCCATGAAGTCGCCCGCGTAGTTGGAGAGCAGGACGTACAGCAGGTACCAGGCGATGAAGGCCACGGTCAGCGGGAAGGCGAACGAGCGGTAGGAGCGGCGCAGTTCGGCGAACTCGGCGCTCTCATGGACCGCGGCGAACTCCTCGGGTGAGGGGAGATGATGCTCTGCCTTCGCTGGGGGCGGTGCGTCGGTTGCCACGGAGTCTCCTCGCGTCTCCGCCGCCGTCACGACGGCGGACGGTGACTTCTTCGCCGTCGGATCGGGGGACGGCTGGGGTACGGACATGGGTCGGCTCTGTTCCTTCGGTGACGGGGCGCACGATCGTGCTCGGGCTCCCTGCACAACGTCACGGCGGCGCGCGAGGACCGGTTCAACCCTGCGTGTTTCTTTCGAGAACCGATGCGGAACCGGCCGGGACGTGCGGTGGTCCCGAGGGTTACCCCTCTACTTCGGCCTCCCGCCCATGAAGTCATTGCTGGCCGACGACGACCAGAGATAGCTTCGGGCTGCACCACCAACGTCATGTACCTGCCCAGGCACCCGTGTGTCCCGGGCCGGTTTCTTTGAAAATGATGTGGAGATCCCATGGCTCATCTGCGCTCCAGACGACGGCTCGCCCTCGCGGTGCCGGTCGTCCTGTCGCTGACCGCCTCGCTCGGTTTCCTGCCGGGCGTCGCCTCGGCGGCCCCGCTCGCGGCGTCCACCGCCGCGACGGCGGAGGGCCCGAACCTCTCGTACGTCGTGAACACGAAGACGAACAAGCGCACGATAGCCGCCGTGCAGGAGGCGATAGCCGAGGCCGGCGGCAAGATCGTGATCACGTACGCCGAGATCGGCGTGATCGTGGTCCACTCGACCGACCCGACGTTCGGCGCGACGATCCGCGCCGTGCGTGGTGTGGAGTCGGCCGGTGCCACCCGGACCTCCCCGCTGACGCCCGCCGGCACGACGGACGTGGGTGCCGTCGACTACCTGACGGCCGCGGAGGCCGCGAAGGTGAAGGCCGCCTCGGCGGACATGCCCGGCGCCGAGCCCCTCGAGGCCGACCAGTGGGACCTGCGGTCGATCGGCGCCGACAAGGCCGCGAAGATCAACCCGGGCAGTGCGAACGTCACCGTCGCCGTGATCGACACCGGCGTCGACGACACCCACCCGGACCTCGCGCCGAACTTCTCCGCCGCCCAGTCCGCCAACTGCAACGGCGGTGTCGCGGACACCAGCGAGGGCGCCTGGCGGCCGTACACCCCGGAGGACTACCACGGCACACACGTCGCCGGTGAGATCGCCGCGGCCCGCAACGGTGTCGGCGTCGCCGGTGTCGCGCCGGGCGTGAAGGTCTCCAGCATCAACGTGACCGACCGCAGCAGCGGCCTCTTCTACGCGGAGAGCGTCGTCTGCGCGTTCGTCTTCGCCGCCGACCACGGCGTGGAGATCACGAACAACAGCTACTACGTCGACCCGTGGCTCTACAACTGCATGGACGACCCGGACCAGCGGGCGATCGTCGACGCGGTCAACCGGGCCCAGGAGTACGCCACGAAGGAGGGCACGCTGCACCTCGCGTCGGCGGGCAACTCCAACCACGACCTCGCCTCCGACGCGATCGTGGACGCCTCCAGCCCCAACGACACCACGCCGGTCCAGCGCACCATCGACCCGAGCGAGTGCTTCGACGTCCCGACCCAGCTCCCGGGTGTCGTCACGGTGAGCTCGACGGGCGTGAAGAACGAGAAGTCGTACTTCTCCACGTACGGCAACGGAGTCGTCGACATCGCGGCCCCGGGTGGCGACGGCCGCTACCAGATCCCGGACACGCCGTCGAAGAACGGCCGCATCCTGTCCACGATGCCGAACGGCGCGTACGGCTACCTGCAGGGCACGTCGATGGCGTCGCCGCACGCCGCCGGTGTCGCCGCGCTGCTGAAGTCCACGCACCCGGGGGCGAACCCCGGGCGGTTGCAGCGGCTGCTGAAGGCCGAGGCGGACAAGCACGCCTGCCCGACGTCGTACGACCAGAACGGCGACGGCACTCAGGACGCGGTGTGTGAGGGCGACGCGAACCTGAACGGTTTCTACGGGTTCGGCATCGTCAACGCCCTGAAGGCCGTCAAGAAGTAACCCTCGTCGCCGGGGAGCACAGGATCTCGCGGGACCGATTCCCGCACAGCTCACGGCACGCACATCGACACGTTGGACGCGGTGCACGGGCAGGGGTTCTCCTGCCGAGGTCGGGCCGGGCGGTGGTACACCGTCCGGCCCTTCCGTTGCATAGTGCGGGTCATGACAGAGATGAACCATGCGTGGGCGGCCCTGGGCGGCGATCCCGCCCTGTTGCCGAGGGTCTCGACCGTCGTAGGGGACGGGGTGCTGGAGGCCCGGCTTCCGGTAAGGGAGCTGGCGCGGGCCTGCGTCGGGGTGTGCGCCCTGGCGGCGGCCGAGTTGGGGGCGCGGCGGGCCGGGCTCGCGGAGGTACCCCGGGTGCGGGTGGACGACCGCGCGGTCGGTACCGCCTTCGTGAGTGAACGGCATCTGCTGATCGACGGCCGGGCGCCGGTCTCCTTCGCGCCGCTGTCGCGGTTCTGGCGGACGGCGGACGGCTGGGTGCGGACGCACGCCAACTACCCGCACCACCGGGAGCGGTTGCTGTCCGCGCTGGGGGTGCCCGAGGCCTCTCCCGACCCGGTCGCCGCCGTCGGGGCGGCGCTCGCCGAGCGGTCGTCCCTGGGGGTCGAGGAGGCCGTGTACGCGGCCGGGGGCCTCGCGGTCGCCCTGCGGACGGC
>NZ_LRTR01000453.1 GCF_001550375.1 Streptomyces europaeiscabiei | reverse complement strand
GAGTGGGCGGCGCACGAGCAGGCGGCGGCGGTGCGGGGCGGGCCGCTGGTCGAGTGGCGGCGGCTGGACAGCGTCGGCACTCCACGCGCGCGCGTGCTCGGCCCTTTGGCCGAGGCGCCTTTGTCGCCCGCCGCCGGAGTGCGGGTCCTGGACCTGACCCGGGTCATCGCGGGGCCGGTCGCCACCCGGACGCTCGCCCTGCTGGGCGCGGACGTGCTGCGCGTCGACCCACCGGGAATGCCCGAGATCCTCGACCAGCACGCCGACACGGGCTTCGGGAAGAGGTCGGCGACGCTCGATCTGACGGCGCGGGCGGACCGCCGGGCCTTCGAGGACCTGTTGGCGCAGGCGGACGTCGTCGTCATGGGATACCGGCCAGGGGCGCTTGGCCGGTTCGCGCTCACGCCCGACGCGCCGGCCCTGCGACGGCCCGGACTCGTGGTCGCCCAGTTGTCGGCCTGGGGCGGGACCGGGCCGTGGGCCGAGCGGCGGGGCTTCGACAGCCTGGTGCAGGTGGCCACCGGGATCGCCGCGGCCGAGGGGTCGAGCCGGATGCCGGGTGCCCTGCCCGCGCAGGCCCTCGACCACGGCACGGGGTACCTGCTGGCCGCGGCGGTCCTGCGCGCGCTCACCGACCGGACCGAGGAGGGCGGAGCCCGGCTCGTCCGGCTGTCGCTCGCGCGAACGGCGGCCTGGTTGACGGACGGAATCGAGCGCCGTCCGCACGGGCACGAAGTCCGCGGCGGACCGGCGGCACGGCTCGCCGAGCGGGACAGCCGGCTGGGACGGCTGCGGTACGCGCCGTCGCCGGTTTCCTTCGAGGGCGGGCCCGATGACTGGGCACGGCCGCCGGGGCGTTGGGGAGCGGACGAGGCGCGTTGGCGTTGAGTCACCGGAAGCCCCGAACCGTACGTATGGGAGGAATGTCGAACTGCCAGTCGCTTTCCGCCACTTGCCCTGTTCTGGTGCGACTGGTCAACTTTTCGGGGTGAGCCTGACGAGACGCACGGTGGAGGCGACGGAAGCCGGGGCCAAGGCAGGGGCGGACGGGCCCGAGCCGAGATCCGGGCGGCCCGGCGGTGGGGCCGGCCGGGCCGCCGCCGTACTCGTTCTGGTGGCTGTGGGCGCGCTGATACCCCTCCTCGGCCCGCGTGCCGCGCTGGACGGTACGGGTGAGGCCGGGGCGCCGGGGGCGGGCGGCATCGCCCTGTTGCGGGCGCTGTTGCTGGCGGCGCTGTGTGTGCCGGTGGGTGAGCTGTTCGTGACGTGGCTGGTGCGGCGGATACCGGGCGCGTCCCGGAAGGCACCGCGCAGTTGGGCTCCATGGGCGGCGGGGGCCGGTTTCGTGGCCTCGTCGGGGCTGGCCTCGGTCGTGGCCACGGGCAATCTGGTGCCGGACTCCCCCGCCGACCTGGACGTGGGCGGCCTCTACGAGACCCGGGACGGCAGACTCGCGCTCCTGGAGGTCAACGCCTTCGCGGCGGCCGGTCTGCTCGCGCTCTCCCGCAGGCCCGCCGCCCAGGCGCTGCCCCTGGCCGCGGTCGTCGTCGCGGAGGCGCTGCGCGCCCACCCCACCACGGAGTACAGCCCGTTCATCGGCACCGGTCTGACCCTGGTGCACCTGGTGTGCGCGGCGCTGTGGGCGGGCGGACTGCTCCACGTCCTGCGGACGTTGCGCCTGCGCGCGTGGCGCTCGACGCAGGCGGGCGCCGCCGTACTGGGCCTCTACGCGCGCGTGGCCGCCGTCCTGTTCGCCGGCATCACCGCCACCGGCGTGTGGAGCACGCTGCGCCGGATGCCGCCGGGCACGGTCCTCGACCAGCTGACGGAGACGGCGTACGGGCGCGCCCTGCTCGCCAAGGTGCTCCTCGTGGCCGCCGTCTCCGTCCTCGCCCTCCGGGCCCGGCTGCGCCTGCGCCGCGCGAGCGGGGACCGGCTCGACATCTGCGCTCCCGCGCGCGCCGAGGTGGCGGTGCTGGGCGCGGTCGTCGCGGTGTCGGCGCTGCTGACGGCACTGCCGGTGCCGATCCGCTGGTGAGCACGTGCGTGGGGGTGTGGATCCTCCGTGCGGTCGAGCTGTTCGGCCTGGTCAGACCGTGTTCGTGGGCGCCTCGCCGTACGCCGGGGTGGACGGGGGACGCGCGCCTTGTGTGCCGAGGACTCCCCGGACCAGCAGGTACTGGGCCGCCAGGTAGGTGAGCATGATCCACAGGTCGGGGCGGGGCGGCTGCGGCCACTCGGCGACGCCGGTCGCGATGAGCATGTCCGACACCACGAAGAGCGCGCCGCCGAGCCCCGCGACGGGCCCCAGCCGCGCGGCGGCCCACGCCATCGTGGTCAGCAGGGCGCTGTACGCGGCGACGGGGAGCCGTAGATCCGTCGGCAGAGCGGGCCACAGACTCGCGACGGCGGCGACCGGGGCGAGGGCGTACGCGACGCCGTGCACGAGGGGATTCCGGGCGGCACGCGCGCGTGGAGCACCGGTCCCGGGCTGCCCGAGCTTGCGGAAGAGCATGAGGTAGCAGACGTGCCCCACCGCGAAGGAGCCCATTCCGGCGAGGAAGGCCGGCTCGGCGTCGGAGAGGAGCAGCACGTCCCCGCCCCAGCCGAACAGGAGGGCGGCGACCAGCGGTCCCGGCCCACCGCGCGTGTACGCGTACGCCGCGAGCAACGGCATCAGCAGGGGCTTGGCGACGACGTGCCCGGGAGGGGAACCGAGGGCGAGGGCCCCGAGGTCGACGACGGCGGCGGCCCCGAAGGCGACGAGGAGGACCGATGCCCTGTCCGGTCTCACGCGGCCGCCCCCGGGACGGTGGCCGCGTCCTCGTCGGTCACCGCGGCCCGCTCGGACGGCTGTGCGGGCTTCCAACCGGGCCCGCGGAGGACCCGCCCCGCGCGCTCGCCCCAGCCCCCGGCCGCCTTCAGGTCCTTGGCGATGGAGACGTACTCATGGGTGGCGACCCGCAGCGGGTTGTACGTGTCGATGTTCTTCGTCAGCCCGTACACCGGCCGCTCGGTCTCCTCGACGAACGACCCGAAGAGCCGGTCCCAGACGATGAGGATGCCGCCGAAGTTACGGTCCAGGTAGCCGCCCTGGGAGGCGTGGTGGACCCGGTGGTGCGACGGCGTGTTGAACACGAACTCGAACGCGCGGGGCAGCTTCCCGATCCGCTCGGTGTGGATCCAGAACTGGTAGACGAGGTTGGCGGAGGAGCAGAAGGCGAGCGCGGCCGGGTGCACGCCGAGGGCGATGAGCGGGACGTAGAAGGGCCACACGGTCAAGGTCGTCCAGGGCTGCCGCAGGGCGGTCGTCAGGTTGAACTTCCGGCTGGAGTGGTGGACCACATGGCAGGCCCAGAGGATCCGGATCACGTGGTGGCCGCGGTGCGACCAGTAGTAGAAGAAGTCCTGCGCGAGCAGCATCAGGGGGACCGTCCACCACAGGACGGGGACGCGCAGCGGGGTCAGCTCGTGGATCGCCGTGTAGATCGCGACGATCGGGATCTTCCACAGGAGGTCGAAGGCGAGACTCCCGAGCCCCATCCCGACACTCGTCGCGGCGTCCTTCGCCTCGTACCCCGCGGCATCGTCGTCCGGATGGATCCGGACACTGATCACCTCGATCACGGTGAGCAGCACGAAGGCGGGTATCGACCACAGCACGACATCGGGCAGGTTCGGCATGTGGGCACGGTAGATCCGCTGGTCGGCTGGGGCTAGACGTTGTTACTGACAAGTATTTCCGGGGGTACGCGCTTGCTTCTTGGAGTCCTCCACCAATACGAGGGGCCGCGGGAAGGGCATGGGAGAGGCGCAGGAGGGGCACAGGAGGGGCCCGGTCAGTGGTCGGCCGACGACGCGCGCCCAATGACCAGTGGTTCAACGCGGGCAGTGGATGGGGGAGTTGATGCCGCCGGGTTCCACCGAGCGGGCCAACGCCTCGGCGAGGGTGGGCGAGTCGGTGTCGGGGTTCGCGTGCGTCGCGGCGACATCCGTCGGCTGGACCACATCCGGGGGCGTGACCGGTCCCCCTCGCCGAACCGTCCGAACCGTCCGAACTGGCATACGTCGCGCCGCCCTCCGCCCCCACACCGCCGCAGCCTCGGGTAACAGGCTGTCAGTCGCGGCCCGTATCCTCATGGACCATGCTCGAAGACCACACGACCGCAGCGTCGCAAGCGCCTTGGCCGGCCGCGTATCCACAGGGGTACGCGGTCGTCGACGTGGAGACGACCGGGCTGGCCCGGGACGACCGGATAATTTCGGCGGCCGTGTACAGACTCGACGCGCGGGGCGAGGTCGAGGACCACTGGTACACCTTGGTGAATCCGGAGCGGGACCCGGGGCCGGTGTGGATCCACGGGCTGACGAGTGACGTGCTCGAAGGGGCACCGCTCTTCCAGGAGATCGCGCAGGAGTTCTCGTCGCGGCTCGCGGACCGTGTGCTCGTCGCGCACAACGCGGTGTTCGACTGGTCGATGATCGCCCGGGAGTACGCGCGCGCCGAGGCCGAGGCGCCGGTGCGACAGCGGCTGTGCACGATCGCGTTGTCGAAGGAGCTGGGGCTGCCGCTGCCGAACCACAAGCTGGAGTCGCTGGCCGCGCACTTCGGCGTCGTCCAGCAGCGGGCGCACCACGCGCTGGACGACGCGCGGGTGCTGGCGGAGGCGTTCCGGCCGAGTCTGCGGGTCGCTGCCGCGAGCGGTGTACGGCTGCCGCTGCACGAGTGCCGGCCACTGACCGAGTGGCGGGACAGCCCCGCCGCGCCCCGGATCGGGCAGCAGGCGGGCCCCGGCGGCTACGGCAGCTATCGACCGACCAGTTGGCGGCCCTCACGGAAGCGGCCCGCATGCCCCCATCCCAACCCCGGGCGTTACGAAGACGGCAAACCGCTCAAGCAGGGCATGCGGGTCGCCTTCTCGGGGGACACGTCGATCGAACGCGACCTGCTGGAGGACCGCGCGATCGAGGCCGGGCTGCACGTCGCGACGAGCCTGTCCCGGGTGACCAGCCTGCTCGTCACCAACGACCCGGACTCGAACACGTCGAAGGTCGTCAAGGCCCGGCAGTACGGGACGCCGGTCGTGGACGAGGCGGCGTTCGGGCAGTTGCTCCGGGACGTCGAGCCCGCGGACGAGTGAGTCGCGGGAAAGGCCCGCGGAGACGGCCGTGCGGATGGGTGATTGGCGCGCGACTCGCCCGCCGCCCGCTCGCCCGCACGGCGGCGACGGCTCACCCTGTGGCGCATGGCGAGATGCGAAGTATGCGGCAATGACTATGGAATGACCTTCGAGATTCACGCTCAGGGGGCGGTGCACGTCTTCGACTGCTTCTCCTGCGCGATCCACCGCATGGCCCCCATCTGCGAGCACTGCCGGGTACAGATCATCGGCCAGGGCGTCGAGGTCGAGGGGCACTGGTACTGCGGCGCCCACTGCGCGCGGGCCGAGGGGAAGGCGGGGATCGTCGACAAGGTCTGACCACGTCTCCGGAAGGGCCCCACGAGGTCCGAGCGCACACCCGCCCGAACACACCCCACGACCGAGTTGTACGGTCGTGGGGTGTACCGCTTCCTGTTGTCCCGGCAGTGGGTGATCCTCACGCTGCTCTCGCTCGTCCTGATCCCGACCATGGTCAGGCTGGGCATCTGGCAGATGCATCGCTACGAGGAGCGCAGCGCGCGGAATCAGCTCGTCGCCGACGCGCTGGCCGCGAAGCCGGTGCCCGTGGAGCGGCTGACCTCCTCCGGGCACACCGTCACCAGCGGCGAGCGCTACCGCACGGTGACCGCGAAGGGCCGCTTCGACACCGACGACGAGGTCGTCGTCCGGCGTCGCGTCAACGCCGACGACGAGGTCGGCTTCCATGTCCTGACCCCGTTCGTGCTCGACGACGGCAAGGTGCTGCTCGTCAACCGGGGCTGGATCCCCGCGGACGGCCCGAGCCAGACCGCGTTCCCCAGGATTCCCGCGCCGGCCGGCGGCGAGATCACCGTCACCGGGCGGCTGATGCCCGACGAGACGACCGAGGCGAGCGGCATCAAGGACCTCAAGGGCCTGCCGGACCGACAGATCATGCTGATCAACAGCGGGCGGGAGGCGGACCGCCTCGGCGTCCAGGTGCTCGGCGGCTATCTCGCGCAGACGGCGCCCGAGCCCAAGGGCGACACCCCGGAACAGCTCGACAGCCCCGGCGACGAGAACGCCGCGCTGAACTACGCCTACGCCCTGCAGTGGTGGCTCTTCGCCCTCGGCGTCCCCATCGGCTACGTCATCCTCGTACGCCGGGAGCGCCGCGACCGTGCGGCGGCCGCGGCCGCCGCGGCGGCGGAAGAGAAGGAGGCGGCGCCCGCTCCGGCGTAGTCGGAACCGGAACCGGAGCCGGAGCCGGGGTCACCGTCGGCCTCATGTCCGGCGACGGCCGCCGGTCGACCTCTCCCGCCAGTACGCGAACGTGCGTTCCGGCTCGGGCAGCAGGTCCCACGGATGGTGTGTCATGTGGCGGCCGAGGCGCTGGAAGACGGGGGCTGCCTCCGCGGGGCGGTGGGCGCGGGTCAGGGCGAACGCGAGCAGGTTGAGGTCGGTGACGGCCTCGGCGTGGGGTGCGGTGCCGGCGTCGAACCAGCTCTTGAGGGCCAGGTCGATCTCGTGGCCGGATCGGGACTCGTTCCAGTTGCCGCCGCCCGAGCCGAGGGTCTCGAAGGGGGTCGCCTCCTGGCGGTGGGCCATGAGTTCGACGCGGGCCGCCACGGGGAGCAGGGCGAGCGGTGATCCGTGCGGCGCGCGGGCGGCGGCCTGCCAGGCGAAGTCCATCATGTCGGGGACCGTCCCGTGTCCGCGCGGCGACAGGTAGCGCAGCAGCCGGTGGTAGGACGTCCGGAGCCAGGGGGCCCGGTCGACGGCCTCGGTCCACGCGGGGACGGCGTCCCTGACCGGTACGGCACAGGTGTGCATCAGGGAGAGCAGTGCCAGCCAGGGGGTGGGGTCCTCGGGGCAGGCCTCGGCGGCGCGGAGGCAGGAGTGTTCGGCGCGCCGGACGGCGGAGTGGTCGGTGGCGGGGGCTCGGTGCGATGCGACGAAGGCGTGCAGGGTGAGGGCGTCGCCGTCTCCTGGGCGGTCTGCGGTCCAGCGCTGGGGGATCGCGGCGGGGAGGTGGTGGGCCAGTACGGCGATGCGGTGCGCCCGGCGGTCCCAGTCCCGGCCCGTGGCCTTCAACAGGTCGGCCACCGGTTCCCATGCGGGGCGGGTGCGGCCCGCGCCCAGGCCGTGGAGCTGTTGGGCGGGGCGGAGTTCGGTCAGGGTGGTGTGCAGGGGGTCGTCGTCGAGTTCGGGGCGGATCAGCAGGGAGGGGCGGCGTCTCAGCATCTCTGGATCCGGTCGGGTCGGGGGTGGCCGGCGGTGGGCACCGTGGGGTTGCCGGGCGCCCGGCGGCTGTGGCTGGGCGGGGGGTGGGTTTCACTCACCGGCGCTCACCGGCGCTCACCGGCGCTCACCGGGTGCCGCTGCGCCCACCGGTGCCGCCCGAGCGGCACGACCGCCCGCAGCTGTGCACGCGCAGGTGGGCGACCACGTCGGCGGTGTGGCGGCCCACAGCCAGGACGGTGGGTGGGCCACCGTCCCGGCTGCGGGGACTCCCGCAGCCGGGGGTCGCTGGGTGGGTGGCGGCGGTGCTGTGGGGGCCTCGTGTCGTGGCCTCAGCAGCAGCGGCCCTCCGGGTGTTCCTCTCTGCGCAGGGTTCGCCAGACGTCGTACTCCCGGCGGGTCGGGACCGGTGCCTGCGGATGGTGGCGGCGGTGTCGGTCGCAGTAGCGGTCGTACTCCGCCTCTCCGGTCAGCTCCCGCAGGTACCAGCGGACGGTCCGTACCCAGTGCCGGGCGGTGCGGGCGGTCACCGGCGGGCCCCCACCAGTTCCTCCTCGCCCCGCTCCGCCGCGTCGATGCGCGACTCGACGTACGGCGCCTCGGTCGACGGCAGCGGGACCGGGGAACGTACGGCGCGGACGCACACCACGGCGCAGTTGACCAGCACCGTGAGGACCAGGATCAGGAAGATCGCCATGATCACGCCGTCGACCGTGTTGTTGAGGACGATCGTGTGCATGTCGTCCATGGTGGTGGCCCCCGGCAGGAGTTCACCCTTGTCGATGGCCGCCGCGTACTTGTCCCGCAGCGCGAAGAAGCCGATCGCCGGGTTGTCCGAGAAGATCTTCTGCCAGCCGGCGGTGAAGGTGACGGCCACGTCCCAGGCCAGCGGGATGCCGGTGACCCAGGCCCAGCGCAGCTTGCCGGACTTGATCAGGACGGTGGTGGTGACGGCCAGGGCGACCGCGGCGAGCAGCTGGTTGGCGATGCCGAAGAGCGGGAACAGCTGCTTGATGCCGCCCAGGGGGTCGGTGACGCCGGCGTAGAGGAAGTAGCCCCAGGCGCCGACGACGATGGCGCTGGTGATCCAGATGCCCGGCTTCCAGGTGACCCGCCCGATCGGCTTCCAGACGTTGCCCAGCATGTCCTGGAGCATGAAGCGGCCGACGCGGGTGCCGGCGTCCACCGTGGTGAGGATGAACAGGGCCTCGAACATGATCGCGAAGTGGTACCAGAAGGCCTTCATCCCGGCGCCGCCGAAGACTCCGGCGAAGATCTCCGACATGCCGACGGCCAGGGTGGGCGCGCCGCCGGAGCGGCCGACCAGGGTCTCCTCCTCGACGGCCCTGGCCGCCGCGGTGAGCTGTTCCGGGGTGATGGTGAAACCGAGGTTCTTGACCGCCTCGGCGGCGGTGTCGACGGTCGGGCCGAGCAGCGCGGCCGGGGAGTTCATGGCGTAGAAGAGGCCCGGCTCCAGCACACACGCGGCGATGAGGGCCATCACGGCGACGAAGGACTCCGTGAGCATGGAGCCGTAGCCGATGAGCCGGACCTGGGACTCCTTCTGGATCAGCTTCGGCGTGGTGCCGGAGGAGACCAGGGCGTGGAAGCCGGACAGTGCGCCGCAGGCGATGGTGATGAAGAGGAAGGGGAAGAGAGAGCCCGCGAAGACCGGTCCGGCGCCCGTGTGGGCGAACTCGGTGACCGACTCGGCGCGGAGGTTCGGGGCGGCGACCACGACACCGACGGCCATCAGGGCGATGGTGCCGACCTTCATGAAGGTGGAGAGGTAGTCGCGCGGGGCCAGCAGCATCCACACGGGGAGCACGGAGGCGACGAAGCCGTAGCCGACCAGACAGAAGACCAGGGTCTCGGGGCTCCAGACGAAGTACTCGGCGAGCGAGGAGTCCTGGATCCAGCCGCCGCCGAGGATGGCGAGCAGCAGCAGGGCGACGCCGATGAAGCTGGTCTCCACGACCCGGCCGGGGCGCAGATAGCGCAGGTAGAAGCCCATGAAGAGGGCGATGGGGATGGTCATGGTGACCGAGAAGGTGCCCCAGGCGGACTCGGCGAGGGCGTTGACGACGACCATCGCCAGCACCGCGAGCAGGATGATCATGATGGCGAAGACGCCGATCAGCGCGGCGGCACCGCCCACCTTGCCGATCTCGTCGCGGGCCATCTGGCCGAGGCTCTTGCCGTCCCGGCGCATGGAGAGGAAGAGGACGATCATGTCCTGGACCGCCCCCGCGAAGATCACGCCCGCGATGATCCAGATGGTGCCCGGCAGATAGCCCATCTGGGCCGACAGCACCGGTCCGACCAGTGGGCCCGCGCCGGCGATGGCCGCGAAGTGGTGGCCGAACAGCACCCGCTTGTCGGTGGGGTGGTAGTCGACGCCGTCCTCGAGTCGTTCGGCCGGCGTGGCACGGGTGTCGTCGACCTGGAGGACCCGGCGGACGATGAACCGCGAGTAGAAGCGGTAGCCGATCGCGTACGAGCCGAGGGCCGCCATGAGCAGCCAGACGGCCGATATCTCCTCGCCCCGGGACAGGGCGAGCACGGCCCAGCCGATCGCGCCGACGAGGGCGACCGCGATCCACAGCGCGATCGACCTGGGCGACATCCGGGATCTCTCCGGCGTCTCGGGACCGGATTCGGGCATGACTGATCGGGACATGGCGGCTCCTGAATTCAACGGGTGTGCGGCGGAGAGAAGCAGGGGAGAGCGCGGGAGTGAGGACGGTTCAGCGATGTCGGTCGGAGCGCCGTCCGTCCGAGCACTGCCCGTCCGGGCGATGTCGGTCCGTCAGCGCGTACGCGGCGAGCAGGCAGAGGGCGCATCCAGGGACCCAGGCGAGCTGGTACCAGTAGAAGAACGGCGTGCCCGCGAGCCGGGGCTCCGCGCCGGCGTACCAGGGGACCCAGAGCAGTCCCGCGGCGGGGGCGAGGAGCAGTAAGGCGATCGCGACGCGCCGTAGCCGCTGGTGACCGTTGTGTGCCATGGGCTGTGCTCCTCTCCCGATCGCTGGGGGTCTGTGCAAGAGTTGCCCACTCGCCGGATCCGGTTGACAGCGAATTTCCAGAAGATTTCCCGCCGCTTCGTGTCCTCCGAACCGGCCACCTGGGCAACCAACACGCGAGGGCCCAGGCACACCAAGGACGGTGACCCATGGCGGACGCTGCCATGACCGCGACGTTCCTCGCCGTGATCGGCGGAGCGTCGCTGCTCGCCGTCACCGCGCGCCGGCTGCGCCCCACCGACCGGCTGCCCTCGCTGGAGAGCTGGGCGCTGGCCGACCGCAGCCTCGGCCCGGTGTGGACCTGGCTGCTGCTCGGCGGCACGATCTTCACCGCGTACACCTTCACCGCCGTGCCCGGACTGGCCTACGGCAACGGCGCGCCCGCCTTCTTCGCGGTGCCGTACACGGTGATCGTCTGCCCGCTGGCCTTCGTCCTGCTGACCCGGCTGTGGGAGGTCGCCCGGCGGCACGGGTACGTGACGGCAGGGGACTTCGTGCGCGGGCGGTACGGTTCGGCGCCGCTCGCCCTGGTGGTGGCGCTGACGGGGATCCTCGCGACGATGCCGTATCTGGCGTTGCAGCTGCTCGGGATAAGGGCGGTGCTGACGGCCGGGGGCGTGTACCCGCAGGGCGCGGCCGGTGATCTGGTGATGGTCGCGCTGTTCGCGGGGCTCGCGGTGGCGACGTACCGGCACGGGCTGCGGGCGCCCGCCGTGATCTCGGCGCTGAAGGCGGTGGCCGTGTTCGTGTCGCTGACCGCCGTGTGCTGGCTGGTCCTCGAACGGTTCGGCGGCCCGGGCGCGGTCTTCGAAGGAGCCGCCCGCCGGCTCGGCGGAACCGGAGTCGAGCAGTCCGCCCTGCTGCTGACCCCCGAGCAGCAGCCCGCCTACGCCACCCTCGCGCTCGGTTCGGCGCTGGCCCTGATGATGTACCCGCATGTGCTCACCGCCGGATTCGCCGCTGACGGGCCGCGCACGGTCCGCAAGGTCGCCGTGGCGCTGCCCGCCTGGACGGGACTCCTGGCCCTCTTCGGCTTCCTCGGCATAGCGGCGCTCGCTGCCGGGGTGCGGGCGCCCGAGGGCGGTGCGGAGGCGGCCGTACCGATGCTGGTGGACCGGCTGATGCCGGGGCCGCTGGCCGGACTGGTGTTCGGTGCGATCACCGTGGGCGCGCTGGTCCCGGCGGCGGTGATGTCGATCGCGGCAGCCACCGGCTTCGTCCGCAATGTGTACGTCGAGTACTTCCAGCCGACGGCCACGCCCAAGCGGCAGGTACGCATCGCCAAGGCGGTGTCGCTGACCGCGAAGGTGGGGGCGGTGGCGTTCGTGTTCGGGCTGCGCGACCAGGACGCCATCAACCTCCAACTCCTCGGCGGGGTGTGGATCCTGCAGATCTTCCCGGCGGTGGCGGTCGGCCTGTTCACCGGGCGGCTGCATCCCCGGGCGCTGCTCGCCGGGTGGGGAGTCGGCATGGCGACCGGCACCTTCCTGGTGGTGCGCGAGGGGTTCTCCTCGATCGTGCTCCTGGGCGGCGGCTCGCTGGAGATCTACGCCGGTCTGCTCGCCCTCCTGCTCAATCTGACCGTCGCCGTCCTCGGCACCACGGTCCTCGAACGGCTCGGTGTCCCGCGCGGCGCCGACGCGACCGACCTACCGTCCCGCCTGACCGTCAGGCGGCGCCCCGAGACGGGAGCGAGCAACCCGTGAGACGCAGACAGCACATGCGTGTGCCGGTGCCCCCGGCGGCCTCGGCACCCGTGACCGCCGCCGAGCCCCTGGGCCGGATACCGGCTCCGGCCGCCGCCGAGCCGCTGGTCCCGAACGCGGCGCTCGCCTCCGACCCCGCGCCGGACTCGAACCCCGCGCTGCCGCCGGGCACCCTCGGCGATCCCTCCGACGTGGAGCGCGAGGTGGGTGTCGCCCGGCTGTTCGAGCTGCACTACTCCTCGATGCTGCGGCTCGCGGTGCTGCTGGGCGCCGACGATCCCGAGAACGTGGTGGCCGAGGCGTACTACCAGATCTACCGCAAGTGGCGGCGCCTGCGGGACGCCGAGGCGGCGGAGGCGTACCTCCGCTCCACGGTCTGCAACCTCACCAGGATGCGGATACGGCATCTCCAGGTCGCCCGCAGGCATGTGGAGGCCCCGGCGTCTCAGGAGCCGGTCGCCTCCGCCGAGAGCACCGCGCTGCTCCACGACGACCAGCGGGTGCTGATCGTCGCTCTCCAGCAGCTGCCCGCCCGGCAGCGGGAGGCGCTCGTGCTGCGCCACTGGCTCGGGCTGAAGGAGAGCGAGATCGCGGCCGCGATGGGCATCTCCTGCGGCTCGGTCAAGACCCACACCGCACGCGGCCTCGCCGCCCTGACCCAGGCGATGGAGGCCCGGCGATGAACGACACCACCGGCAACGACACGGGTCGGGACCGCACCGAGCGGGAGCTGGCCGAGGCGCTCGCCGCGCTGGCGGGCGGGGTCCACGCCGCCCCCGACGCCTACCGCACGGCCCGCGGCGACTGGCTCCGGCGCGAACGCCGTCGCCGTCTCGTCCTCGCGGTCCTCGTCCTCCTCGTCTTCGCCCTCACCACCCTGCTCGGCCTCTGGGTCCTCAACCAGGCCCCGTCCGGTTCCGGGGTGATCTTCTCGGGAGTGGGAGGGACGACGGCGGGAGCGGGACCCGGCTGACAAGGACGGGAAGGGGACCGGACCGGCCGAGGGGGTCGCCACCGCCGTGCACGTCCGCGGGCCGCCGGTGGCTGATCGCGCAGGCCCCGCGCCCCTTCGCGCAGGTCCCCCCTGAAGGGCTGCGCCCATTCCTCCCGCCTCG
>NZ_LRTR01000452.1 GCF_001550375.1 Streptomyces europaeiscabiei | reverse complement strand
CAGCGGCACCCGGCGAGCGCCGGTGCGTGGAACCCGCCCCCGCCCGGCCGCCGACGCCCCCGGATCCGTCGGATTGATCGCCCCCCGCTCCGGGAACCCGATCCCCCGTGCACCCCCACATCGAGGACTACGCGCTCATCGGCGATCACCAGACGGCCGCGCTGGTGAGCCGCCAGGGTTCCATCGACTGGCTCTGTCTGCCCCGGTTCGACTCGGCCGCCTGCTTCGCCGCGCTGCTCGGCGACGAGGAGAACGGCCACTGGAGAATCGCGCCCGCAGAGGGCGGGACCTGCACACGACGGGCCTACCGGCACGACTCGCTCGTCCTGGACACCGAGTGGGAGACGGACGAGGGCGCGGTGCGGGTCACCGACCTGATGCCGCAGCGCGACCGCGCCCCCGACGTCGTACGCATCGTGGAGGGCCTGTCCGGCCGGGTGACCCTGCGCAGCACCCTGCGCCTGCGCTTCGACTACGGCTCGGTCGTGCCGTGGATGCGCAGGTCGGACGGTCACCGCGTGGCGGTCGCCGGCCCGGACTCGGTGTGGCTGCGCAGCGAACCCGGGGTGCGGTCGTGGAGCGAGGACCGGGCCACGTACGCGGAGTTCACGGTGGAGCCGGGCGAGAAGGTCGCGTTCGTGCTGACCTGGCATCCCTCGCACGAACCCCGCCCCCGCCTCGTCGACCCGTACCGGTCGCTGCGGTCGAGCCTGCACGACTGGCAGGCCTGGGCGGCGCGCTGCCGGTACGACGGCCCGCACCGGGACACCGTGGTCCGCTCCCTGATCACCCTCAAGGCCCTCACCTACGCCCCGACCGGCGGCATCGTCGCGGCCGCCACCACCTCCCTCCCCGAGGAGATCGGCGGCGTCCGCAACTGGGACTACCGCCACTGCTGGCTGCGCGACTCCACCCTCGCCCTCGGCGCGCTGCTGGCCTGCGGCTACCAGGAGGAGGCCGAGGCCTGGCGCGACTGGCTGCTCCGCGCGGCCGCGGGCGACCCGGCCGACCTGCAGATCATGTACGGCCTGGCCGGCGAGCGGCGTATCCCCGAGCACGACCTGCCCTGGCTGTCCGGCTACGAGGGCTCACGCCCGGTCCGGGTCGGCAACGACGCCGTGCACCAGCTCCAGCTGGACGTGTACGGCGAGGTCATCGACTCCCTGTTCGTGTCCCGGCGTTCGGGCCTGCCCGACAAGCCGGACATGTGGCGGATGCAGTGCGCGCTGATGGAGTATCTGCTGACGGCCTGGCGGAAGCCGGACGAGGGGCTGTGGGAGGTGCGCGGGCCGCGCCGCCACTTCACGCACTCCAAGGTGATGTGCTGGGTGGCCGCCGACCGTGCCGTCCGCACCCTGGAGGACGACCCGACGCTGACCGGCGGCGACCTCGACGGCTGGCGGGCCCTGCGCGACGAGATCCACCGCGAGGTCTGCGAACGCGGCTACGACGCCGACCGCAACACCTTCACCCAGTCGTACGGCTCCCGCGAACTCGACGCCGCGCTGCTGCTCATTCCCCTCATGGGCTTCCTGCCGCCGGACGACCCCCGGGTCATCGGCACGGTCGACGCGATCCGCGAGGAGCTGAGCCATGAGGGGCTCGTCCGCCGCTACGGCGCGGACCACCTCACGGCCGCGACCGGCTCCGTCGACGGGCTGCCGGGCGGCGAGGGCACGTTCCTCGTCTGCTCCTTCTGGCTGGCGGACGCCCTGCACCTGACCGGCCGTACGGATCAGGCGCGCGAGCTGTTCGAACGGCTGGTGGGGCTGGTCAACGACGTGGGACTGCTGGCGGAGGAGTACGACCCCGTCGCGGGCCGGCAGCTCGGGAACTTCCCGCAGGCGTTCAGCCATGTCGGTCTCGTGGGCACCGCCCTCGCCCTCTTCGACGGGGAGAAGGCAGGATAGGGGTCATGGATCTTGGGCTGAAGGACCGTGTCTACATCGTCACCGGGGCGACCCGCGGACTGGGCAACGCCGTCGCGCGGGAACTCGTCGCCGACGGTGCGAAGGTGGTCGTCACGGGCCGCGAGGAGGAGAGCGTGGGTGCGGCCGCGGCCGCGCTCGGAGCGAACGCGGTGGGGGTCGCCGTGGACAACGCCGACCCCGAGGCCGCCGGGCGGCTGATCGCCACCGCCCGTGAGTACTTCGGGGGCTTCGACGGCATTCTGGTCAGCGTGGGCGGGCCGGCGCCGGGGTTCGTCGCGGACAACACGGACGAGCAGTGGACCGCCGCGTTCGAGTCGGTGTTCCTGGGGGCGGTCCGCCTGGCGCGGGCCGCGGCCGAGGAGCTGAGCGAGGGTGGCGTCATCGGGTTCGTGCTGTCGGGGTCCGTGCACGAGCCGATTCCGGGGCTGACCATCTCGAACGGGCTGCGGCCGGGGCTGGCCGGGTTCGCCAAGTCGCTGTCCGACGAGCTGGGGCCGCGGGGGATCCGGGTCGTGGGTCTTCTTCCCGCCCGCATCGACACGGATCGGGTGCGTGAGCTGGACGGGATGTCGGCTGATCCGGAGGCGACCCGGACGGCGCACGAGTCACGGATTCCGTTGCGGCGGTATGGGCGGCCGGAGGAGTTCGGGCGTGCCGGGGCGTTCCTGTTGTCCCCGGCCGCGTCCTATCTGACGGGGATCATGCTGCCGGTGGATGGCGGGATGAGGCACGGGTTCTGACGGTCGGGTCGCCGGGGTCGGGGCGTCGAGGGCGGGGCGTCAGGGGTCGATCGCCGGACGCGGATCGCAGGGGCGGGTCGCACCCACGCGGCGGAGCTTCAGGTCTGGACGGCCGCGTGCCCCTCGGGGAGTCGGGGCGAGGTCGGCTGTCAGCTCACCCTCTCCGCACGGTGTTTGGCTCCTTGCAGCCGGACCTCCGCCGGAAGCGCGGCCAGTCCCGCTGAATCCCTGGCGTGGGCCAATGCCTCCGTGGTCAGGGTGTGCAGGGCGTCGCCGGGGTTCACGAGGGGCTGGAGGAGGAGGCGGACCCGGGCCTCGGGAGCGTTGCGGCGGCCGGTCAGGCGGGTGCGGGCCCGGTCGACGCCGTCCGCCTCGGCCGCCTCGGTGGTGAGTACGCCCTCCAGCGCCCGCCCCCGCAGCAGTGCTCCCTCGCCGTCGCCGGTGTCGACGAGTACCTCGGCGAGGCGGTGGCGGCGCAGGACCGCCGTCAGCCACCACAGCGCGAACAGGACGAGGAGGGCGAGCACGGCGATGACGGTGGGCCACCACCAGCCGGAGTCGTGCCAGCGCGCCCGCTCCGCGTCGCTGAGCAGCACGTCCTTGTGGCCGTCGTGCGGCCACCACGAGGGCGGGTGCACGCCGAGTCCGACGGCGAGGACGGCGCCGCCGACCACGAGCAGGACGAGCCCCACGATGGCGAGCAGTACCCGGTTGACGATCCTCAGCACCGTGTCTCACCCCTTCCGGCCGGGCCGGCGGACATGCACCGACAGGGCGGGCGGCCGGGCGAGGCCCAGTCCCCGGATGCCGTCCGCGAGCGTGACGTCCAGGTCGGCCCGTACTTCGTCGAGCTCCCGGAAGTGGGACACCGCCCGGACGTCGACCCGCCTGCGTCCCGCCCGGACCCGCACGGACCGCACGCCGGACACCTCCATGGCCCGGTCGCGCAGGGCCAGCGCGGCGGCGCCCCGGTGCAGTCCGGCCCGTACGTCGGGGTGGACGCGCCGCATGGGCAGGACGTCCCGCAGCCCGGGGGTCACGGCGAGCACGAACAGCCACAGGCCGAGGAGGACGGCGACCGCGGCGCCGACAAGCACCCACGTGTCGTCGAGGGGCCGCTCGGCCAGCTCCCGGGCCAGCGAACGGCGCCACTGCATGGCGGGCCGGTCGGCGCGGACGGCGGCGACGTCGTACAGGAAGAGGCCCGCGCCTGCGAGCAGCAGTACCGCGAGGATGCCCGCGGGAGCTCTGCGCGCTGACCAGAAGCGCTTCTCCCTGCCGTTCTCACCGTCGAGGACGGGCAACGGGTCGTAGGCGGCGGCGGACGCCGACTGGTCCGGCTCGCGGTCGTCCGCCCTGCCGTCGGCTGTCGCGTCGGCCGTGTCGTCGGCCTTCTCGATGACAGGCAGTCGTCGAGTGCCGCCGTCGGAGCGCTGGGGTTCGCTCATCGCGCCCTCCCCTGTGCCACGTCGTGTGCGTGCGCCGGGTGCAGCCGTTCCACGTGGACGGCCACCTCCGACACATGCATTCCCGCCAACGTCCCTACCCGCTCGGTGACATGACGACGCACGGCAGCGCATTGGCCACCGATGTCCGAGGGGTAGGGGAGCCCGAGACTGACGCTGACGCGCGCGGTCTCGTGACGTACCACGACAGTGGCGTTCGGGGGCGCGGAGTCCGGCGTCGGCGCCACCAGTGCCTCGCGCGCCGCCTGCGCGGCGATCTTCGCGACCACCCGGTCGGCGATCCGGGTCGCCCCGCGCTCACCGGACGGAACGGCCCTGCTCTGCGCGGGACGGCCGCTGTCCACCGGATTCATCGGCGTCGGTCGTCACGCCGGCGGAAGAAGTCGCCCAGCTCCAGGTCGCCCTCCAGGAACCGGCCGGCGACGAAGCCGACGGCACCCAGCGCGGCGACCAGCAGAAAGGCGCCGAATCCGCCGAAGTACCCGGCGAAGCCGAGCGCCATCCCGGCGATCATGCCGATCACGGCCAAGCTCATCCTGCGCTCCTAGGGACTCAAGGACTCCTGTCGCGTTCCACCGGGGCCGAGGCTCCGCTCACTGCAGCCGGGAGTCGGGCTCCTCGTCCTCCTCGTCCGGCAGCTTCACATCGCTGACGGCGATGTTGACCTCGACGACCTCCAGGCCGGTCATCCGCTCGACGGCCGCGATGACGTTCTCGCGCACATCACGGGCCACGTCGCTGATGGACACCCCGTAGTCGACGACGATCTCCAGGTCCAGCGCGGTCTGCACCTCACCGACCTCGACCTTCACGCCGCGGGTCACCGCCTTCGACCCGCCCGGCACCCGGTCCCGCACGGCCCCGAAGGTCCGTGACAGCCCGCTGCCCATGGCATGCACGCCCATCACTTCCCGCGCGGCGAGCCCGGCGATCTTCTCCACGACGCCGTCGGCGATGCTCGTACGCCCCCGTTCCGCCGGATCTCCGCCGCCGCGCCGGGTGGTCTTCCGCCCGACCTGCGTCGGCTCCTTGGTGGTGTCGGGCCCTTCCGTCCGGTTCCGCTCCGTCATGTCAGTCATGCCGTACGTCCCTTCCGGTCATCCCCCTCAAACCCACAGTAAGCGCGGTTCCGGCGCCGCGCGCCGGGGATGCGGCAGGCTGGAGGAATGACGGCGGACGGATGGACGAAGGCGGTGCGCCGGCAACTCGCGCTCGGGCGCCTGCTCCCCCTGGGCGGCGCGAACGACGGCGCGTGGATCACGGAGAGAGCCGCCGAAACGGTGTTGCGCTGCGGGAGCGCCGCATTGCGAGGGCTCAGTCTCGGGCAGCTCCGCATCTCCCCGGCCGACTCCGACGACTCCGACGACTCCGACGACTCCGACGAGCACGATGCGGCCGTGCCGCCGCCCCCGAGCGCGCTGCCGCCCGGCCGGCTCCGCATCACGGCCGACTTCGCGGCCGTCGCGGGACCGACCGCGGAGCCCTTCCCGGCGATGGCGGCCCGCCTGCGTACCGTCCTCTTCGCCACCGCCGCGGAACGCCTCGGCCTGCGGGTGACAGAGGTGGATCTCCGGGTGACGCACCTGTGGGAAGGCGACGAGGAGCCTGTGTGTCCGGCCCCCGAACCCCCGCCCGCCGCCGCGCCCCCGCCCGCCGGCGACGACGACGACGACGACGAGAGCGTGCGCGCGGCCGCCGCGGCCCTCTCGGTCCCCGGCGTCACCCACTCGACCCGCCGCACCACCGCAATCGGCGGCCACATCGCGACAGGGCCCGCCCTCCCCCGCCGCCACATCCTCCTGGAAGTGGCGGTGACAGCGGAAAGACGAGCCCTGGACACGGCACGCGAGGTACGGGCGGCGGTGAGCGAGGCCCTACCGGACCGTCCGTCGGTGGCGGTCCTCATCACGGCGGTGACGGCCGCCGTGCCACCCCCCGACCGCTGATCCCTGTGGGCTGTTCCGCCCCGGCTACTCCCCCACCCCGGCGAGGTCCCGCAGGCGCCGGGCCTGCGCCGCCCGCTCCGCCGCCCGCTGTTCGTCGTACGAACGCCCCTGCGCCCCGCGCAGCAACGTCTTCGTCTCGATCACCGCGTCCCGCGGCGCGGCCACGAGCGCACCGGCGAGATCCCGCACCGCGTCGTCGAGCTGGTCGCCCGGCACCGCGAGGTTCGCGAGCCCGATCCGCTGTGCCTCGTCCGCCTGGACGAAGCGCCCGGTGAGGCAGATCTCCAGCGCGCGGGCGTACCCGACGAGGCCCACCAGCGGGTGCGTCCCCGTGAGGTCGGGCACGAGCCCGAGGCTGGTTTCGAGCATGGCGAACTGCACGTCGTCGGCGACGACGCGCAGATCACAGGCAAGGGCAAGCTGGAAGCCCGCACCGACGGCGTGTCCCTGCACGGCGGCGATGGACACGATGTCGTTGCGCCGCCACCAGGTGAACGCCTCCTGGTACTCGGCGATGGTCGAGTCGAGCCCGGCGTCGTCACGGCGCGCGAGATCGATGAACGACGGCTCCCCCTCGATGCCTTCGGGCGTGAACATCTGCCGGTTGAGGCCGGCGGAGAACGACGCGCCCTCGGCACGCAGCACGACCACACGGACGGAGCCCGGCACCGACCGCCCGGCCTCGGTGAGCGCCCGCCACAGAGCGGGGCTCTGCGCGTTGCGCTTGGCCGGATTGGTCAGCGTCACCGTGGCGATGGCGTCGTCGACGGTGAGCCGTACGCCGTCCTGGTCGAGCAGCGGTTCGAGCGAAGCCATGGGGCGCCTCCGATGAGTGCGGTCAGCAGAGCGATGGAGCGATGCTAAGTGACTGCACAGTAACCACCCGGTCGATCAGCCGACCGACCGGGTGGCCACCATCGAAGCCGATGGGCCGCCCGGCGTCAGGCCGAGGCGGCCTTCTTGCCCCTTGTCGCGCCGCCACGCCCTCGGAGCGTGACGCCCGACTCGCTGAGCATCCGGTGTACGAAGCCATACGAGCGGCCGGTTTCCTCGGCCAGCGCCCGAATGCTCGCACCGGAGTCGTACTTCTTCTTCAGGTCTGCCGCGAGCTTGTCGCGCGCGGCGCCGGTAACCCGGCTGCCCTTCTTCAGAGTCTCGGCCACCCGGTCCTCCTCATGGGAAGTGCGCTCTGGTCTCCTCATGATCACCCCTCCGGCGCGCGATGGCCACCCATTCGGCAAGGTCCGTGGGACAAGGTTTTGCCGACAGGAGCGCGTACTCACGAGTGGAATCTGTGATTCCGCCCAGGGTCGTCCGTACACCCGAACGGGTTGTTCAGTGAAGTGCCAGGTCAGAGACGCGTGACGGCCGAGCCCTTCACGGAGAAGGGCTCGGCCGTGAAATCGATGTAGGACACACCTCGGTACGAGGAGATCTCACACAGATGATGGATCACGGATGGGCCGAATGATCCATACGCAGTTGATCAACCCATTCGGCCGGTCACTCGCTCAGGCGAGCGCGACGAGATCCGCGTAGTCCGCGCCCCACAGGTCCTCGACGCCGTCCGGGAGCAGGATGATCCGCTCCGGCTGGAGCGCCTCGACCGCGCCCTCGTCGTGGGTGACGAGGACGACCGCGCCCTTGTAGGTGCGCAGGGCGCCGAGGATCTCCTCGCGGCTGGCGGGGTCGAGGTTGTTCGTCGGCTCGTCGAGGAGGAGGACGTTCGCGGACGACACGACCAGGGTCGCGAGTGCGAGACGGGTCTTCTCGCCGCCGGAGAGGACCCCGGCCGGCTTGTCGACGTCGTCGCCGGAGAACAGGAACGAGCCGAGCGTCTTGCGGATCTCGACCAGGTCCAGGTCGGGGGAGGCGGAGCGCATGTTCTCCAGGACCGTGCGCTCCGGGTCGAGGGTCTCGTGCTCCTGCGCGTAGTAGCCGAGCTTGAGGCCGTGGCCTTCGAGCACCTCGCCGGTGTCGGGCTTCTCCACGCCGCCGAGGAGGCGCAGGAGGGTGGTCTTGCCGGCGCCGTTGAGGCCGAGGATGACGACCCGGGAGCCCTTGTCGATGGCCAGGTCGACATCGGTGAAGATCTCCAGCGAGCCGTACGACTTCGACAGCCCCTCCGCGGTGAGCGGGGTCTTGCCGCAGGGCGCGGGCTCCGGGAAGCGCAGCTTGGCGACCTTGTCGGAGACCCGTACCGCGTCGAGGCCGGCGAGCAGCCGGTCGGCGCGCTTGGCCATGTTCTGCGCGGCGACGGTCTTGGTGGCCTTGGCGCGCATCTTGTCGGCCTGCAAGTGCAGCGCGGCGGCCTTCTTCTCGGCGTTCTGCCGCTCGCGCTTGCGGCGCTTCTCGTCGGCCTCGCGCTGCTGCTGGTAGAGCTTCCAGCCCATGTTGTAGACGTCGATCTCGGCGCGGTTGGCGTCCAGGTAGAACACCTTGTTGACGACCGTCTCGACCAGGTCGACGTCGTGGGAGATGACGATGAAGCCACCGCGGTAGGTCTTGAGGTAGTCCCGAAGCCAGACGATCGAGTCGGCGTCGAGGTGGTTCGTCGGCTCGTCGAGGAGCAGGGTGTCCGCGTCGGAGAAGAGGATCCGGGCCAGCTCGATACGGCGGCGCTGACCACCGGAGAGGGTGTGCAGCGGCTGGCCGAGCACCCGGTCGGGCAGGTTGAGCGCGGCGGCGATGGTGGCGGCCTCGGCCTCGGCGGAGTACCCGCCCTTGGTGAGGAACTCCGTCTCCTGGCGCTCGTACTGCTTCAGCGCCTTCTCGCGGGTGGAGCCCTGGCCGTTGGCGATGCGCTGCTCGTTGTCGCGCATCTTGCGGATCAGTACGTCGAGGCCGCGGGCGGAGAGGATGCGGTCGCGGGCCAGGATGTCGAGGTCGCCGGTGCGGGGGTCCTGCGGGAGGTAGCCGACCTCACCGGAGCGGGTGATGGTGCCGCCGGCCGGGATGCCCTCGCCGGCCAGGCACTTGGTGAGGGTGGTCTTGCCGGCGCCGTTGCGGCCGACCAGACCGATGCGGTCACCCTTGGCGATGCGGAAGGTGGCGGACTCGATGAGGACGCGGGCACCGGCGCGCAGCTCGACGGCGGAGGCGGAGATCACGGACAGACTCCAGGGCGGATTGGGGTGGCAGGTGGGCGGCTGAGGCGTTCCCGCCGTCTAATGCGCGAGGAGAATGGCCATAGGCCGATTCTAACTGGGGGCGGCAAGCGGTTTTCCGCCCGTATGACAAGGGATCACGTGGTCTCGGTCACCGGCGCGCCCGGTATCGGTCCGGGCCGCTCGCCCGGCGGGGCGTTGTCGGTGGCGGGTGCAAAACTGAGCAGCGGGTCGTATTCCGGACGACGGAGAGGTCGTGATCGGTATGACGGGCAGGAGCGACGGACGTCCGAGCGTCTACCCGACACTGCTGTACGCGGACGCCAAGGCCGCCATCAGGCAGCTCACGGAGGCGCTGGGCTTCACCGAGCTCTCGGTGTACGAGGGCGAGGACGGGGTGGTGCAGCATGCCGAGCTGACGCAGGGCAACGGCGCGGTGATGGTCGGCTCCAAGGGCAGCGGCAGCGTCTTCGACGGCGCGATGAAGGGCGCGGGGCCCGCCGGGGTGTACATCGTCGTGGACGACGTGGACGCCCACCACCGGCGGGCCGTGGAGCACGGCGTGGAGATCCTGACGCCCCCGACGGACCAGGACTACGGTTCGCGGGACTACATGGCCCGGGACGCCGAGGGCAATGTGTGGAGCTTCGGCACGTACGCCCCCGAGACAGGCGGCTGACGCGCGCCCCGGTTCTCCGTGTCCCGGTCAGCTGCCTCCGGTGTGCACCTGGAAGGCGGCGCGGCGGACGGCCTTGGCGAGGGCCGGGTCGGGGTGGGCGGCGGCGAGGGCGACCAGGACCTGGACGGTGCGGGGGTGGCCGACCGCGCGGACCTCGGCGAGCAGCGCGGGGACCGTGGGCTGCACCGCGGACTCCAGATGCCGTACGAGGAGGGGGGCCTCGCCGTGGTCGGCGACGGCGGCGGCGGTGTCGACCCAGAGCCAGGTGGCCTCCTCGCGGGTGAGGACCTCGTGCGCGTCCTCGGGGTCGGCGCCGTCGTGCACGGCGAGCCAGAGCAGGGCGTAGGGGCGCAGCGGGGTCTCGTCGGCGACCGTGCGGACGTCGGGCTCCGCGGGGGCGCCGACGACGCGCAGGGCCTCGAAGGCGAGGCCCCGGATGAGGGCGTCCTCGCCGCGGGCTGCGTCGATGAGCTCGGTGACGGCGCCGCCGACGGGGCGGGCGGCGAGCCAGGCGCGGTACTCGGCGCGGGCCGCGTTCGGGCGGAGCTGGGCGCAGCCTCTGAGCATGTCCTCGGCGGAGACCTCGATGTTCCCTGCGGGGCTCTGCGCGGCGACGCAGATCTGCTCCAGCTTGACCCAGACCGCCCAGCTGCCGAGCGGGGTGAGGGTGGCCTGGGCGTCGTCGTAGGTGAGGGCGCCGACGGAGGCGAGGGCGCGCAGGGACCAGTCGAGCAGGGGCGCGAGCGGGGTGTCCCCGGCGCCGGGCTCCGGGCTCGGCTCGGGCTCCGGTCTCGGCTCGGCCTGTGGACTGTAGGGGACCTCGCAGCGCTCCGTGCGCAGTTCGGTGACCCGCTGTTCCAGGAGGTCGAGGAGCTGCTCGACGGGGACGGGCCCGGCGGAGAGCTGGAGGAAGGAGAGCACCTGGGGCATGGCCGAGACGACCTCGGCGACCGCTGCGGGCTCGCGGTCCTCGGGCTCGGGGTAGGCGATGGACCAGGCGTCGAAGAACGCGACCCAGCCGCGCAGCACGGCGCTGTCGTCGCGGTTCCAGGCGCGCAGCCGCCAGCCGGGGCGCGCGCTGTCGCCGTGCACCTCGATGAGTCCGGCCAGCCGTGCCGTGTCCCAGTCGTGGCGGACCTGATCCGGGGTCAGCCCCAGGTGGACGGCGGCCCGTTCGGCGGTCGCGGCGGAGAGGGTGCCCTTGCCGTCGGGGCTCGCGCTCTCGCGGCCGGGGCGCAGGGCGGCATCGGCCCAGTGGGCGACGCGAGCCGCGTCCGCCAGGACGGCGCGGGCCATGCGGGCGAGTTCCACGGGCGGCGGTGTGCCCTCCGGGGGCCGGGGAGCCGGTCGGCGACGCTGGGTCACTGCTGCTCGGGGAGCGGCGGCCAGGGTTCGCGGGCCGACGAGTCGGAGCCTGGAGTCGCGCGGGTTACGGGACGTCACGGGGGCAGTCTTCCGGTTGACGGTCGGAAAACCCAAACGGAATGTCACAGCGGGCGACAGGGGTGGCCAACGCACGGGTTCCCCAGGGGGTGACATCGATGGGATCGCCTTGGTGCGGCACTAAACGGAATGTGGCGTACCTCTCTGTCGCCGACGGCCCGCGGTGGCCTACGTCAGTGGGGTGAGGAAGCGGCGGAGGGCTTCCTCGTAGGCCTTGGGGTCGGCGTTCCACATGGCGCCGTGCGGGGCGAGGCGGACCGTGCGGAGGGTGACCCGGTCGGGGCGGAGGGCCGCGAGGCGGCGGGAGGGGCCCCAGGGGGCGACGGTGTCGTCGGGGCCGTGGAAGAGCAGGGTCGGCGTCCTGAGCCCCGGTGGGACGGTGTCCCGGTCGGTGGGGGCGGCGCGCAGTCCCGTACGGCCCTGGGCGGCGCGGACCGCGAGGGGCAGCAGCGCGCCGG
>NZ_LRTR01000451.1 GCF_001550375.1 Streptomyces europaeiscabiei | reverse complement strand
ATCGGCGGGAGGCCGGAGGTGGGGGCGGCCGGACGCCGGGGCTACTTCGGCTGGCCGTACCCCTTGAGCCGCTCCCCCGTCTCGTTCACCTGTTCGTGGGTGAGGAGGTGGGGGGTGAGGCCCGGGACGGAGGAGGCCCTCAGCCAGACCTGGCACATCCATTCGAGTTGGGTCGTGCGGTCGTAGGCCTCGGAGAGGGTGCGTCCGCAGGCGATCGTGCCGTGGTTCTGGAGGAGGCAAGCGGTGCGCCCCGTCAATGCGCGGAGCATGTTCTCGGCCAACTCCGGGGTGCCGTAGGTCGCGTAGGGGGCGACTCGGACGGGTCCGCCGAGGGCCGCGGACATGTAGTGGATCAGCGGCAGCTCGCTCACCAGGGTGGAGACGGCCGTGGCGTGGACGGCGTGGGTGTGGACGACGGCACGGGCGTCGGTGGTGGTGTGGATCGCCAGGTGCATGGGCAGTTCGCTCGTCGGGCGAAGCGTGCCGAGGACCTGCCGGCCGGAGAGGTCGACGCCCGTGACGTCGTCCGGGGTCAGGCGGTCGTAGGGCACTCCCGTCGGTGTGACCAGGACGGTGCCCCCGACGCGTACGGACACGTTGCCCGAGGTGCCGACGACCAGACCGTCGGCCACCGTCCGGCGGGCCGTCGCGACGAGTTCGTCCCACGCGCGCGCCACGTCGTCCGGCACGCCCCTCTGCCGCCCGTCCCGCGCACCCTGTGCGTCCTCACCCGCGCCCCGCTCGTCCCGGGTGTCGCACCACTGCTCAGCCATGCCGTGATCCTGCCAGGCGGATCGCGCCGACGGGCCCGGGGCCGGGACTTGCGGAGCCGAACGCGACCTCCGGAGGAACCCATATGCGCATACGTCGCCCGGTGTTGGCGATGGGCCGGTGATCGACAGGGATTCGGCGATCTTCCAGTACCTTCCGCGGGTTTGTCGCACACGTCGCCGTTCCGGGGGGAATCATGGCCCGCGCTCTCCAGCCGTCCCGTCGTCGCAGCCGCGTGCTCGCCGCCTCCCTCGCGGCGCTCGTCCGGGGCGGGACCGCTCTCCCCGAGCACCCCGTCTCGGCCGCCGCCGAGCCCAGGGGACACGAGGTCTCCCCGCACCAGCGGAAGGCGGACCGGCCGGGCGCGAAGTCGAAGGGCAGGTTCGTCCACGTCAGGGCGACCGGGTCCACCACCTGTCGCAACCCGCTTCGTGAACAACTGCGGCGGACGGCGCGCGGACGGCCGGACCGTGCCGCCCGCCCGTGTACGACTCCGCGGGGGCGGCAGAACTCCCGGCGGGGTGGAGGTTGTGGGCGATCCGGCGGTACGACAACGGCAGCGAGGGCCTGCCGGGTGACCAGAACCCGTTCAACGGGTCGATGAACCGGCCGAAGAGGTCCACCGAGGGCCGACGGGGTACCGGACCTCGGCATTCCGTCTCAGTTCGAACGTCGGGCCACCGCTCCGTCACGCCGAACGCGTCCGCCCACGCACAAACGGAGCGGCGACACCTCATTCACTACACCCACGCGCCCGCCCCAGTTCACCTTCCGTTCACCCAGGTTGCCTACGGTCCTCATGCCACTGACGTCCGAAAGAAGCTCGGGTAAATGGAAAACTTCTCGCTGATCCTCGCGATCGTGGTCGTCACCGCGCTTGCGTTCGATTTTACGAACGGTTTCCACGACACCGCCAACGCGATGGCCACCACCATCTCGACCGGCGCGATGAAGCCCAAGGTCGCGGTGGCCATGTCCGCCGTGCTCAACCTTGTCGGCGCGTTCCTTTCCATCGAGGTCGCCAACACCATCTCCAAGGGACTCGTCGACGAGTCCGGCATACAGCCAGAGGTCATCTTCGCGGCGCTCGTCGGCGCCATCCTCTGGAATCTGCTGACCTGGCTCGTCGGGCTCCCCTCCAGTTCCTCGCACGCCCTGATGGGCGGCCTCATCGGCGCCACCATCGCCTCGGTCGGTGTGGGCGCGGTGCACGGCGACGTGCTCGTCACCAAGGTGCTGATCCCCGCCGTCGCCGCCCCGCTGGTCGCCGGTATCGCGGCGATGCTCGCCACCCGGCTGACGTACAGGCTCGGTCGGCACACGAGCGAGAAGGCCTCCGGCAAGGGCTACCGCGCCGGTCAGATCGCCTCCGCGGGCCTGGTCTCGCTGGCCCACGGCACGAACGACGCCCAGAAGACGATGGGCATCATCACCCTCGCCCTGGTGGCCGGCGGCGCCCTCGCGCCCGACTCCGACCCGCCGGTGTGGGTCATCGTCTCCGCCGGTACGGCCATCGCCCTCGGCACCTACCTGGGCGGCTGGCGCATCATCCGCACGATGGGCAGGGGCCTGACCGACCTCCAGCCGCAGCAGGGCTTCGCCGCCCAGACCAGCGCGGCCACGGTCATCCTGGCCTCCTCGCACCTCGGTTTCTCGCTCTCCACCACGCACTCGGTCTCCGGTGCGGTGATGGGCGCGGGCCTCGGCCGCAAGGGCGGGGTGGTCCGCTGGTCCACCGCGACCCGGATGTTCATCGCCTGGGGTCTGACCCTGCCGGCCGCGGCGCTGGTCGCCGCGCTCGCCGAGTGGGTGACGTCCTTCGGCGCGTGGGGCACGGCCGTCGTCGCGGTCTTCCTCGTCGCCTCCAGCGCCGCGATCTGGATGGTCTCCCGCCGTGAGGTGGTCGACCACACCAATGTGAACGACACCGAGGAGCCGCCCGGTGTGGTGACGACGGCGATGGCCGCCGTGACTCCGCCGCCGGTCGGCACCGTGACCGAGGACCTCACGGCGACCATCCCGGCCCCCACGGCCACGGCCGCCGCCGAGACCACGGCCCCGGCGGGCTCGTCCACGCCGACGCCCGCCGTCTGAGCCCCACGACTCCCTGAGGAATCACCACCATGCACATCGACTGGGCAGCTCTCGGCTCCGTCTTCGGAGTCAGTCTCGTGGTCACCGTGGCCCTCGTCGGCCTGTTCACCCTGGGCATCGTCGGCCTCTCCAAGCGGGAGCAGGCGTCAACCCGGGGCGACTCGGTGGCGGCTGCGACCACAGGGGCGTACGTGTGCTTCGCGCTGTGCGCGGCGGCCGTGGCGTACGGAATTTCCCTGATCATGACCTGAGACCGGAAATCCCACGGCCCTCTCGGGCCGACACCGACAACCTCAGAGGCAACCCCCGTAGGCGCTTCATGACGCTTACGGGGGTTTTCTCCGTGTTCGCGGCGCTGGTGCGCCACCTCCGAAAAGACACCTGTCATACTGACGGCGGCTGGCCGCCACTCGCGAACTCACCTAATCTGATAGGGAGTTACTACGCGAAAGTGGCGACCCGACAAGTCAATGACGACATGTGGCAGGGAGCACCATGGCCAGGGACATCGATCCGAGCCTGAATCGACGCAGGCTGCGAATCGAGCTGCGCAAAGCGCGCGAGAGCGCCGGGCTGACCCAGCGGGACGCCGCGCAGGGCCTGGAGTGGTCACTGTCCAAGCTGATCAGGATCGAGGCGGGGACGGTCGGTCTCGGAGTCACGGACCTGCGGGCGCTGCTCCAGCAGTACCGGGTCACGGACGCGAGCCTGGTCGTGGAGCTGGAGGAGGCGGCCCGAGGCTCGAAGGGCCAGTCCTGGTGGGCCCAGTACAGCGACCTCGTCTCACCGCAGTTCGCCCAGTACCTGGGGTACGAGGGCGCGGCCAACACGATCCGGATGTACAACCCCATCGTCCTGCCCGGGCTCCTGCAGACGGAGGACTACGCCACCGCGCTGCTCTCGGCCAGGACTCCCGAGGCGCGGGTGCGACGCCAGGTGGAACTGCGGACCACCCGACAGGAGCGGTCCCTCGACAGCGACCACGGTCCCGAGGTGGACATCGTCCTGGACGAGGCGTCCGTACGACGTGTGGTGGGCGGTCCCGCGGTCATGCGGCGACAACTGGAGCGCGTCAAGGCCGTGGCGCAACACCCTCGCGTGAGCCTCCAACTGCTGCCGTTCTCCGCCGGAGCGCACTACGGCACGACCACACCGTTCATCCTGCTCGGTTTCAAGGACGACGACGACCTGCTCTACATCGAGGGCCCCACCGGGGGCCTGTCGAACCGTGACGACCTGGCCCTCACAGCGCGTTATCAGGAGTGCTTCGAGGACATCAGCTCCATCGCGTACCGCGGCGAGGGGATGATCGAGGCGCTCGACGCGATCAGGGAGAGCCTGGACAACGACTGACCCGGGACGGGACGCCCGGGCGACGAACGGGGAGGGAGGACTCATGGCGGTCTTCGGAATACGGGCGTGGTGGCGGGAGTTGCGCACGGCACCCGCCTCCTCGGCGGGCGCCACGCCGCGGGTCCCGCCCGAGCGGACCGAGCCGGAGGAGCCGGCCGAGCCCGGCGACAGCGCCCTCAAGGCGTACGCCGTGCAGCACCCCGAGGGGGCGGAGCCGCTCATTCAGGTCGAGAGCGCCCGAGTGGCGGACGCCGCCCGGCCGCTGTCCGTACGGCTGCTGCTCGGCACGGCATGCGGCAGCGTCCTGCTGTTCAGCGTCTCGGTCGCCACCCGGGTCGGTCCCGGGATACGGCCCGGTGGCGCCTCCCCCCTCACCTCGGCCGTGATCGGCGCGGTGGGCGCGGCCCTCGTCACGGCTCTCGGCGCATGGCTGGGCGGCGCGTTGCGGCACCGCTCCACCGGCTCGCGGACCGCCACCGTCAGCGGTGATGCGGCCTTGGGGGCCGAGCCTGGCCGAGCGCCCGGTTCAGGACCCGGAGCCGTTCCGTGACCGGGGTCAGGCCCCACCACAGGCCGGCCCCGGCGGCGCCCAGCACGGTCACCACCAGCCAGACGAGCGCACGCACCTCACCGCTCGGCACGAGCAGCGCGGCCAGAGCGCCCGCTCCGACGGACAGCACCCCCATCACGGAGCAGAAGAGCGCCAATGGAGCGACAGCGGTCACCCGTTCACGCCAGACGCCCGACTTCCCCGTGCGTGCCGAGGCTGTTTCCCTCGCTCGGTCTGCCATGTGTCACCTTCCGTCCCCCGGGCCGATCTTCATGATCCGCCCGCTCCCGGGTCCACAAGTCCCGCCAGAAAACCACACCACGCCGCGTAGCGAAAGACGAGCAGCGCGTCACTGTTCCCGTTCGAGTCACGAACCATGACCCGCCTCCGCCCGGCGGCCACTTCCACGCAGTCGTCCGCTTCACCGGAGTAGCTGCTCCTGACCCACATCCGCTCCGGCGACTCCCTGCCGACCACACCGACCTCCACCTCACCGGCCGGCGTGCACCGACACGGCGTCCGCACCGCGACGACCCGAGCGCCGTGTCCCGATGCCGCTCGTCGGCGCTCTGCTTTCGTACTGCCGTTCCCTCAAGTGTTCCCAGCCCGGGCGTCGGGGAAGAGCGCGGAAAGAGCCGATTCGGGTGTCTGACGCGATTTCGGCGGTGTGGGGCTCAGCACACCGCTGCACCGCAGGTCAACAGCAAGTTGACGGGTCTTCCGGGGGCGTGGTGGACTGCCGGGGCCATGTACGACGGCAGGAGAGGAAGCCGGTGCGAGTCCGGCGCGGTCCCGCCACTGTCACCGGGGAAGAACCCCCCGGGAGCCAGGAACTCTCGCCGTCGGTCTCGTCGAACCAGGGCGTGGACACCCTGAGTGAGGACATATCGCCATGTGCGCCATGTGCGGCTGCCCGCCGGGGCTCAGCGCCCGGTCCCTGCCCGACCCCGTGATCGGCTGAACCGGTGCGTGCCGACCGCGTCTTCGCGTACGGCGCCGCCGCCGGACTCCTCGGTGATCTGCTGCTCGGTGATCCGCGCCGGGGGCATCCGGTCGCCGCGTTCGGGCGGGCCGCCGGTGCCGTGGAACGGGTGCTGTGGCGCGACCACCGGGGGTGGGGCGCACTGCACACCGCGGTGTGCGCGGGCGGCGCCGTGGCGCTGGGGGCCGTCGCGGCTGCCGCCGTACGGCCGTCGCGGGTCGCCTCCGTCGGGTTGACCGCCGCCGCCACCTGGGCCGTCGTCGGGGGGACCTCGCTCGGGCGGGAGGCCCGGACGATCGGGCGATTCCTCGACGCGGGGGATGTCGAGGGCGCGCGGGCCCGGTTGCCTCATCTGTGCGGGCGGGATCCGCAGGCGCTCGACCCCGACGGGATCGCGCGGGCCGTCGTGGAGTCCGTCGCCGAGAACACGTCCGACGCGGTGGTGGGGGCGCTCGTGTGGGGGGCCGTCGGTGGGGTGCCGGGGCTCGTCGGGTTTCGGGCCGTCAACACGCTGGACGCCATGGTCGGACACCGGTCGCAGCGGTATCGGCGGTACGGGTGGGCCTCCGCGCGGCTGGACGACGTGGCGGGGTGGCCGGGGGCCCGGCTGACGGCGGTGCTGGCCGCGGCTGCCGGTGGGGATGCCCGGGGGGCTGTCCGGGCCTGGCGGGCGGACGCGGGGAAGCATCCGAGTCCCAACGCGGGGCCCGTGGAGGCCTCGTTCGCGGGGGCGCTCGGAGTGCGGCTGGGGGGCACGTTGGCGTATGGGGGGCGGGTCGAGCATCGACCTGTGCTGAATGGGGAAGGGCGGGCCGTCGTCGTGGACGACATCGAGCGGGCTGTGCGGTTGTCCCGGCGGGTCGGGTGGCTGGCGCTCGGGGTGAGTGCGGGTGCGGCGGCGCTGCGGGGGCGGGTCGCAGGGCGCTCGGCACAGCGGTTGGGGAGGCAGGGATGAGCGGCGGACTGCTGGTGGCCGGGACCACCTCCGATGCCGGGAAGAGTGTGGTGACCGCCGGGATCTGTCGGTGGCTCGTGCGGCAGGGTGTCAAGGTCGCGCCCTTCAAGGCGCAGAACATGTCGCTCAATTCCTTCGTGACGAAGGAAGGCGCCGAGATCGGGCGGGCTCAGGCCATGCAGGCGCAGGCCTGCCGCGTGGAGCCCAGTGCGCTCATGAACCCCGTTCTGCTGAAGCCCGGGGGTGAGCGGAGCAGCCAGGTGGTGCTGCTGGGCAAGCCCGTGGGTGAGATGAGTGCGCGCGGGTACCACGGGGGGCGGCAACAACGGCTGCTCGGGACGGTGTTGGAGTGTCTCGCCGAGTTGCGGGGCACGTACGACGCGGTGATCTGTGAGGGGGCCGGTTCCCCCGCCGAGATCAATCTGCGGCGGACCGACATCGTCAACATGGGAATCGCCCGCAACGCCGGGCTTCCCGTGCTGGTCGTCGGCGACATCGATCGTGGCGGGGTCTTCGCGTCGTTCTTCGGGACCGTCGCGCTGCTCTCCCCCGAGGACCAGGCCCTCGTCGCCGGGTTCCTCGTCAACAAGTTCCGGGGGGACGTCTCCCTGCTGGAGCCGGGGCTCGACATGCTGCACGGGCTCACCGGGCGGCGGACGTACGGCGTGCTGCCGTTCCGGCACGGGCTCGGGATCGACGAGGAGGACGGACTGCGGGTCTCGCTGCGGGGGACGGTCCGGGAGTCCGGTGTCGCGCCGCCCGTCGGGGAGGACGTGCTGCGGGTGGCCGTGTGCGCGGTGCCGCTGATGTCCAACTTCACCGATGTGGACGCGCTCGCCGCCGAACCCGGTGTCGTCGTGCGGTTCGTGGACCGGGCCGAGGAACTGGCCGACGCCGACCTCGTCGTCGTTCCGGGTACCCGGGGGACGGTCCGGGCGTTGGAGTGGCTGCGGGAGCGGGGCCTCGCCGACGCCCTCGCACGACGCGCCGCGCAGGGGCGGCCGGTCCTCGGCATCTGCGGTGGGTTCCAGCTGCTCGGGGAGCACATCGAGGACGAGGTCGAGAGTCGGCGGGGGCATGTGGACGGGCTCGGGATACTGCCCGTGCGGGTGCGGTTCGCTCCCGAGAAGACGCTCACGCGGCCCGTCGGGGAGGCCCTCGGGGAACACGTCGAGGGGTACGAGATCCATCACGGGGTCGCCGAGGTCGTGGGCGGGGAACCCTTCCTGGACGGGTGCCGGGTCGGGCAGACCTGGGGCACGCACTGGCACGGGTCGTTGGAGTCGGACGGGTTCCGGCGGGCCTTTCTGCGTGAGGTGGCGGCCGCATCGGGGCGCCGTTTCGTGCCGGCCGCCGACACGTCGTTCGCGGCGCTGCGCGAGGAGCAGCTGGACCGGCTCGGCGATCTGATCGAGGAACACGCGGACACGGACGCGCTGTGGCGGCTCATCGAGTCGGGCGCGCCGGCGGGACTGCCGTTCGTGCCGCCGGGCGCACCGGGAACACCGGGAGCGTCCGGATGAGCACGGGCTCGCTGTTGAACGACCGGCCGCGGGTCAACCGCCCGTGGCCGGAGGGTGACTTGGAGGGCGACGCATAGTGAGTGTTCCGTTTCCGTTCACGGCCGTCGTCGGCCAGGACGACCTGCGGCTGGCGCTGCTGCTGAACGCGGTGTCACCGGCGGTCGGCGGTGTGCTGGTGCGCGGTGAGAAGGGGACCGCGAAGAGCACCGCCGTGCGGGCGCTCGCGGCGCTGCTGCCCGAGGTGGAGGTCGTCGCCGGGTGCCGGTTCTCGTGCGATCCCGCGAAGCCGGACCCCGCGTGCCCGGACGGGCCGCACGAGCCGGCGTTCGAGACGCGACCGTCGCGCATGGTCGAACTGCCCGTCGGCGCCTCCGAGGACCGGCTCGTCGGCGCCCTCGACATCGAGCGGGCGCTGTCCGAGGGTGTGAAGGCGTTCGAGCCGGGACTCCTCGCGGACGCGCACCGCGGGATCCTCTACGTCGACGAGGTGAACCTGCTCCACGACCACCTCGTCGACCTGCTGCTCGACGCGGCCGCGATGGGCGCCTCGTACGTGGAGCGCGAGGGTGTCTCCGTACGGCATGCCGCGCGGTTCCTGCTCGTGGGGACCATGAACCCCGAAGAGGGCGAGCTGCGGCCGCAGCTGCTCGACCGGTTCGGGCTGACCGTCGAGGTCGCGGCCTCGCGGGAGCCGGACCAGCGGGTGGAGGTCGTACGGCGGCGGCTCGCCTATGACGACGACCCGGCGGCTTTCGTGGCCCGTTGGGCGGACGAGGAGTCCGACGTACGGCAACGGGTCGTCGCGGCACGGGAGTTGTTGCCGTCCGTGGTGCTGGGCGACGGGGTGCTGCGGCAGATCGCGGCGACCTGTGCGGCCTTCGAGGTCGACGGGATGCGGGCCGACATCGTGATGGCCCGGACGGCCACCGCGCTGGCCGCGTGGGCCGGGCGGACCGAGGTGCTGGCGGAGGATGCGCGGCAGGCGGCGCTGCTCGCGCTGCCGCACCGGCGGCGGCGGAACCCGTTCGACGCTCCGGGGCTCGACGAGGACAAGCTCGACGAGACGCTGGAGGAGTTCGCGCAGCCACCGGGGAACGCGGCGGACCCGGAGGACGCGCAGGACGCGCAGGACGACGAGGATCCCGATCCCGATCCCGATCCCGATCCCGACGGACCCGGTGGCGGTGGGCAGCCGCCCTCCTCCGAGCCCGAGGGGCCGCAGGGCGGTGACTCCGGGGCACAGCCCGACAGCGGGGAGGGCGTGCCGGCGCAGGCTCCGGCCGCCGGGGAGCAGTCCGCCGTACGGGCCGCCGAACCCTTTCGTACGAAGGTGCTGAGCGTGCCGGGGCTCGGGGAGGGCGCTTCCGGGCGGCGTTCGCGGGCACGGACCGAGCACGGGCGCACGACCGGAGCGCGCCGGCCCCGTGGCACGCTGACCAAGCTGCATCTGGCGGCGACCGTGCAGGCCGCCGCGCCGCATCAGCGGACGCGGGGGCGGTCCGGGCCGGGGCTGGTCGTACGCCGTGACGATCTGCGGCAGGCGACGCGGGAGGGGCGTGAGGGGAACCTCGTGCTGTTCGTGGTCGACGCCTCCGGGTCGATGGCGGCGCGGCAGCGGATGAGTGCCGTGAAGGGCGCCGTCCTGTCGCTGCTCCTCGACGCCTATCAGCGGCGGGACAAGGTGGGTCTGGTGACCTTCCGGGGGGCGGCCGCCGAGGTGGCGTTGCCGCCGACCTCGTCCGTGGACGCGGCGGCCGCCCGGCTGGAGTCGCTGCCCACGGGCGGGCGGACGCCGCTCGCGGCCGCGCTGGAGGCA
>NZ_LRTR01000450.1 GCF_001550375.1 Streptomyces europaeiscabiei | reverse complement strand
GCCGCTGGCCGCGGGCGGCGGCGCCCTCGCCTCGGAGATGGTCCGCGTGAACCACTACGGCCCCGACGCGACACCGGGGGTCGTGCACGCCTGCCTCGCGGGGCTGGGGGCGGCGCTGACCGGGTTCGGCAGGGTGGTGGACCTGGCGGGGGCCCGTCGCGCGGCGACGAGGGCCTGGGCGTAAAAGGTTCCGCCAAGGGCAAACACGGCGCTTTTCCTCGACGGTAATTCATTGAATTCAGCGGGCAGAACCCCGTATTCTTCTGCCCGCTCTCACCTTCCTCAAACGCAAAGATTTCGCGAACACTGAGGGGCGCAATTCGAGCAGATCTCGTGAGGGTTACGCACGTGTGACCGACTCCACAGCGCACCCTTTTCGTCCGGTAATTTCCGGACGAAAACCATCAGATCCACCTCGCTACACCGGAGCGCTCACGCCCGCGTGATAACACGTGGGCGGCGCATACGTAACCCCGCGGGGCGATGCAATTCGAAATTCCGCTGGGTAAATTCAAGCCGTATGACTGCCGCACAAGCAGACCTGCACACCCAGCCCCTGGAAGCTCCTGAGGAAATCGTGGAAGGGATTCGGATCGACCGCCCCTGCGTGGCGGACGGCGCGGCGCTGTGGCGTATCGCCGGGGACTCCGGAACCCTGGACCTGAACTCCTCGTACAGCTATCTGCTGTGGTGCCGGGACTTCGCGGACACCTCGGTGGTGGCGCGGGACGAGTCCGGGGAACCGGTCGGGTTCGTGACCGGGTACGTGCGGCCCGAGCGGCCGGACACCCTGCTCGTGTGGCAGGTGGCCGTCGACGAGGCGCACCGGGGGCTCGGCCTCGCGGCCGCGCTGCTGGACGGGCTCACGGCACGGGTCGCGCGACGGCACCCCCTGACCACCGTCGAGACCACCATCACGCCGGGCAACACCGCGTCCGAGCGCCTGTTCGCCTCGTACGCCGCACGTCATGGCGCGGACATCGAGCGCACGGTCCTGTTCGAGGCGGCGGACTTCCCGGACGGCCCGCACCAGCCCGAGATGCTCCACCGCATCGGCCCGCTGTCCCCCTGAGCCCGCCCGCACTCCCTCCCCCTCCCTCCCCTCCCTTCTTCCTCTCTCCCCCCACGCATCGAGGAGCGATTCGACGTGACCATCACCCAGCCCGACCTGAGCGTCTTCGAGACCCTGGAGTCCGAGGTGCGCAGCTACTGCCGCGGCTGGCCCACCGTCTTCGACCGCGCGCAGGGCAGCCGGATGCACGACGAGGACGGCCACACCTACCTGGACTTCTTCGCCGGCGCCGGTTCACTCAACTACGGCCACAACAACCCCGTGCTCAAACGCGCCCTCATCGACTATCTGGAGCGGGACGGCGTCACCCACGGGCTCGACATGTCGACGACCGCCAAGCGGGCCTTCCTGGAGTCCTTCCAGAACCTGGTGCTGCGGCCGCGCGACCTGCCCTACAAGGTCATGTTCCCGGGGCCGACCGGCACCAACGCGGTGGAGTCGGCGCTGAAGCTGGCCCGGAAGGTGAAGGGGCGCGAGGCCATCGTGTCGTTCACCAACGCCTTCCACGGCATGTCGCTCGGGTCGCTCGCGGTCACCGGCAACGCCTTCAAGCGGGCCGGGGCGGGCATTCCGCTCGTCCACGGGACCCCGATGCCGTTCGACAACTACTTCGACGGGCAGGTCCCCGACTTCCTGTGGTTCGAGCGGCTGTTGGAGGACCAGGGGTCCGGGCTGAACAAGCCCGCCGCCGTGATCGTCGAGACCGTGCAGGGCGAGGGCGGCATCAACGTCGCCCGCCCGGAGTGGCTGCGCGCGCTCGCCGGACTGTGCGAGCGGCAGGACATGCTGCTGATCGTCGACGACATCCAGATGGGCTGCGGTCGTACGGGCGCCTTCTTCTCGTTCGAGGAGTCGGGCATCACCCCCGACATCGTGACCGTCTCCAAGTCCATCAGCGGCTACGGGCTGCCGATGTCGCTCTGCCTGTTCAAGCCGGAGCTGGACATCTGGGAGCCGGGCGAGCACAACGGCACGTTCCGCGGCAACAACCCCGCCTTCGTCACGGCGACGGCCGCCCTGGAGGCGTACTGGGCGGACGGGTCCGCGATGGAGAAGCAGACCCGGGAGCGCGGTGAACAGGTCGAGCAGGCACTGATCTCGATCACCGAGGAGAACCTCGCCGATGTGAAGGAGTACCGGGGGCGCGGCCTGGTCTGGGGCATCGAGTTCCACGAGAAGGCGCGCGCGGGGCGGATCGCCCAGCGGGCTTTCGAACTCGGCCTGCTGATCGAGACGTCCGGCCCGGAGAGCGAGGTCGTCAAGCTGCTGCCCGCCCTCACCATCACCCCCGACGAGCTGGACGAGGGGCTGCGCGTCCTCGCCCGAGCCGTGCGGGAGACCGTCTGAGACCACAGCGGATCACCAGAGAAACCTATCGAGGAGGCATCGCAACACCGTGATCGTCCGTTCGTTCAAGGACATCGAAGGAACCGACCGGCATGTGAAGTCGGCGTCCGGTACCTGGGAGAGCAAGCGGATCGTGCTCGCCCGGGAACGCGTCGGGTTCTCCCTGCACGAGACCGTCCTGTACGCGGGTACGGAGACGTCGATGTGGTACGCGAACCACGTCGAGGCAGTCGTGTGCGTCGAGGGCGAGGCCGAGCTCACCGACCAGGAGACCGGGCGGAGTTACACGATCACGCCCGGCACCATGTACCTCCTCGACGGGCACGAGCGGCACACGCTGCGGGTGAAGGAGGACTTCCGCTGCCTGTGCGTGTTCAACCCGCCCGTGACCGGGAGGGAGGACCACGACGAGAACGGCGTCTATCCCCTACTGACGGAGGAGGGCTGACCACCATGACCACGATCACCGACCTCTACCCCAGCCGCGGAGCCACCGAGGTGTCGGTCCCGCGTCAGGACCCGGTCGTCTGGGGCTCCCCCGGCACGCCCGGCCCGGTCTCCCTCGCCGAACTCCAGGCGTACGAGCGCGACGGCTTCCTCCCCGTCGAGCAGCTCATCGCGCCGGACGAGGTCGCCGTCTACCGGCAGGAGCTGGAGCGGCTCGTCGCCGATCCGGCGATCCGCGCCGACGAGCGCTCGATCGTCGAGCCGCAGTCGCAGGAGATCCGGTCGGTCTTCGAGGTGCACCGGATCAGCGAGCTGTTCGCGCGGTTGGTGCGCGACGAGCGGGTCGTCGGGCGGGCCCGGCAGATCCTCGGCTCGGACGTCTACGTGCACCAGTCGCGGATCAACGTGAAGCCGGGCTTCGGCGCGTCCGGGTTCTACTGGCACTCCGACTTCGAGACCTGGCACGCCGAGGACGGCCTGCCGAACATGCGGACGGTGTCCGTGTCGATCGCGCTGACGGAGAACCACGACACCAACGGCGGCCTGATGATCATGCCGGGGTCGCACCGGACGTTCCTCGGCTGCGCGGGGGCCACCCCGAAGGACAACTACAAGAAGTCGCTGCAGATGCAGGACGCCGGCACCCCGTCCGACGAGGCGCTGACGGCCATGGCCTCCGAGTACGGCATCAAGCTGTTCACGGGCAAGGCCGGTTCGGCGACCTGGTTCGACTGCAACTGCATGCACGGCTCCGGCGACAACATCACGCCGTTCCCGCGCAGCAACGTCTTCATCGTGTTCAACAGCGTGGAGAACACGGCGGTCGAGCCGTTCTCGGCGCCGGTTCCGCGGCCGGAGTTCATCGGAGCACGGGACTTCACCCCGGTGCGCTGACCCCGCCGTCCCGTTGACGGGGCCGGACGGTCGCTGCCCCCGAGCGACCGCCCGGCCCTTTCGCGCGTCCCGATCGGCTGCGGCCACCACGGTTGTGGGCGGCTGCCGGTCGGTGGGGCTGGTCGCGCCCGCGTGGCGCAGCCGCACACGCCGGAGCCCCGCGCCCCTCAGGGGCGCGGACACGCACCTGCGTCAGGATGGTCCCCTTCTCACAGCCACGCCAGCGACGCCGCCCTCTCCAGTACGGTCCTCGCGGCGCTCTCGTCTCCCGTGATGCCCCTCGGGACCTCGTCCGGGGCGTACCGGCCGCCCACCAGGAGGCAGAAGTCGACGGGGTCCAGGGTGAGTTCGGCGTGTACGGGCCCGGTGTCGTCGCCGAGGATCCAGCTGGTGTCCGTGGGCCCGGTGACCTCGAACAGGACGGGGGGCGCGGTGTGGAGGGCCGGGCCGAGGATGCGGACGGCCAGGCGGACCAGGGACCAGAGGTGTTCGTCGGGGGGCGGGGGGACGGGGAGGCCGAGCGCGCGCCCGATGTCGTCCGTGTGGATCCACGCCTCGAAGGCGCGGACCACGAAGTGGTCGGCGACCGGCAGCCGCAGGCCCATCACCGTGACGGGCCGGGCGGCGAGTTCGGGGTCGCCGGCCTCGGGCGTGGCCAGCAGCGCGGCGGCCTGCGCCGCCCAGGTGGCGACCGTCTCCCCGGGCGTGCGCCCGTGCTCGTGGGCGATGACGTCGGCGGTACGCCTGTCCCAGGCGTCCCCGGCGGACATCCCTTCCGGGATGTGCGAGGCGGGCAGGCGCGTGTCGATGCCCAGGCGTACGGCGAGGTGCTCGTCGGCCGCGACGAGGTGCGCGACGGTGGCGTGCGCGTCCCAGTCGTGCACGACCGGTGCGCTCCAGCGGCCGTCCAACTCCGGCACCAGCGCCTGGAGTCCGGCCACGGCGGCCGCGTAGGGGGCGGCGTGGTGGGCGATCTCGGCGGCGCGGGGCCGACGGGAGCGGAGGGCGAGCGCGAGGACACCGTCGGCGCTGCCGTTCACGCAACCACCGGGCACGGCACTCGGTCCCGGCGTGCCGTCCAGCAGGCGTACGGTGTCGCGGAGCCGTTCGGCCTCCGCCGCGCACGACTCGCAGCCGGCCAGGTGCAGGGGCACCGTGCGCCGGTCGCCGGGTGGGAGCGCGCCGACCGCCCAGGCGGCCAGCAGCTCCCGTACGCCGTCGTGGTCGTTGGTCATCGCGCGCCGCCCTTTCGCCCTGCCACGTCCACGATACGCACGCTCCGCGCGGCCCGGACGGTGGTGTACGCCCCCATCACGCGCCCCTCACCACTGCCGGGTCCGGCGGGTCCGCGAGGGACTCCGCCAGCTTGCGCAGGGCCGAGCGGAGCCGGGTCTTCGCGGTGCCCTCGGGTATGCCCAGTTCGACGGCGGCCTGGCGGTAGGTGCGGCCCGCGAAGTAGGCGAGGTGGACCACCTCCCGCTGGGGGCGCGGGAGTTCGGCGAGGGCGGTGTGCAGCAGGAGGGAAAGCTCGCGGTCGACGACCGCCTCGTCCGGGCCGGGCCCGGCGTCGGGGATGGCGTGCAGCGCGGAGTCGTCGGCTCGGGCGTCCTTGCGGTGCCGGGCCTCGCCGCGCACCCAGTCCACGGCCCGCCGGTGGGCCACCATGGACAGCCAGGTGCGCAGCGAGCCCCGGCGCGCGTCGAAGCCGTACGGCCTGCTCCACAGCTGGGCGAAGACCTCCTGCGCCACGTCCTCGGCGGCCGCCGGGCTGCGGGTGACCCGTACGGCCACCCGCCGGACGAGTCCCCCGTACGCCGCGTACGCCTCACGCAGCGCGGACTCGTCCCCGTACACCAGCCGCCGATGCAACTCCACATCGGTGAACGGCTGTTCGAGCGTCGGCTCCACCGGCACCACCACCTAGTGATGCCTTCCTAGCGTCCGAGGCACGGTCCGCGCCAGTGGGTCTCGGAAGTCAGTCGGACAGAACGTCCAGGAGCCGGTCGACGTGCGCTCGCGTGTTGTACAGGTGGAAGGCGGCCCGCAGATGGCCCGCGCGGTCGGAGACCTCGACCCCCGCACGGCTCAATTCCGCCTGTCGGTGGCCGAGTCCGGGCACCGACACGATCGCTGATCCGGGCGCCGGAACCGGCTCGTGGCCGAGGCCGGCCAGACCCGCGCGGAACCGGTCGGCCAGCGCCAGGTCGTGGTCCCGCACGTTGGCCACACCCAGCTCCTCGATCAGCGCCAGGGACCGGCGGGCGCCCGCGTACGAGAAGAGGCTGGGGCTCTCGTCGAACCGGCGGGCGGAGTCGGCGAGTTCCTGGACCGGGCCGTAGCAGCTGTCCCACGGCTCCTGCCCCGCGACCCAGCCGGCGAAGACGGGGGTGAGGCCGCCGAAGTCCTCCGGGACGACGAGGAAGGTCACTCCGCGCGGGCAGACGAGCCACTTGAAGGCGACGGAGACGACGTAGTCGTACGCGTCCGCCTCGATCGGCAGCCAGCCGACGGACTGCGACGCGTCCACGTACGTACGCGCCCCGTGCGCCCGCGCGGCCTCACTGATCGCGCCAAGGTCGGCGACCCGGCCGTCGGCGGACTGGGCGGCGCTCACCGCGACGAGCGCCGTGCCGGGGCGCACCGACTCGGCGACGCGTTCCAGCGGGACCTGGCGCACCTTGAGGTCGCCGCGCACATGGAAGGGGTTCACGAGGGACGTGAAGTCGGCCTCCGCGGTCAGCACCTCCGCGCCCTCGGGCAGCGAGGCCGCGATCAGCCCGCTGTAGACGGCGACCGAGGCCCCGGCCGCCACGCGGCGGTCCGGCACCCCGACGATCCGCCCGAACGCGGCCCGTGCGGCCTCCACATCGGCGAACATGTCCTGCGGCTGTCCGGCCGCCACGGACTCGACACCGGCCTTCATCGCGTCGACGGCACGGGCCGGCAGCAGCCCGGTGCTCGCGGTGTTCAGATAGGTGTTCTTCGGGGCGAACTCGGTCCGGACGAGGCTCTCGAAGGTCTCCATGTCACCACTGTGCGGCCGGGCGCATCTCACGTCCATTGAGATGTTCTGCGCACTTTCCCCAAGTAATGCTTATGCATGGCGGCTGACCTGCGGTGCGGGTCTCCCGGCCTACTGAGGCACCGCACACCCGTCCGGCCCGCAGGCCTCCGCGCCCTCGGCCGCCACGACCTGCAACGGCGCCGGCCTCTCCCCCCACGCCTGGACGAGAGCCTTCTCGAACACCTCCGCGGACTGTGCCCCGGACACCCCGTACTTCCGGTCCAGCACGAAGAACGGCACCCCGTTCGCGCCGAGCTCCGCCGCCTCCCGCTCGTCCGCGCGGACGGCGTCGGCGTACGCGGCGGAGTCGGCCAGCACCTTGCGGACCGCGTCCTCCTCCAGCCCCGCCTCGACGGCCAGTTCGACCAGATAGGAGTCCGCGTCGGCGTACACGGACCGCTCCTCGGCGAAGTTCGCCCGGTAGAAGGCCTGCAGCAGCTCGCTCTGGCGCCCCTGCTCCTTGGCGAAGTGGAGCAGACGGTGCATGTCGAAGGTGCTGCCGTGATCACGGCCCTCGGCCCGGTAGGCGAGCCCCTCGGCGCCGGCCTGCTCACGGAGGTTGTGCTCGCCGGCCTGGGCCTGCGCCTCGCTCATCCCGTACTTCTTGCTCAGCATGGTGAGGACCGGCTGGATGTCGTCCTTGGCGCGGCCCGGGTCGAGCTCGAAGGAGCGGTGCACCACCTCGACGCCGTCGCGGTGCGGGAAGGCCGCGAGCGCCTTCTCGAAGCGGGCCTTGCCCACGTAGCACCAGGGGCAGGCGATGTCGCTCCAGATCTCGACGCGCATGGTGTCAGCTCTCTCCAGGTCGTACGGGTACGGAGACGGCCTCCGCTTCTACGGTTGGTGAACGTTCAAGCAGCCTGGCTCATTCCCGGCCGTGCTCATTCCCCGGTCACGGTGAAAGCGAGGAGAACGTGGTGGTCGCCCGGGGCGGGCGGGTACAGGGGATCGGGCGCCCAGCCCAGGTTCGCGTAGAAGGCCCGCGCCCGGTGGTTGTCCACGTGGACGGAGAGGCCGGCCGTGCGTCTGCCGTCCGCCCGCCACTCCTCCACGCAGGCCGCGTGCAGGGCCCGGCCGGTGCCGCGGCGCCAGTGGACGGGGTCCACGTGGAACTGCGCGAGGTGGACGGTGTCGGCGGGTGCGCCATCGGGGGTGCGGAAGGAGGCCACGGCGGTGATGCGGCCCTGCTCCGCGGCGCACAGTACGTGGGTGTCCGGGTGCTCGATGGCGTGGCGCCAGGCGGTCGGCCAGTCGGGGCCGTCGGTGGGGGTGCCGTTCGGGTAGTACGTGGCGCGGGCGCGGGTGTGCAGGGTGGTGATGGCCGGGGCCTCGGCGGGGAGCGCGGTCCTGATCACGCGCGCTCCGGTCACTCGGTTCACACGGTCCTTGATCATGCCGGGGAGGACGTGAGCGAGGGCGGTGTGGTTCCGCGGATCTCTTTCGCCCCCGCCGCCCTTACCCGTCCCGTCTCCCCAGGGGCGCTGCCCCTTCGACCCCGAGGGGCGGCTTGGGTGGGTGGGCTGTCGGGGGCGGGGGACCCGTGCGTGGGTTTGTGCGGGTTCGACGGAGGCTCTCGGAGGGCTCTCGCGCCGTTCCCCGCGCCCCTGAAAACGGGGCGCGGCCCCCGGCTGCGTCGGCTGCCCTCAGCTGCCGTTTCTCAGGTCCTTCGGCCAGTTCGGGCGGAATTCGATCTCGTCGTAGGTGACCACACAGCCCTCGCCCATCGGGGACTGGGTCATGAAGCCGACCAGGGCGGCGCCGCTCTCCTGCTCGCCGGCGAGGGTGAAGAGACGGACGAAGGTCCACTGCTTGCCGTCGCGGGAGGCGTGGAAGGCGAAGGCCCGGCCGGTGCGGCTGACCCGCAGCCACACCGAGCTGCCCTCCACGGTGAAGGAGTTGGCGTCGTCCGAATGTCCCCGGGTGACCACCGTGCACACGGTCGGCACGTCCGGCGAGTACTCCAGGCAGAGCTTCGCCCAGGCCCGTTCCCCCACGTGCACGTACAGCACGCCCGCGTCGAACCCGGCGGCGAAGCCGACGGTGACCCGGGCGATCAGCTGGAAGTCCCCCTCCGGCGAACCCAGCAGCCGGGGCGCGTCCGAAACGGGATCCAGGCCCTCGCCGGTGGGCGGCACGAACCGGTCCTGCCGAGGACCGGCCCACCCGGTGAGCACCCCGTCCTCATGGGACCAGTGCCCATCGGGTCCGTATGTGCGCAGAGAGAACGGGAGTTCGGGAATTTCGACGTCCATTGGGGGATTCTCGCAGCTCGCGGCCCCCAGCCGCGCCCCTTGGGGCGCGGGGAACTGCGCGAGCAACCATGACGCACGCGCAGTCCGGAACGAGCCGAACCCCCTGCGCCGCTACCGCTCCAGGTGGCCGTTGAACCGCCGCGGCAGCCCCAGCGGGTTCTCGTCCCGCAGCTCCGCCGGAAGCAGCGCCTCGGGCGCCCCCTGGTAGGCCACCGGCCGCAGCCACCGCTCGATCGCCGTACCGCCCACCGACGTGGACGTGGACGTCGTCGCCGGGTAGGGGCCGCCGTGGTGCTGGGCCGCGGCCACAGCCACACCCGTCGGCCAGCCGTTCACGAGCACCCGCCCGGCCAGCGGCGTCAGCTCGGCCAGCAGCTCCGGCCCGCGCCCCTCCCCGGAGGCCTCTCCACCGGACACGTGCACCGTGGCGGTGAGGTTGCCCGGCAGACGGGACAGGACCGACTTGGCCTCGTCCTCGTCCTCGTAGCGCGCCACGACCGTGAGCGGCCCGAAGCACTCCTCCAGGAGCAGGTCGTGCTCGCCCTCGGCCGCCAGCTTGCCGGCGGGGACGGTCAGGAAGCCGGGGCTGACGGTGTGCTCGCCGCCCGCGCCGGCGGTCACCGGCGACTCCACATCGGGCAGCTCGGCACGCTCGGCGACGCCGGCGAGGAAGTTGTCGCGCATCCGGTGGTCCAGCAGGACCCCCGAGCCGACGTCGCTGACCGCGTCGGTGAGCGACTTGAGCAGCCGGTCACCGGCGGCGCCGGCGGGCGCCAGCACCAGGCCCGGCTTCACGCAGAACTGGCCGACGCCGAGGGTCATGGAGCCGGCGAGGCCCGTGCCGATGGCCTCGGCACGCTCCTCGGCGGCGGCAGCGGTGATCAGGACGGGGTTCAGGGAGCCCAGCTCGCCGTGGAACGGGATCGGCACCGGCCGTGCGGCCGCCGCGTCGAAGAGGGCGCGGCCACCGCGTACCGAACCGGTGAAGCCGGCGGCGGTGACGAGCGGGTGCTTGACCAGTTCGACGCCCGCCTCGAAGCCGTGGACGAGGCCGAGGACGCCCTCGGGGATGCCGTGCTCGGCGGCGGCCCGGCGCAGCACGATCGCGACCAGCTCGGACAGCGCCGGGTGGTCGGGGTGGGCCTTGACGACGACCGGGCAGCCGGCGGCCAGCGCGCTCGCCGTGTCGCCGCCGGGGACGGAGAAGGCGAAGGGGAAGTTCGAGGCCGAGTAGACGGCGACGACGCCCAGCGGGACCTTGTAGCGGCGCAGGTCGGGGATGGGCGGGGTGGCCGTGTCGTCGGGGTGGTTGATCACCACGTCGAGGAACGCGCCCTCGTCCACGATGTCGGCGAAGGCCCGCAGCTGGTAGCAGGTGCGGGCGAGTTCACCGGTGAGCCGGACCGGGCCGAGCGCGGTCTCCGCGTCGGCGACCTCGACGAGCTGGTCCTTGGCCGCCTGGAGCTGCTCGGCGGCGGAGCGCAGGAAGGCCGCGCGGACCGTGCGGTCGGCCAGGGAGCCGCGGGCGGTGTGCGCCGCGCGGACGGCGGCGTCCACCTCCTGAGCTGTGGCTTCCACCGCAACCTGCTCGCGCTGCTTCCCGGTTCGGGGGTCGACACTCCAGACTGGTGCTGCTGCCACCGGGGGTTCCTCCACGTATTCCTGAGCGTATTTCTGGGTCCATCCACCAGGGTCGTTCGATATGCTGAACGCTGTCTCTGATGATGAATATGCTGTCTGAGACTATTTCCCGTCGAACGATAGGGGTCAAGGGCGATGTCGGCAGTCGAGACGGGCGGCGGAGCACAGGTCAAGTCGGCGGTGAGGACCGTTGAGCTGCTCGAATACTTCGCCGGGCGCCCCGGAATGCACTCCCTGGCGGCGGTCCAGGAAGCCGTCGGTTACCCCAAGTCGAGCCTGTACATGTTGCTCCGCACCCTCGTGGAGCTGGGCTGGGTCGAGACGGACGCGACGGGCACGCGGTACGGCATCGGCGTACGGGCGCTGCTCGTGGGCACGTCGTACATCGACGGCGACGAGGTGGTGGCGCTGGCCCGGCCGACGCTGGACCGGCTGTCGGACGACACGACGGAGACCATCCACCTGGCCCGCCTCGACGGCACGAACGTCGTCTATCTGGCCACCCGGCAGTCGCAGCACTATCTGCGCCCCTTCACCCGTGTCGGCCGCCGGCTGCCCGCCCACTCCACCTCCCTGGGCAAGGCGCTGCTGGCCACCCACACCGACGAGCAGGTCCGCAAGATGCTCCCGGAGACCCTTCCGGCGCTGACGGAGCACACGATCACGGACCGGGAGCAGCTCATCGAGGAGCTGCGCCAGATCCGCGAGCAGGGGTTCTCCGTGGACCGCGAGGAGAACACGCTGGGGCTACGCTGCTTCGGTGTGGCGATCCCGTACCGCACGCCGGCCCGTGACGCCATCAGCTGCTCGGTCCCGGTGGCCCGGCTGACCCCCGCCCACGAACAACTGGTCAAGGACGCCCTCTTCGACGCGCGCGACCGGCTGACGCTGGCGACGCGGCGGCTCTGAGCCCGCGAGGAACCGGCCCCGGGGCGACCCGGAACGACGGGACCCGGAAGGACGAGACCCCGAACCGGGACCCCGAACCGGCTCGGGGACAACCCCGGTTTCACCTCGGGGGCAACCCCGGTTTCATGAGGACCCCATGAGAAAACCGGGCGAAGGGAACGATTGATCGCATCCCGCTCGTCCTTCCGGGTGCGATGAACAAGACGATCAGGCGCTCCGCCGTCTTCACCCTGCTGCTCGTGCTCGCCCTGCTGGTGCGGGCGACCTGGGTGCAGTTCTACGAGGGCACGGCGCTCGCGGACGACCGGAACAACCGGCGCAACGTGATCAGGACGTACGCCGACCCGCTCGGGAACATCATCGTGGCGGGCGACTCGATCACCGGCTCGGCCCGGACCAAGGACAGCGACCTCGCCTACAAGCGCACGTACACGGACGGCGAGTTGTACGCGGCGGTGACGGGCTACGCCTCGCAGGCCTACGCGCCGACGCAGCTGGAGGGCGTCTACCAGGACCTGCTGGACGGCACGGACCTCCGGCTGAGGACCGTGACGGACACGGTCACCGGCAAGCGGGCCGACCCGGGCAATGTGATCACCACGATCGAACCGGCCGTGCAGAAGGCGGCGTTCGAGGCGCTCGGCGACAACAAGGGCGCGGCCGTGGCGATCGACCCGACGACCGGCAGGATCCTCGCGGTGGTGTCGACCCCGTCGTACGACCCGTCCTCCCTCACCGACGCCAACACCGCCGCTGCGGCCTGGAAGAAGCTCAACGCGGACGAGGACAAGCCGCTGACCAACCGGGCGTTGCGCCAGCCGCTGCCGCCGGGGTCGACGTTCAAGCTGGTCGTGGCGGCGGCCGCGCTGGAGGACGGGCTGTACGCGTCGGTGGACACGAAGACCGACAGTCCGGACCCGTACACCCTGCCGGGCACCACCACGGAGCTGTCGAACGAGAACCCGAGCGCGCCCTGCGAGAACGCCACGATCCGTACGGCGCTGCAGTACTCGTGCAACAACGTCTTCGCGAGGATGGCCGTCGCCCTCGGCCAGGACAAGGTGAGGGCGATGGCCGAGAAGTTCGGCTTCGACGACAAGACGCAGGACGTGCCGGTGCGGGCGTACGAGAGCGTCTACCCGTCGGACATGAACGAATCCTCCACCGCGCTGACGGGCATCGGCCAGTACGACGTCACCGCGACGCCGCTCCAGATGGCGATGGTGTCTGCGGCGATCGCCAATGGCGGCAGGCTGGTCTCGCCGCACATGGTCGCGCAGATCACCAACGGTGGCGGCGATGTCCTGGAGGACTACGACGCCGACGCGGGCGCGTTGGAGATCATGAGCGCCGGCACCGCCGAGCAGTTGCAGTCGGCGATGCGGACGGTCGTCGAGGACGGCACGGGCACGAACGCGCGGATCGGCGGGGCGACGGTGGGCGGCAAGACCGGTACGGCCCAGCACGGCGAGAACAACAGCAAGACGCCGTACGCCTGGTTCACGTCGTTCGGGAAGGCCGACGGCAAGGAGGTCGCTGTCGCGGTCGTCGTGGAGCAGTCGAACGCGGCGCGCTCGGAGGTCAGCGGCAACGGGTTGGCCGCGCCGGTGGCCAAGGCCGTCATGGAGGCGGCGCTGAAGGGCTGAGGGGCACCTCGAAGAGGACCACCTGAACAAAGGACCACCTGAATAGGAAGGGCCGCCCTCTCTCCCCCCGGAGGGCGGCCCTTCGCCGTCAGCGCACGGACGGCGTCACTTCACGCCGAACAGCTGCTGGATCGGGTTGATCGCGAAGTACACCAGGAACAGGGCCGAGGTGGCCCACAGCAGCCAGTGGACCTCCTTCGCCTTGCCGAGGACCGTCTTGATCAGGACGAAGGCGAGGAAGCCGGCACCGATGCCGTTGGTGATGGAGTAGGTGAACGGCATGACCGCGATGGTGAGGAACGCGGGGATGGCGATCTCGTACTTGTCCCAGTCGATGTTCTTGACCTGGGTCATCATCAGGAAGCCGACGGCGACGAGCGCGGGCGCGGCGGCCTGCATGGGGACGATGGTCAGCAGCGGGGTGAGGAAGAGCGCCACCGCGAAGAGGCCGCCGGTGATCAGGTTGGAGAAGCCGGTGCGCGCGCCCTCGCCGACGCCGGCCGCGGACTCGATGTAGGAGGTCGCGGAGGACGAGGAGGCGGCGCCGCCCGCGACGGCCGCCGCGCCGTCGATGAGCAGGACCCGGCCGAGGTTCGGGACCTTGCCCTCCTCGTCGAGCAGACCCGCCTCGGCGGTGATGCCGACGACCGTGCCCATGGTGTCGAAGAAGTCCGACAGCAGCAGGGTGAAGATCAGCAGGACGACCGTGATGACGGTGGTCTCGCCGAACGAGCCGAACAGGCTGAAGTCGCCGATCAGTCCGAACTCGGGGGCGGCGACGATGTCGTCGGGGACCTTCGGGGTGGTCAGGCCCCAGCTCTTGATGTCGGCCACCGAGTTGATCACGATCGCAACGACGGTCATCGTCAGGATGCTGATCAGGATCGCGCCCTTCACCTTGCGGGCGAGCAGGCCGATGGTCAGCAGGACACCGAGACAGAAGACCAGGATCGGCCAGCCGGACAGCGCGCCCGTGGCACCGAGTTGCACCGGCACGGTGGTACCGGCGATGTCCGGGATACGGCTGACGAACCCGGCGTCGACGAAGCCGATGAAGGCGATGAACAGGCCGATGCCGACGCTGATCGCCTGCTTGAGCGGCTGCGGGATGGCGTGCATGACCGCCTCGCGCAGGCCCGTGACCACGAGGACACAGATGAGCAGGCCTTCGAGGACCACCAGGCCCATCGCGTCGGACCAGCTCATCAGCGGGGCTATCTGGAAGGCGACGACCGCGTTGAGGCCGAGGCCGGCGGCGAGCGCGAGCGGCAGGTTGCCGCCGACGCCCATGATGATGGTCATCACCGCGGCCACGAGGGCGGTGGCGGTGACGAGTTCGGCGCCGTCCAGGGTGTGGCCGTACTTGTCCTTGGCGTTGCCGAGGATGATGGGATTCAGGACAAGGATGTATGCCATCGTGAAGAACGTGGCGAGGCCGCCTCGTATCTCACGGGCGAAGGTGGATCCCCGGGCGCTGATCTTGAAGAAGCGATCGACGCTGTTCGCCCCGGGTGGCTCGGCTGCGGGCCGGTCGGCCACCTTCTGTGCGTCGGACATGAACGGTGCTCCTAGTGACGTGCGTGGACTACGCGCGGATGCTGGCTGGATTGTGTCTCCGTTGAACCTGATTCAGGTTTTCTCCGTGTTACGGAATCGGAATTCTCCCTGCAAGACGGCGTTCGAAGCCGCGTACGAACACCTTTCACGATCACTGCTACTCTTCCGGATCTCGTCGGGGGTCGACCTCGGACGATCACATGTCATCCACATGACACGCACAGCCAGCCGGCTCGGCTGCTGTGGCCGCAGCCAGGAGAGAGGTCCCCGTGGGCACTGTCGTCGACGACGCAGCCTCCGTGGAGTTCCACGCCTTCTTCGAACGTCACTATGCCGAACTCTCCCGCCTGGCCCACCTGTTGACGGGTGAGGCCGACGCCGCCGACGACCTGGCCGCGGACGCGTTGCTCGCGATGTGGCACCGCTGGGACCGGGTCCGCGCGGCGGACCATCCGGTGGCGTACGCCCGTGGCGTCGTCGCCAATCTGGCCCGCACCCGGATCCGCAGCGCGGTCCGTGAGCGCCGCAGGATCACGCTGTTCTGGTCGCAACGCGAGGAGAAGACCGAGAATCCCGACGTGCCCGGCGTGGTCGACGTCCAGTCGGCGCTGCGCAGACTGCCGTTCCGCAAGCGGGCCTGTGTGGTCCTGCGGCATGCTTTCGACCTCTCGGAGAAGGACACGGCGCTCGCCCTCGGGGTCTCGGTCGGTACCGTGAAGAGCCAGACGTCCAAGGGGATGGCCGAGTTGCAGAAGCTGCTCGGCACCGAGGGCACACCACGGCGTATGCATGCCGGCATCACGGGCGGGGGCGTGCCGGGCGCGAGAGTGACCGGTGCGGGTGCGCCGGGCAGCGGAGGAAGGGACCGATGAGGGACGTGCACGAGGACCTGCGCGCCCGGCTGCGCGAGTCGGCCGAGGCGCACGAGCCCGACCGCGCCCGCATCCTGGCCCGGATCGAGCGCGGTATGGCCGCCCCCGAGGAGCCCCGGAGCCGCAAGGCGACCCGGCCGCCGCTGTGGGGCTGGGTGCGGGTGGTCACCGCCACCGCCGGAGTCGCGGGTGTGCTCGCGGTCGGCGGCTACGCGGTCGCCTCCGCGGTGAAGGGCGAGACACCGCCGGCCGACCGGACCGTCGCGGTCTCCCCGACCCCGCTCGACTCCCCGGCCGCGACGAGCCGGGCCCCGATCCCCCCCGACCGTCCGAGCCCGAGCACCGGCGGCAAGGTGGAGAGCAAGCCCGGTTCGACGCCGTCGAAGAGCCCGTCCGCCAAGGACACGACCGCGCCGGAGCTGCCCACCTCGGGGGACGAGGAGGACGGTCCGCTCTCGTCGAACAGCTCGATCGACCCGCACAGCAACGAATTCTGGGCGCAGAGCAATCTCACCCTGAGGACGAGCGAGCAGCTCACCGAACTGACCGTCCAGCTGCGGATCGCCCAGACCGGCGGGGTCACCTCGACCGGCGCCTGGCGTTCGCTGCCGGAGCAGGACTTCGACCTCACGGTCGAGGCGGACGACGGCTTCCTGGTCTACACCTGGGTGCTCAAGGACGGCCGTACGGCCCCGAAGGGCGAGTTGGTCTTCGCCGGGCAGTACAACCACGAGCGCGGCGGCCGGGACGCGGGCGGCGACCGTTACGCCGTCACCGCGAAGGCGGGTGGCGACGACCTCGCGGTGGCGGGCGGCTTCGAGGGCGGCCAGGACGACAAGGGCTCCTCGGACGAGGGCGACTCGTAGAAAAGATCTTTCGTGAAAAAGATCCGTGGACGCGGCAACCCTTTCTCCGCCGGTGGCGACCAGTAGGCGCAAGAGTCACCACCGGCAAGGATTCGGGTTCATGACCGCACCTGCAGCACAGCGCGTCCGGCACCACCGTCGGGTCACTGGCCGGCGGGCCGTGATCGGTTCGGTCGCCGCCCGCTTCGGCAAGCCCGCGCTCGGCGACGGCAGCCGGGCCGAGGGCCACGACCCGATCTTCGAGCCGGCGGACGGCGCGGTGCTCAGGAACGTGATCGTCGGTGGCCCGGGTGCGGACGGCGTGCCGTGCATCGGGCAGGGAGCCGACCCGGATCGGTACCGGCGCGGACGGAACCACCAGCAAGTTCTCGCCATCCGCCATCACGTACAAGCAAGCCAAGATCCGACAATTGCGGAGTACCACCCTTGAGCACCCACAAGAGACGCCTCACGCGCCGGCGCGTGCTCGGGGCCGGCGCGCTCGGCGTCGCCGCCACCGGCGCCGCCGTCGCGGGCGGCACCGGCCTTCTCTCCACCGCGTCCGCCGCCGGGTTCGGCCACTCGGACGACGGAAAGAACTTCGTCGTCGACACCGGGGCGAACCTGGTCTTCAAGGTCTCCAGGACCACCGGCGACCTCACCTCGCTCCGCTACAGGGGCAAGGAGTACGAGGGCTACGGCGGCAGGCACTCGCACGTCGAATCGGGTCTCGGCGCCTCGACCGTCACGGTCCGGCAGTCCGGGTCGACGATCCTGATCAAGGCCGTGCACGGCGCGGTCACCCAGTGGTACGCGGCCCGTAGCGGCCAGAACAACGTCTACCTGTGGACGAACAAGGCGGACGCGTCCTTCACGGCTACCCGCTTCCTCGTCCGCCTCAAGCCGGGAATGTTCCCGAACGAGGGGCCGGACTCCTGGATCGAGGCCTCCGACAAGGTCATCGAGGCCGGTGACGTCTGGCGGCGCGCGGACGGCACGACCCACTCCAAGCACTACTCGGGCAAGCGGGTCATCGACTACGACCACATCGGCTTCACCACCGGTTCGGTCGGCCTGTGGATCGTCCGCTCCAACCATGAGAAGGCCTCGGGCGGCCCCTTCTACCGCTCACTGCTCCGTCACTCCAACGACCTCGGCGCCGGCCTCTACGAGATCCTGCACTACAACCAGGCCCAGACCGAGGCGGAACGTTTCGGCCTGCAGGGTCCGTACGTCCTGGCGTTCACGGACGGCGGGGCGCCCTCGGCCTCGCTGGCCCACGACAAGCTGGACACGTCCTGGGTGGACGGCCTCGGCATCACCGGTTGGGTGGGCAGGGCCGGGCGCGGCAAGGTGGCCGGCGTGGGCCTCAAGGGCATGGACGCGAGGTACGCCTACACGGTCGGCTTCGCGAACAAGGACGCCCAGTACTGGGCGAAGGCCGCCGCCGGAACCGGCGCCTTCTCCTGCAGGGGGATGCTGCCGGGGACGTACACGCTGACCGTCCACAAGGGCGAGCTGGCCGTGCACACCCGGGAGGTGAAGGTGACGGCGGGCGGCTCGACCGCGCTGAACACCATCACCATCACCGGCGATCCGTCGACCGCGAAGACGCTCTGGCGGCTCGGCGACTGGGACGGCACGCCCGGCGGGTTCAAGAACGCCGAGCTGATGACGCACGCGCATCCGTCCGACGGCCGCGCGGCGAAGTGGACGGGCAACGTCACGCTGGGCGCCGGTGACCCGGTGGCGTCCTTCCCGGCGTACATCTGGCAGGACGTCAACGACGGCATCCAGGTCTTCTTCAGACTCACCGCCGCCCAGGCCGCCGCCGCGCACACCCTGCGGATCGGTGTCACGGACGCGTTCGCGGGCGGGCGGCCGCGGGTATCCATCAATGACTGGGTCTCGCCGATTCCGGCGGCCCCGAAGCAGCCCTCCACCCGGTCGCTCACCACGGGTTCGTACCGGGGAAACAACCACACGTTCACCTACAGCGTCCCTGCCAGTGCATGGGAGTCGAACACCAGTCAGTACAACGTACTGAGACTCAACATCGTCAGTGGTTCGAGCGGCACGGCGTTCCTCAGTCCGGGCACCTCGTTCGACTGTGTGGACCTGCTGGCCTGAGCCCCCCTCGGCCGGCAGCAGTGCCGACCAGAGCCCCCCTCGGGGTCGGCACGAAAAACGCCCCCCGCCGGTGACGACCGGCGGGGGGCGCCTTTTCGCGCCGTGCCCGGCAGCTCAGTCCATCGTCGAGCCGATGGCCGTGGAGCCCGTGGTCAGGAACGTGGTGGCCGGCAGCGAACCGTCCGCCTGCCGTGCGGCGTACGCGGTTGCCGCGTCCGTCGACCTGAAGGCCGGCGCACTCACCCCGCTGTCCCAGTTGTTCGCGGCCGACACCGTGGACGAGCCCAGCCCGGCCTTGCCCGTCCCGTTGCCCACCGCCAGGTTCCGCGCCGGCCGGGCCCTGCCGGTCGCGAGATAGAACCCGTTCTCCTTGTTGGCGTAGGCCGTGTTGCGGTTGAGCACGATCGCGCCGGTGTTGGAGTTCTCGGTGAACCCGTGCAACGTGTTGTCCCAGGCCGCGTTGCCGTTGACGGAGTGCGCGACGGACACCCCTCCCCCACCCAGCTTGAAGCCGTTGCCGTTGCCCTCGAACGCGGGGTCGTTCCAGCGGTTCTCGCCGTTGCCGAAGGCCCAGGAGTGCTCGATGGTGACGGGCGAGGAGAACTGCCAGAGGTCGAGCCCGTCATCCGCGTTGTCGTAGAGGCGCGCGCCGGTGATCCTGTTGCCCGTGCCGGAGCCGAACTTCACGGCGATGCCGTCGGCGTTCTGGCCGTGGTTCGCGGCGTCGTAGTTGCCGTGGCTGTCGAGGTTCTGGACGAGGTTGTCCGTCGTGCCGTCGCCGCGCAGGGTGAAGCCGGAGTCGCCGTTGTCCGCGGTGACGAGGTTCTTGAAGACCCCGCCGACGGAGGACGTGGCGACGAATCCCTGGGCCGGGGAGTTCTGGAAGGTGAGGCCGGAGACGGTCCAGTAGTCGCCGTGGATCCCGGCGAGCCAGGAGCCGGCGGCCAGCCCCGCCCCGTCGATCCTGACCTTCTCGCTGCCGTACGCGGTGAGCGTGATCCGGGCCGAGGCGGTGCCGTTGGCCGTCGACGTCAGGGTCTTCGTCGGCCGGTAGGTGCCACCGCGCACCTGGATCGTCGTACCGGCGACGGCGTGCGCGACGGCCGACTCCAGCGACGCGGTGCTGGAGACGGTGACCGCGGTGGTCGCGGCCCGGGCGTCGTCCTGCGAGAGGCCGAGATGGACGCCGCCCGCCCCCGCGGCGACGGACACGGCGGCGGCGATCGACAGGGTGCGGGTTCTTCGATGGCGTCCGATGGTCTGACGCACGGGTGTTCCTTTCGCAGGGGACGCGTCTCAGAAAGACGAGGAACGAAGCGGGCCGGGGGGCCCGCCCCGGCCCGCTTCTGATCACTGGTCGCCGCCCGGCGGGAAAGGGTTGCCGCGCCCCCGCGAAATCGCCCGAAAGTTTCGCTCGGAGTCTTCACACGCCCACCGATTGACGAGCCGAACCCCACTGGCAACACTCCGAGGACAGCTCATCCAACAGAATCCACCAGCCCCCCACAGGATGTGTCATGAGCCGCACCGCCCGCACGATCCTGCTCCCCCTGCTGGTTCTCCTCCTCGGCCTGCTGGCCGCACCGCCGAGCCCGGCACAGTCCACCGAGCAGGTGAGGAAACCCACGAAGTACGCGGGATACCTCTTCGCCTACTTCACCGGCGAGGGCACCGCCGACGGCGAGCAGATCCGCTACGCGCTCAGCGAGGGCAACGACGCCCTGCGCTGGCGGGAGCTGAACGCGGGCGCGCCCGTCCTCACCTCCACGATCGGCGAGAAGGGCCTGCGCGACCCGTTCGTGATCCGCTCCCCCAGGGGCGACCGGTTCTACATGATCGCGACCGACCTGCGCATGTACCGCAACAGCAGCGGCAGTTGGGACGACGTCCAGCGCCACGGCAGCAGGTCCGTCATGATCTGGGAGTCCGGGGACCTGGTCCACTGGACCGACCAGCGCCTGGTGAAGGTGGCCCCCGACAACGCGGGCAACACCTGGGCACCGGAGGCTTACTGGGACAGCAGGCTCGGCAGGTTCGTCGTCTTCTGGGCGTCGAAGCTCTACGCCGACGACGACCCGGAGCACACCGGCTCGACGTACAACAAGATGATGTACGCGACGACGAAGGACTTCCGCACGTTCAGTGCGCCGAAGGTGTGGAACGACCCCGGCTACTCGGTCATCGACTCGACCGTCGTCGAGCACCGGGGCACGTACTACCGCTACACCAAGGACGAGCGCGACCCGAACTCCTCCAGTCCGTGCGCCAAGTTCATCACCGGCGAGAAGTCGCGCTCCCTGACCTCGACGACGTACGGCTTCGTCGCCGACTGCATCGGCAGCGGCGCGATGAGCCGGGGCGAGGGCCCGACCGTGTTCAAGTCGAACACCGAGGAGAAGTGGTACCTCTTCATCGACGAGTACGGCGGCCGGGGCTACCTCCCGTTCGAGACGACCGACCTCGCCTCGGGCCGGTGGACGCCGTCCGAGAACTACGAACTGCCCACGAGCCCGAGGCACGGCACGGTCATGCCGGTGACGAAGAAGGAGTACGACCGCCTGCTGGCCGCGTACTCCTAGTCGCCGTTCAGTTCATCGTCGCGCCGATCGTCGTGCTGCCCGTGGTCAGGAAGGTGGTCGCGGGCAGCGTGCCGCTCGACGAACGGGCGTTGAACGTCGTCGAGGCGTTGGTGGAGCGGAACGACGGGGTCGAGACGCCCGAGTCCCAGTTGTTGCCGGACGACGCGACCGACGAGCCCTTGTTGACCGAGCCGCCGCCGTTGCTCACCGCCAGGTTCTTGCCGAGGCGGGCCGCTCCGGTGGCGAAGTAGTAGCCCCACTTGGCGTTGGCGTAGGCGGTGGTGCGGTTGATGACGATGGCGCCCTTGTTGCTGTTCTCGGTGAAGCCGTTGCCCGCGTTGTCCCAGGCTGCCGAGTTGTTGATGACATGGGCCACGGTCTCGCCGTCGCCGCCCAGCTTGTAGCCGTTGCCGTCGCCCGCGAACGCGGAGTCCGACCAGCGGTTCCTGCCGTTGCCCATCGCCCAGGTGTGCTCGACGGTGACGGGCGACGAGAAGGACCAGAAGTCCAGACCGTCGTCCGAGTTGTTGTAGAGGCGGGCTCCGGTGATGAGGTTGCCGGAGCCGGAGCCGAACTTCACGGCGATGCCGTCGGCGTTCTCCCCGTGGTTGGCCGGGTCGTAGTGGCCGTAGGAGTCGATGTTCCGGACGGTGTTGTTGGTGGTGCTGTCGCCGGTGAGCGTGAAGCCGGAGTCACCGCCGTTGATGGTCTTGATGGTGTCCCAGACCGTGGAGGCGCAGGACTGGCAGACGACCGCGCTGTCCGGGGAGTTCTGGAAGGTGATCCCGGAGACGGTCCAGTAGTCGGCGGTCAGCTTGAAGATCCAGTCGCCGTCGGGGAGGTTCGACCCGTCGATCTTCACGGTCTCCGAGCCGTACGGCTGGAGGTATATCCGGCTGGAGGAGGTGCCGTTCGCCGTCGACTGGATGGTCGCCGTCGGGTAGTACGTGCCGCCACGCACCTGGATGACCGTGCCCGCGGTGGCGTTCTTGATCGCGTTGGACAGGTCGGTGGAGTTGCCGACGACGACGGTCGCGGCGTGCGCCTGGGTGGGGAGCACGGCCAGACCGGCACCGAGGGCCAGGGCCGTGCCCAGGGCGAGAGTGGTACGACGAGACATGGAGAGCGGTTCCTTTCTCGTGCGGGTGGAGTGGTTCACAGGACGGTGTCGAGCCAGTCGAAGACCTCGTCCTGCGGGGGTGCGGTGAACACATGGCCGAGGTCCGGCCAGGTCTTCAGCCGCAACCGTTCCTCGGCGCGGCGGGAACGCCAGACGGCGCGCAGCTTGTCGTGGGCCACGCGAACGCCGTCGGCGGGGAACAGCGGGTCGAGGCCGCCGTTCAGGAACAGCATCGGCTTGGGGGCGCCGATGCTCGCCACGTCGGGGAAGTCGAGGTGCCGGGCGAGCCCGGGGTGGAGCATGTAGTAGGAGGACTGGCCGCGCAGGATGTTGTTGCCGGGGACCATGACCTCCTTGAGCCCGGTCATCCAGCACACGCTCGCGGCGGCCGCGATGTCGTCACTGAGCGCGGCCGTCTGCCAGGCCCGGAACGCGCCCATCGAGAAGCCGAGGGCCGCCACCCGGCGCCGGTCCACCCGGTCGAGGCCGGCCAGGAAGGCCGCCGCGCGCACGTCCTCCCTGGCCATGAGCCCGGCGAGCGACGAGCCCAGGTGGTAGAGGTTGCTCGCGAGGGCCTGCTGCTCCTCGTAGGTGACCGGACCCCGGTCGCCCCAGCCGAGCGCGTCCACGGCGAGGACCACGTATCCGCGCCGGGCCAGTTCGTCGCCGACGAACCGCCCGCTGAAGTACCGGTCCGCCCAGGCCTGCGCGGAGGGCAGACGGGTGTCGTCGTACCAGGGCCGGACCAGCTTCTCCTTGCCGATGTCGAACCTGGCGCCGTGGTCGTGCAGGACGAGGACGGCCGGGAACGGTCCGGTGCCGTGCGGGGTGAGCAGGGCGCCCCGCACCCGGCCGTACCGGGTGAGGGAGAAGGTGACCAGCTCGCGGGTGAAACCGTCGCCTTCGGTGTGCTGTCGACCGAACTCGGGGGCGTACGGGGTGTCGTCCCGGGCTACGAACAGGTACTCCTCGACCTTCGCCCGTGCCGCCCGCCGCCAGGTGCGGAAGTCCCGGATGGGCGAGGTGCCCCAGGCGAGCGGGAAACGGAGCTCGTCCTTGAGGAGGGGGTGGAAGTCGGGGAGGGCGCTGTGCAGGGCGGCCGACGCGGATGCGGCACCCGCGGCGACTCGCGGAGGCTCCGCCCCGGCCGCCGCTGCCGTTCCCGCCCCCGCGAAGAACGCCCCCGCCCCCGCGCCCACGACGAAGGCGCGACGCCCCACGGGGTCACGGCTGTCGCGGCTGTCACGGCTGTCACGGCTACCCATCGGATCACCGGTGCCCATAGGGCCTCCAGTCCCCCAGATACGTCCGCCGCGTGTGCGTCCCGGCTTCGGCCGCTGTCAACTGCGGCCGGTTCTCCGGCACCGAGACCACCGCGCCCGGACCGGAGTTGCCGTACTCGCGAAAGCGCATGGTCTGCCAGGGGTAGGCCTCGCGCATGTTGGTGTACGGGGCGACCGCGTCGATCCCGGGGCCGATCCAGGTGTCCCGCACGACCAGCGAGGGCCAGGCGGTCGTCTCGTACGAGGGCACCCAGGGCCGGGCGATCTTGTACGCGGCGTCCTCGGCGCCGGAGGTGATCCGGCCGTGCAGGGCGAGGAAGCCGTAGGGGTTGGCGCGGGCGGTGGCGGGGGCGAAGACCATGCCCTTGGGAGTGAAGGGCACGTCCCGCTGGAGGGTGCGGAAGTGGCAGGAGTCGAAGACGGCCCTGGCCCGCCCGAACACGAAGTCGACGTCACCCTCGATGTGGCAGTGCCGGTAGTACTGCCGGTCGAAGGCGTCGAGCGCGGTGGTGTCCGCGAAGAGGGTGTCCTGGTGGGCGAGGAACCGGACGTTCTCGAAGTGCGAGCGGTCCCCGGTGACGTACGCGGCGACCGCCTGTGTCCCCGTGTAGTCCGGGTGGTCCGCGCGCAGCCAGTCGTTGGCGAGGGTCAGGTCGCGTACGGTCAGGCCGGGCGCCGCCGAGGTGAAGGTGGCGGAGCCCGCGGTGCCGTACGTGCCGCCCTCGGGCCTCGGGGTGCCGTTGGCGCGGTCGAAGACGACGACGGCGGCGCACGGGTCGCGGGAGGCACCCCGCAGCGTCAACTCCCCTTTGTTCGCGGGAATGTTGACGACCTCGCGGTACGTCCCCGGGTGCACGACGATCGTCCACCCGGAGCCGTCCGCCGCGTCCACGGCCGCCTGGACGGAGCCGCCGCGCCGCACGTGCAGGACGCGGCGGCCGGTGTCGGCGAAGGCAGGGGTGGCGCCGGCGGCCACGAGGCCGCCGGCGAGCCCGGTGAGCAGTGTGCGCCGGCGCACCTCAGCACCCCTTCCACGGGGCCCAGTCGCCGAGGTACGCCTCGCGGGTGGCCGACGCGGCGTCCGCGGCCGTGAGTTGGGGCCGGTTGTCCGGTACGGAGACGACGGCGCCCGGTCCGGTGTTGCGGTACTCGGCGAACCGCTGGTCCTGCCAGGGGAAGCCCGACGACATGTTGGTGTAGGGCGCGACCGCGTCGATCCCGGCACCGAGGCGGGTCTCGCGCACGGTGAGCATGGGCCGGGCGGTGGTGTCCGAGCTGGGCACCCAGGGGCGGGCCAGCTTGTAGTAGGCGTCCGGGGCCTCACTGGTGACGCGTCCGCCGGTGACCAGATAGCCACGCGGGTTGGCGCCCGCGGTGGAGGGCGCGAACACGAACCCGTACGGGGCGGACCCGAGGTCGGTCCTGGTCAGCGTGTGGAAGTGGCAACGCTCGAACACGGCCGTGGCCCGCCCGAAGACGAAGTCCACGTCCCCCTCGGCGTAGCAGTCGCGGAAGTACTGCCGGGCGAAGGTGCCGAGGGCCATCGAGTCGGCGTACAACGTGTCCTGATGCCCGAGGAACCGGCACCGCAGGAACGCCGACCGGTCGCCCTGCACCTTGAGGGCGACGGCCTGGGTACCGGTGATCTCGGGGTGGTCGGCGCGCAGCCAGTCGTTGGCGAAGGTGATGTCCCGTGCGGTGAACCCGCCCGCCTGTACGAGAGTGGTCGCCGAGCCGGTCGTGCTATGGGTGCCGCCGCCGGGCTTCGGGGTGCCGGCCGCGTTGTCGTACACGACCACGACGTCCCGGGCGTTCCCGGAGGCCCCGATCCAGGTCATCTCCGTACGGGCGACACTGACGGCGACCGTCTCCCGGTACACGCCCGGCGCGATGACCAGCGTGTACCCGCTGCCGCTCGCGGCGGTCACCGCGGCCTGGACGGTGGTGAAGTCACCGGCGCCGGCGGCGTCCACGTACAGGGTCTGCTCGGTGAGCCGGGCCGAGGGGGACCCGTGCCGGCCGAAGACGGAGCGTCCGCGGGCGGCTTGGGCGTGGGGCGCGACGCCGAGGGTGAGGGCGGTACCGAGGCTCGCGGCGAGGAAGGACCGCCTGGCGAACGGGTGGTCAGGGAGTGACGTCCTGCCAACCGTTGGGCCGGAGAACGGCCGCCTGCCGGACGCTCGGTCGGAACCGGCCATCAGCAGACCTTCCCGGCACCCGCGCCGTTCGCGACGATGCCCGGCACGGCGCGCGGCGAGTCGACCTTGGTCCGCAGGGTGGGTGTCCATCCGGCGCCGGACTGCAGGATCTCCGAGGGGATCTCGGCGTTGTGGACGGCGATGAGGTCCGTCAGCTTGCCGTTGACGTAGTTGTTCCGGGCCGTGAGCGGCGACTCGTTCCACTTCTTCAGGGCCTTGCCGACGCTCGCGCCCGCCGGCAGCGTGATCGCGTTGTCGCTCGCGTGGAGCTGCGAGCGGATGCCGACGCCGAAGATGTAGTAGTCGTCCTTCTGCTCCTCGGCCACCACGTAGTGGTTGTTGTAGACGTCGACCTGTCCGAACCGCACGCGCGGGGAACGCTGGAGGATCCCGTCGAAGCGGTTGTGGTGCATGGTGACCTTGAGCTTGTCGGCGTCGGTGGTGGCGGTGCTGTCGCTGTTCCCGATCAGCATGTTCTTGTCGTGGTCCTTGAAGGAGTTCCAGGACACGGTCACGTAGTTGGCACCGCGCACGATGTCCGTCAGCCCGTCGTGCTGCTGGAAGACCTTGCCGAAGTAGCTCGGCCGCTCGCTGTCGGGGTAGCGGCCGTCGGTGAGTGTGTTGTGGTCGATCCACACGTGATCGGTGCCGAAGACGACCACGGCGTCGTACTCGGAGTTCCAGTTGCCGGTGTTGTTGTCGTCGGTCGGGTCCCACTTGGGGAAGCAGTCGAGCGGGGCCTCGATGGTCAGGTTGCGCAGGATGACGTTCGAGACGCCCTTGATCTGGAGGCTGCCGCCGAGGATGCCGGAGTTCTTGCCGACGCCGACGATGGTGGTGTTGCTGGGGACGGCGGCCTTGATGACGCTGTCCTGGTTGGCGGCGGAGGCGACCCGCGCGTCCTCCTGGGGCCCCATGGCGACCTTGTCGTTGCCGTAGACGGCCGGGTCGTAGTCCTTGAGGTACTGCTGGAGGTCGTAGCCGCCGGCGACGAAGGCCTCGCACCCCTCGGAGACGGCGTCGATCATGCCCTTGACCTTGATGATCTTCGGCGCGTCACCGCCGTCTCTCAGTGCGGCCTTGAACTCCGCCCAGGTGGTGACGGTGTACACGTGCTCGGCGTCGGCCGCCGAGCCACCGGTCGTACCGCCCTGCGCCGACCCCCAGCCGTCGCCGGCGCCGAGAACCTGTCGGCCGAGGTCACGCCCCTGGGACTGGGCGACGCCGGTCCCGGTGACGCCGAGCACGAGCGCGGTGCAGCCGACCGCGGCAGTGATGGCATGGGCATGCCAGATACGAGGACGCATGAGTGCGGGTTCCTTTCGAAGCAAGAACAGGGGGAGGTGGCGCCCCGTCAGGGGCGCGGGGACTGCGCGGCCGGCCGGAACGGGCCCGCAGTCGGAGAACCGGCCTGCGAGCGGAGCGCTACGCCTCGGGCCAGGTGATCCAGGAGTCGGGGATCTCCTCGCCCAGACGGCGGACCTCCCGCGGTGCGAGAACGCGCCGCCGCAGCAACTCACCCACGACGAGCCGCGCCACGGCGATCGCCCCCGGCGGGTTGAAGTGCGTGTTGTCCTGCTCGGTCGCGGTCCAGTTGAAGTACTTCTTGGTCTCCTCGACACCGAGCTTCTGCCACAGCGCGATGGACAGCGCCTGGATGTCGAGGAGCGCGACCCTCTCCTCCGCGGCCAGAGCGTTCGCCGCTGCCGGATAGTCGCCGTGGGTCGGCACGGCGTTGCCCACCGCGTCGAACTTCCGGCGCTCGACGGAGGTCGCGAGGACCGGCCGGGCCCCTCGGGCCCGCGCGCCGTCGAGATACTGGCGCAGATGATCCTGGTACGTCGTCCACGGCTCGGTGTACCGCGTGGGGTCGGCGACCTTGGAGTCGTTGTGCCCGAACTGGACGACGAGGAAGTCCCCGGGCCGAATGGCGTCGAGGATGACGTCGAGGCGCCCTTCGTCGATGAAGCTCTTCGAACTGCGGCCGTTCACCGCGTGGTTGGAGACCTTCAGCCCCGCCCGGAGGAAGAACGGAAGCGCCATGCCCCACCCCGTCTCGGGGGCGGCGTCGGCGTACTTCTGCGCGGCGGTGGAGTCACCGGCGATGAAGATCGTGCGCTCCCGGCGGGCCCCGCCGCGCGAGACCGCGGCGGACGCGGGCCCCGTGGCGGCGACGGCGAGCGGAACAGCGGCGAGCGCCGCGGTGGTGACCTGTCTACGGGTGAGTGACACGTGCGGGTGCCTTTCTCAACAGGCTTGCGAGATACGGAGGTTGTGAGGTGCCTTTCAAGCGGGGGTGCCACCCGCGCCCCTGTTGCTCGGGGGCGCGGGGAACCGCGTGACCAGCCACGACGAACCGCGGCCGGTCACGGACGAACCGGACCGGGCTCCTAGCCCTTCTGCTCGTTCCACTCCGCCTGCGCCTTGTTCAGCTGGTCGGCCAGCGAGTCCAGGAAGTCCTTCGCGCTGGTCTGCCCGTCCATCACCTTCTGGAAGGCCGGCTCGTTGTCGGTCTTCGAGATCGTGTTCCAGTCCGGCAGGTAGTACGGCAGCTGCACGATGGTCGTGGACCCGTCGGTCAGCGCGGCGGCGGCCAGCTTCGTCGGCTCGGCCTCGGAGATCCAGCTGTCCTTCGCGGCGTCGTTGTTCGCCGGCACCTGTCCCGCCGACTTGTTGAACTTGGAGTTCTCCTCGTGCGAGAGGGCGAACTCGATGAACTTCCAGGCCGCGTCCTTGTTCTTCGAGCTCTTGAACAGCCCCAGCCCGTCGACCGGGTTGGAGACCTGGACCCGCTTGCCGTCGGGCCCGGTCGGCTGCGGGATGCCCCGGAACTTGTCGACGCCGAACGCCTTGACGTGGTCCTGGTAGGAGCCCAGGTTGTGGTTGAGCATGCCGATGGTGCCGGAGTCCCACTGGGCGACCATCTTGGTGAAGTCGTTGTTGAGGTCGGCGGCCGGCGTGACCTTCTTGTAGAGGCCGACGTACTTCTTCAGGGCCTCGACGTTCTTGGGGTCGTTGACCGTGGTCTTCTCACCACTGGAGTCCCAGAACGAGGTGATCCCGGACTGCCCGTACGTCGCGTCCAGCGCCTGGGCGATGGAGCCGGCGCCACCGCGGATGGTGTAGCCGAACTTGTTCTTGTCCTTGTCGGTGAGCTTCTCGGCGGCCGCGTAGAACTTGTCCCAGTCGGTCGGCTCCGCCAGGCCCGCCGCCTTGAACAGGTCGGTGCGGTAGTAGAGGACACCGTTGTTGGCGGAGGTCGGGATCGAGTAGAGGGCGTCACCGCCGCCGGCGGACTTCAGCGACTCGACCATCGCCTCGTTGAGCTTGCCGCTGAGGGAGGACTTGGAGAGCCGGTCGTCCAGGGGCTCCAGCGCGCCCTGCGCGGCGAACCCGGCGGCCATGGCCGCGCCGACACCGCCGACGTCCGGGAGACCACCGCCCTGGAGGGCGGTGTCGACCTTGGACTGGTACTCGGTGGAGGCGATCCCGACGTACTCGACGTCGATGTCCGGGTTGGCCTTCTCGAAGTCGGCGATGACCTCCTTCCAGATGTCCGTGCGGACACCGCCGTTGTTGTCCCAGAAGACGATCTTGCCCTTGCCGCTGCCGTCGGAGCCCTTGTCGCCGCCCGCGCCACTGCCGTCGTCACCGCAGGCGGTGGCGGTCAGCGCGAGTACGGATCCCAGGGCGACGGCCGCGGCGGCGCGCCTGCTTCTGCGATTGCTGATCTTCATTGAACGGCTCTCTTCTTCTGGATACGAGGGTTATGAAGTTGTGGGGGGTCTGGTCGGTCCGCTCTGTCGCCGGGACGGGACTCAGTGGCCGGCGCGCCCGCGATGCGGCGCCCAGCCGTCCGTCCCCGCGAGGTACTTGGTGACCGTGTAGGTGGAGGCGTCCGAGCCGTCGAGCTGCGGCCGGTCGGCGGTCGCACCGGCCCCCGGCCCGTAGGTCCGGTACTCCGTGAACCGCGCGTCCTTCCACGAGAACCCGCTCATGTCCGTCCACGGCGCCGACTTGACCGCGGCGGGCAGCTCGGTCTCCCGGAACAGCACCTGGGCGATGGCGTTCGGCTCGCCGCCCGGGTGCCAGGGCCGGCCGAGGTGGTAGGTCCCGGCGGGCGCGTCGCTGACGACCTTCGACCTGGTGATCAGGAAGCCGTACGGGTTGTCCTTCCAGGTCGAGGCGGCCGTGATGTAGCCGTTGTTGCTGTTCGAGCCCCGGCTGAGCGCCTTGATCAGGGAGCGCTCGATCACGGTCGTGGCGCGGCCGTAGACGAAGTCGACATCGCCCTCGATGTACGAGTCGCGGATGTAGACCCGGCTGATGACGTCGAGCCTGGGGCTGTCGGTCATCAGGGTGTCCTGGTTGCCCAGGAAGGCCGTGTTCTCGAAGACGATCCGGTCGCCGGTCGTCTTCACCGCCAGCGCCTGCTCGCCCTTCAGCTCGTGCGCGGCCTCGTCGAAGTCGTTGCTGAAGGTGAGGTTGCGGGCGGTCACGTCACTGGCGAGGATCCGCACGGTGGCGCTGCCGTTGGAGCCGCCGTACTCGGCGGGCGTGTCGTAGACGATGACGGTGTCCGAGCGATCGTGTCCAGTCCCCTGCAGCACCAGGTTCGGCTTGTTCGCGGGGACGAGGACCTTCGCGCGGTGGGTGCCGGGCGCGATGCGGATCGTGACGGTGCCGTCGTTGCCGGCGGGCACGGCGTCGACGGCGGCCTGCACGGTCGCGTAGTCGCCGGGGACGTTCAGCACGGTGTTCGTGCCGAGGTCCTTCTGCGGGCCCGAGAAGCGCGTGACCAGCGCGGGGACGGCGGCGGCCCGGTCGAGCCGGTAGGCGTAGAAGTCCTTCGGGTCGAAGGCCGCGCCCCACGCCTCCTGCCGTCCGCCGACGTTCTTCAGGATCGACCCGCGCTGCACCAGCTCGGCGGTGGCGTCGGCCTGGTAGGGGTGCTGGACCCCGTCGTAGTAGCTGTTCTCGATGACCATCTTCGTCCTGCCGCGCGACCAGTTCCCGTACGTCCACACGGGGTCACCGTCGGCCACCTGCGCCGAGAGGTAGTTGTTGTAGAGGTGGGCGTAGGCGCAGTTGTCGGCGGAGGGGTTGCGCTGCTTCGTGCCGGTGAACCAGTTGTGGTCGATGGTGATCTCGGTCCGGACGTTGGTCGTCCAGCCGATGCCGAGGGCCTTGTTGTGGTTCTTGAACTGGTTGTGGGAGACGGTGACGTACCGGCTGTCCTTGCGGATGTCGAGGAGTCCGTCGCCCATGCGCTCGAAGCGGTTGTGGTCGATCCAGACATGGTCGACGGTGTCCATCTGGATCGCGTCGAAGTCGGTCGTCTTGCCGTCCCAGTCGCCCTCGACGTAGCTGTCGCGGATCGTCAGGTTGCGGATGATGACGTTGCTGGTACCGGGGTTGAGGTGCAGCTCGCCGTGGACGATCTCGCCGGTGTCGCCGACGCCGATGATCGTCTTGTCCGAGGTCACGACGATGTCCGAGCCGAAGGGCTCGACGTCGATCGCCCCGGCCACCCGGATGACGTACGGCTCCTCGGCGGAGGCGTACCTCGCCAGCGAGGCCTGGTCGGTGACGGTCACCACCTTGCCGCCCGCGCCACCGGTGGTACCGCCGTCCAGGGAGGCGAAGCCGTGCGGCCGGTCGCTCCAGCGGGGTGCCCCCACGAACTGGGCGGTCCCGGCGGACCCGGTGGCGGACACGGCCGCGGCCTGCGCCGGGGTGAACGCGCCGACGACGAACGAGGCGATCAGGGCGGTGACGGCGGCTAAGGCTCTCCCTCGGTGCGGCAAGCGCTTGCTACGGAGGTGCGTCATTGCGGCTCCCAACAGGCGTACGAAGACGGGGGGTCAGGCGGTCGTGGCTCGCGTGGCGGTGATCCGGAACTGCGTGAACGTGGCCGCCCCGGCGTGTCCCCCGCCGGTGGGCGCGACCGCGAAGAGACCGAGCAGGGCGCCGACCCAGCGCCAGGGGGTGGCGGCGAAGACCTGTCCCGAGGACTCCCACCCCTCCCCCACGTCGCAGGAGAAGCCGCAGCGCGCCCCCGCCGAGGTCTCGATCCGCAGCCGGGCCCGCCCCTCGGGCGCCGGGCGCGGATGATCGGCGTCCCGTTCCCTCTCGGCGACGGTCTCGGCGAACCGGTGAACGAGGTGCACGGTCCCGTCGGCCCCCCGCTGGAGTCCGATCCAGCGGAACGCGTCCCCGAGCACCGCGAGCCCCGCCCGCACGCCCGCCTCCTCGCTGTCGAGCCTCAGCTCCACCTCGATGACCGCAGGGATCCCCGGCAGCCGCTGTGTGAGCACATTCGCCAGTTTCCGCAGGTCGTGCGCGTGCACGGAGCGCACACACGTGAGCCGCAGCCCGTCCCCGGAGTGCTGGGTGGCCCAGCCGTCCTGGGGGTTCGCGGTCCACTGCCACTGGCGTCCGAAGCGGCCGCCGGGGAAGTCGTCGTCGGTCGCGGGCGCGGCCGGCGGCTGCGGCGGCAGCTCCGGCTTGCGGTGCACGGC
>NZ_LRTR01000045.1 GCF_001550375.1 Streptomyces europaeiscabiei | reverse complement strand
CTGCCGTCCCGACTGCGGGCAGTCGGGACGGCAGGGGCGGCACGGGTGGGCGCAGGCGGCGCCCTGTCAGCGCCGGCAAGCGCCTCGTCCCGACGCGCTCACAGGGGAGTGAGGTGCCCCGGTGCCGCAGAGCCCTGCTGGAGCGGGAGCAGTGACGGCTCCGTCGGGGCGTGGCGGGGCTCCAATGCGAGCACGGCTGCCACCGGGTGGTCCTCGTCCACCGGGGCAGGGCCCATCGGTTGGATCTCGACCGCCGGTGTCACCCGGGTCAGCAGCACCACGCCCCGCGCCGCCACCACCGCTCCCGCCACCGCGAGCGACACCCCCGCGACGCCGCCCCGCAGGCCCTCGCCGAGGAGGGAGAGACCGATCACGGCGGCGGCCAGGGGGTTCGCCAGGGTCACGACCGCGAGGGGCGCGCCCAGGCCCCCTCGATACGCGGTCTGGGAGAGCAGGAGACCGCCCACGGCGAACGCGGCGACCAGGAGGGCCACCACGACGACCTCGACGTCGAGGAGGGAGCCCGAGCGGTCGGTCGCGGCGACCGTGACGGTCTGGGTGAGCGCGGAGGCGACGCCCGAGGCCATGCCGGACGCGCCGGCGTGACGCAGTCCGGGCTTGGTGCCGGGGCGGGAGAGGAAGCCGATCAGGGCGGCGGTCGCGCCGGCCACGGCGACGGCCTCCGGGACGCTCAGCACGTCGTCCGGGGCGGGCCCGGACGCGGCGACCAGGATCGCCGCGAGGCCCGCCAGCGTGAGCGCGGTGCCACGCCACTCCGTCGCGGTGACCCGGCGCCCGGCCACCCGCGCCCCGAGCGGCACCGCCGCCACGAGGGTGAGCGCGCCCAGGGGCTGCACGACGGTGAGGGGGCCGTACTTGAGGGCCACGACGTGCAGCAGTGCGGCTCCCGCGTTCAGCGCGACGGAACTCCACCAGGCACCGCTGGCGAGCATCCGCCGTACGCCCGTGTCGGCGCTGCGGGAGGCGAGCCGCTCCTGGGCCACGGCGGCGGCCGCGTAGGCGACGGCGGAGACCAGGGAGAGGGCGACGGCGACGAGAGTGGCGTTCATCGGCCCGCTCCCACCAGGACGGGCTCCTCGGCCGGCACGAGGGCCTTGGAGTGCTGCCCGGCGGTCGTGGCCGTCCGGTGCGGGAGCTGGATCACGGCGAGGGCGACGGCCAGCAGGGTGCCCGCCACGATCGCGTCCAGCCAGTAGTGGTTGGCCGTGCCGACGATCACGACCAGGGTCACCAGCGGGTGCAGCAGCCACAGCCAGCGCAGACGTGAGCGGGTCGCGGCGATCAGACCGATCGCGACCATCAGGGCCCAGCCGAAGTGCAGCGAGGGCATCGCCGCGAACTGGTTCGCCAGGGAGTCGGTCGCCGGAGCCGCCGTGTAGACCGTCGGCCCGTACACCTGTCCGGTGTCGACGAGGCCGGCGACGTCCAGCATCCGCGGCGGGGCCAGCGGGAACGCGAGGTGCAGCAGCAGGGCGGCGGCGGTGAGGGCGGCGAGGACCCGGCGCGCCCAGACGTAGTGCGCGGGGCGCCGCAGGTACAGCCAGACCAGGAAGGCCATGGTCGCCGGGAAGTGGACGGTCGCGTAGAACACGTTCGCGAGGTGGACCGGCGTGTCGCCGTGCAGCAGCGCCGACTGCACGGAGCCCTCGCCCGGCAGGTGCAGGGCCCGCTCCCAGTCCCACACGAGGTGGGCGTTGCGGAAGGCCTCCGTGGTGTGGCCGTTGGCCAGCATCCGGCCGAACTTGTAGACGAGGAAGAGCCCTGCGACGAGCAGGAACTCACGGACGAGGGGCGGCCGCGTCATCGCGGCGGCCCGCTCTTCTGCAGGCTCGGTGCGGCATTCCATCCCCCGGCCCTTTCACTTACGGCGCTGGTGGCGCTGGCTCCCATGGCGGTGACAGACGATCGATACGCGTGAGTACCGATACGTGTGAGTACCGATACGGGAGTGTACCGATACGCCAGGGTACCGAAACGAGGGGGTATCGATACGGCACGGTACCGATACGGCGGCGTTCCGGTACAGTGGCGTATCGACAGGCTTTTCGGCTGGGGACGACCGAAGGAGACCAGGGCCATGACGTCGCAGGCTGCGGACGGGCCGGAGACGGCCGTCGCCTCGCGCCGCTCCAAACTCACGCCCGAGCGTGAACAGGAGTTCTTCGACGCCGTGCTCGAACAGATCCGTGAGTGCGGTTACGACTCGGTGACCATGGACGGCGTCGCCGCGACCACGCGGTGCAGCAAGTCGACGCTCTACCGGCAGTGGAGGACGAAGCCGCAGTTCGTGGCGGCCGCGCTGCGCGCACGCCGCAGTGTCCGCTTCGCGGGGATCGACACCGGCACCCTCGCCGGTGACCTGCGCGAGGTGGCCCGGCACGCCGGTGAGGGCTACGTTCTGGAGGGTCGGCTGTTCCAGGCCCTCGGCCACGCCGTCGTGCAGGACGAGGAGCTGCGGGCGGCCCTGCGGGACGCGCTGGTGGAGCCGGAGATCGAGGCGCTCCGGACGATGATCGCCCGCGGGGTGTCCCGGGGAGAGGTCTCCGCGGACCATCCGGCGCTGGAGTTCATCCCGGCACAGATCTTCGGCGTACTGCGCGCCCGCCCGGTCCTGGAAGGCCAGGACGCGGACGAGACATACATCATCAAGTTCATCGAGGCGGCCGTGCTACCGACGCTGGGCCTCGCGTGAGACTCGGGCCGCCGTCCGCGGACTGAACCGGACGGCGACCTGATCGCGCCGCACCGTGGGGACGGGGGCGGCGCGTACCCCGGCCGGGTGGGGTTCCTCTGGAGCGGAGAGGAACCCCACCCGGCCGACTGTTCCGGCCGATCGACCGGAGCGGCACGGAGGGGCGTGCGGGCGGTCAGACGCCCTGACCGCTGCCGCCCCCGCTGATCGACGCCTTCTTGATGCCCTTGGTGATGTCGTCGATGACCGACTGCTTGGGCGCCTCGTCGCTCACGTCGATGCCGAAGCGGACCACGACGAGCCGCGAGGAGTCGGCAGGGGAGGGGAAGGCCAGCGACTCGACATAGCCGTCGTCGCCCTTGCCCGTGACGACCTTCCAGCGGACGTAGTAGCCCTTCTCGCCGGCCACGGTCACCGCCTTGGACGCCAGTTCCTCGTGGGAGGTGATCTTTCCGTAGCCCTCGGAGCCGTAGGCGTCCTCGGCGGCCTGGGAGATGTCCTCCTTGGCGGCCGCCTCGGCGGTGGTGGCCTTCAGCTTCAGCAGCTCGACGGGTGACGAGTAGGCGCCGCCGCGCGTGCAGGTCTTCGTGGCGTCGGCCGGGCACTCGTACGACGCCTCCGTCGTCACCTGCGCGCCGGCCTGCAGGGGCGAGCCGAGCCAGCCGTCGGGCACGGGGATGCTGATGCCGCTGGTCGTGTCGGTGGCGTACCCCTCCTCGGTCTGCGGCGGCTGCCCGGAGCCGTCCGGTGCGGGGCTCTGGCCGCCGGAGCCGCCCGATCCGCCGGGTCCGCCCTGGCCACCGGAGTTGCCGCCCGGCCCGCCGTCGGTACCGCCCTGGCCGTTCTGCCCGCCGGAGCCCTGGGAGGTCGTACTGCCGTCGCCGCCACTGTCGTTGCGGGTCAGGGCGTACACACCCACCCCGATGCTGGCCAGCACCGCGGCCGCCACGGCGACGGCTATCCCGATGCGCAGACCGCGCTTCGGAGCCGCGACCGGATGCCCGGGATATCCGGCGTACCCGGCGTACCCGGGATGCCCGGGATATCCGGGATATCCCGGGTGGCCCCCGGCCCCCGGCGGGTACGGGCCGGCGCCCGGCGGATGGGCCGGGGGACCGAACCCCGTGGCCGAGCCCGCGGGCCGGATCTGGTCCGTCCACGCCTTGCCGTCCCACCAGCGCTCGGTGGCGGGCGCGTCATTTGTCTGGCCGGGGTCGGGGTACCAGCCGGGAGGAGTCGCCTGCGTCATGGTGCAACCGTATGAGGCCGGAGTGAAAACCGGATGAGAGGGGACCCATATTCGCCCACGCACCGCCCATTCACCGCCCGATCGCCCAGGCACCGACCGCGTCCCGAGGCGCCCGATCGCGTCCGGTCACGCGCGAACGCTGCCGAGCCGCTTCGACGGCCCACCGGGCCGCCACGACCCGTGCAGCCCCCGCCTGCCCGGCGGCGGACTCCGTCGTCCACGACACCGCCCCCGAACTCCCCTCCCGCGGACAGACCTTCACGCACCCGGACGAAGGAGGGCAGCCAGGGGGTGACGGCACCGACCGTGTCGTGGGTCGGAAGCGTGCCGATCGGCGTCGTCGCCACCGTCATCGGGGCGATCGCCAGGTCAGCACCGGACGGCCTCCGCACCGGTCACCGGGCCTGTCGAACAGCGCGACGTCCACCGGCCGGAAGAAGAGCGCCGGCGCGAACGAGGCGGACCGCTCCGACAGCCCCCTCGACCTCACCGCCGCCCTCCGGTGTGAAGAACCGTGCCACGACGACCGTCGCGAAACAGCCGTGGACCCCGAACCCGTACCACTCGGTGAAGCCGCCCACCGACCCCGCGAACAGGGCCTTGTGGACCCGTCGGAGCGCGCGTCCCGGCCGTGCGCGGATGCGGACATTCCGTCTCCTGGGGGGTGAGAATCCGCCGACACCGGGGAACCGGAAAACCGGCCGCGGATCACGGGCAGTTGACTGTCAATCACACTCAACGCGCCAGGTGGGCGGCCGGATGCGTCGCCCCCGAGCCGTCCGACGTCACCCGACACGGCAAGAGGTGCCCGGACCGGCCTCCACTTCGGCGGTCGGAGGGCTACGCTCAATGACCTGTACGTCGTTCGGGCGACGCTGGGGAGGTAGCGGGATGACGGAGGGACGGCCCGATCCGGCCGCCTCGGCTTCCCTGTGGGAGCGCGACGCGGAGATCGCCGCCATCACACAGGCCATCGACGAACTCCGGGTCGACAAGGCGTCCCCGGGCAGTGTCCTGGTGTTCAGCGGGGAGGCGGGCATCGGCAAGACCGCCCTGCTCGCCGAGGCCCGCCGGATCGCCGGGGAGCGGGGCTGCACGGCCTGGTACGCACGCGGCGGCGAGACCGTCGCGTCCGTCCCCTTCAACGTCGTACGGCAGCTGCTGCAGCCCGCGTTGATCGGGCTGATGGACGAGGAGATCCGCGAGTACCTGGGCGACTGGTACGACATCGCCGGACCCGCACTGGGGCTCGCGGAACCGGGCGAGGGCCCGGTCGACCCGCAGGCCGTGTGCGACGGGCTCGTCGCCGTCGTGAACCGGCTCTCCCGGCGGGGCTGGCCGCTCGTGCTGCTCATCGACGACGCCCACTGGGCCGACCAGGAGACCCTGCACTGGCTGTCCGCCGTCGCCGATCGCCTGACGGAGATGTGCGTCCTCGTCCTGGTGGCCCGCCGCCCCGGTGAGGCCACCGGGGAGGGCACCCGCCATCTCGCCCAGGTCGCCGCCAAGGCCCGCCCGATCCCCACGATCAGGTCGCTCACGCCCGAGGCCACCGCCGGGCTCACCCGCGCCACGGTCGGCGAACACGCCGACGACCCGTTCTGCCGCGAGGTGTGGGCGGTGACCGGCGGCAACCCGTACGAGACCGTCGAGCTCCTCGCCAAGGTGCAGGACAGCGACCTGGAACCGGCCGAGGGCTCCGCCGCCGAACTGCGCGACCTGAACCGGACGGCACGAGGCCGCGGTCTCGTGGCCCGTCTCGAGACGCTCGGCGTCGACGCCACCCGCTTCGCCTGGGCGGCGGCCATCCTGCACACCGGCATCTCCGTGGAGATCGTGGCCCGGCTCGCCTCCCTGAACCGGCAGACGGCGGCGGAGTGCGCCGACCTGCTGACCGCCGCCCGTATCCTCACCGAACCCAGTCCGGTCAACCGCAGGGCGGAGGACGGAGATCTGGAGTTCGTGCACCCGCTGATCGCCACCGCGGTCTACAAGTCGATCCCACCGGGCATCCGCACCGCGTTCCACGGAGTGGCCGCGACGGTCGTCAGCGAGTCCGGTCGGGGCGCCGCGGCGGCCTCACGCCACCTCGTCGAAGTGCACGCCGACGGTGACCCCGAACTGGTCGAACAGTTGCGCGCCGCCGCGCGCGAGCACCTCGCCGTGGGCGCCCCGGACGCCGCCCGCCGCTGTCTGGAACGCGCCCTGAAGGAGCCGCCGGAGCAGGACGTCCGCGTCCGCGTGCTCTACGAACTGGGCTGCGCCACCCTTCTCACCTCGCCCGCCACCACCGTCGAGTACCTCCGCTCGGCCCTCGCCGAGCCGGGCCTCGACAGCGCCGAGCGCGTGAACGCGGTCTTCCGTCTCTCCCAGGCGCTGCTCCACAACGACCAGCTGGAGGAGGCGGTCCGCACGGTCGACGCGGAGGTCGCCCGGCTGGAACCGGGCCCGGCCCGGATGCGGCTCCAGGCCGCCCACTACATGTGGGAGGTCATCCACGCGGACGTGGATCTCTCACCGACCCACTCCCAGGAGCTGTCCGCCCTCGCCGCTGCCTGCACGGGGAGGGACAACTCCGAGCGTGCGCTGCTGATCCTGCGCGGCTTCGACGCGGTGGTGCGCGGGGAGAACGCCGAGGAGGTCGTCGAGTTCTGCGACCGCGCCCTCGTCAACGGCCGGCTGGCGCCCGGCCTCGGCTGGACCGACAGCGAGTGGGACATCGAACTGCCGCTGATGCTGGCCATCGCGTACGCCTACGCGGACCGGCTCGACCGGGCGGAGAGCCTCTACACGGAGGCCCTGCGCACCTACGAGAGCGCCGGGTGGAGCGGCGGCCATCTCGCCCTGGCCCACGCCTACGTCGGACACGGACATCGCATGCGGGGCCGCCTCAGGGAGGCGGAGGAGTCCCTGCGCAAGTCGCTGGCCTTCGCCGAGCGGGTCGGCCGCGGGCTGCCCCTGCACTGGTCGTCGACCTGCAACCTGGTGGACACACTGCTCGCCCGCGGCCATGTCCAGGAGGCCTGGGCGGTCGCCGAGGAGCACGGTTTCGCGCCTCCGTACCCGTCCACCGTCGTGCTGCCCGACCCCCGTTCCGTACGCGGCCGGCTGTTGCTCGCCGTCGGCCGCACCAAGGACGGCATCAACGAACTGGAGGCCGCGGAGAAGGCGGCGGCCGCCCGGGGCCACCACAACACGGTCATCGCCCCCTGGGGCGGGGACCTCGCCCGTGCCCTCGCCTCCGAGGACCCGCGCCGCGCCGCCGAACTGGCCGTCGGCGTCCGCCGCCGTGCCGAACGCCTCGGCACGGACACCGCCATCGGCGAGGCCCTGCGCGTCGAGGCCTTCCTCGCCACCGGTAAACAGGCCACCTCCCTGTACGCCCGGGCGGTCACCTACCTGGCGGCCTCGCCCTCCGCCTACGAACACGCGGCGGCCCGCGTCGACCACGGCATCGCCATCCGCTCGGCCTCCGAACTCAACCGGGGCCTGACCCTGGCCGAGTCCTGTGGCGCGGACGGACTGGTCGAGCGGGCGAGGAAGGCGCTGGAAGGGCTCATGTAGTCCGGTCCCGGTCCGCGTCCTCCTCCGCCAGTACCCGCTGGGCCGTCGCGAACGCGGAGTTCGCCGCCGGGACTCCGCAGTACACGGCGGTCTGGAGGAGGACGGCGCCGATCTCCTCCGGAGCGAGGCCGTTGCGGCGGGCCGCGCGGATGTGCATGGCCAGTTCGTCGTAGTGGCCGTGGGCGACCAGCGCGGTCAGTGTGATCATGCTGCGTTCACGGTGGGACAGCGTGGGGTCGGTCCAGATCTCGCCCCAGGCGTAGCGGGAGATGAAGTCCTGGAAGCGGGCCGTGAACGGCGTCTGCCGGGACTGGGCGCGGTCCACGTGCGCGTCGCCGAGGACCTGGCGGCGCACCTCCATGCCCCGCTGCGCGTATCCGTCGAAGTGTCCGCGCAGCGCGGCCAGTACGGCTTCCGGGCGCTCGGCGGGCGCGAGATGGGAAGCGCCCGGGATCTCCGTGAGCGACGATCCGGGCACCGCGTCCGCGATCTCCCGCAGCTGTGCGGGCGGTGTCGCCGGGTCCTGCCGGCCGGCGACGAGCAGCGTGGGCGCGGAGATCCTGGACAGGTCCTCGCGGATGTCGAAAGCGCCGAGTGCGTCGCAGCAGGCGGCGTACGCCTCCGGGTCGGCGTTCCGGTGGTCGTCGACCAGCTCCGGCACGGTGAAACCGGGTGTGAACCACCGCGCGTCGGCGGTTTCCGCGAGCCCCGCCAGCCCCTCCCGGCGCACCAGCTCCGCCCGCTCCCGCCACGGCTTGACCCCGTTGAAGTGGGCCGAGGAGCAGATCACGGCGAGGGACGACACCCGCTGCGGGTGGTGCGCGGCCAGCTGCAGGCCGACCGCGCCGCCCAGGGACACACCCGCGTACGCGAACCGCTCGATGCCCAGCGCGTCCGCCAGGGCCAGCACCAGTGCGGCCAGATCGCCGACCGTGGCACCCGGGGCGATCAGGCCGGCGGGGGAGTCGCCGTGTCCCGGCAGGTCCCAGCGGATCACCCGGTGCGTGATCGACAGCTCGGGCGCCACCTTGTCCCACAGCCTGGTCGAAGTGCCGAGGGAGGGGCCGAGCAGCAGCGGGGGAGCGGAGGCCGGGCCCTCCGCGCGGTGGTTGAGCAGCTTTACGGTCAACGTCGCTCCAGGGCACGGTCGGTGAGGGCTCCGGCGGAGCCGGTGTAGTGGGTGGGATCGGTGAGATCCGCCAGGTCGAGGTCCCGCAACTCCGGTTCCTCGGCCAGCAGTTCGCCGAGGGACCGGCCTTCGGTGTGGACCCGCCCGGCCGCCCGCGTCAGCAGCTCCTTGGCGCGGGCCCTGCCCAGCACCGGGGCCAGCTCGGCCGCCAGCCGTTCGGAGACGATCAACCCGTGGGTGAGGTCCAGGTGCCGGCGCATCACGTCGGCGTTCACCCGCAGGCCCCGCGTGAGGTCCACCGCGTCCCGTGTCGCACCCCCGACCAGCCGGAGCAGATCGCGCAACGGCTCCCACTCGGCGTGCCACGCCCCGGCAGGCCGCTCGTCCTCGGCGGGCAGCGCGCCGTACAGCGTCGCCGCCAGCTGGGGTGCCCGCCGGGCCGCCGCCGCGATCAGCGTGGACCGTACGGGGTTCGCCTTGTGCGGCATCGCCGACGAACCGCCCCCGCCGCCCTCGGCGACCTCCGCGATCTCGGTACGGGCGAGGGTCAGTACGTCCACCGCGATCTTCCCCAGGGCGCCCGCGGTGAAGGCCAGCGCTCCGGCGAGGTCAGCGATCGGGGTGCGCAGGGTGTGCCAGGGCAACTCGGGTTCACGGAGGCCGAGTTCGCGGGCGCAAGCGGCGACCAGGGCGTGCGTGTCGACCGGGGGCGCGGGGTCTGCCGTGGACCGGGCGCCGGTCGTCCGGAAGGCGGTGAATGCAGCCAACGTGCCTGCCGCGCCTCCGAGTTGGACGGGCAGGCTGTCCCGTACGGCCGCGAGGCGGTCCCTGGCGTCCAGGATCAGCGAGCGCCAGCCCGCCGCCTTCAGCCCGAAGGTCGTGGGCACGGCGTGCTGGGTGAGTGTGCGGCCCGGCATCGCGGTGTCCCGGTGCGCGGCGGCGACGGCGGCCAGCGCGGACTGAGTACGGCCGAGGTCCGCCAGGATCAGGTCGAGGGTGCGTGCGGCGACCAGCATCGTCGCCGTGTCCATGATGTCCTGGCTGGTCGCACCCCGGTGGACGTAGGGCCCGTACTCGCTGCCTACCGCCGTCGTGAGGTCCGCGACCAGGGGGATCACCGGGTTGCCGCCGCCGCGGGCGCGCGCCGCGAGTGACGGCAGGTCGAAGGCGGCGGCATCCGCCGCCGAGGTCACCGCGGGCCCGGCAGCGGCGGGGACCAGCCCCAGCCCGGCCTGGGCGCGGGTCAGTGCGGCCTCGGTGTCGAGCAGCGCCTGAAGGTAGGCGGTGTCGCCGGTCGAGGCCGCGGCCGGGGAACCGGTCCACCCAGGGGCGAGCAGACCGGTGTCGGCGTCAGCAGAAGTCACTGGAACTCCAGGAAGACCGTCTCGCCTTCGCCCTGAAGGCGGATGTCGAAACGGTAGGTGCCGTTGCCCTGGTCGTCGGCGATCAGCGTGCCCCGGCGCGCCTCGTCCACCCGGGCGAGCAGCGGGTCGGCGGCGAGCGCGGCCTCGTCGCCCGGCAGGTAGATCCGGGTGAACAGGTGGACGAGCAGGCCCCGCGCGAAGATGCACACGCTGAGGTACGGCGCGCTCCGCCCGCGCGCGCCGGGCCGCAGTGTACGCGCGGTCCAGTGCCCGTTGGCGTCGGTCTGGATGCGGCCCCAGCCGGTGAACTCCACGCCGTTGCGGCCGAGGAAGCCGCCGCTGGCAGGGTCGCGCCGCATGGAGCCGTCGACCTGGGAGAGGTTGCCGTCCGGGTCCGGGCCCCAGAGTTCCAGGAAGGCGTCCGGCAGCGGGTTGCCCTCGCCGTCGAGGACGTAGCCCTGGAGGGTGATGGTGTCCGGGTGGCCGACGGGGGCGATGTCGCCGCCGCCGGGGAAGGGCAGGGCGTGGCCGTAGAAGGGGCCGACCGTGTGCGACGGGGTCGGGAGCACCGTCTCCGGGCGGCTGGTGTCGATCTTCGTCATGGCAGGTCAGCGTCCTTCTTCGATCCAGGTGGCCTGCGGGCCGTCGAGCACGATGTCCCAGACGTAGCCCATGGAGAACTCCGGCACCGACAGGCTGTGGTCGTAGGTGGCGATCAGCCGCTGCCGGGCCGCGTCATCGGTCACCGACTGGATGATCGGGTCGTAGGGGAACAGTGGGTCGCTCGGGAAGTACATCTGCGTCACGAGCCGCTGGGTGAACGCCGAGCCGAAGAGCGAGAAGTGGATGTGGGCCGGGCGCCAGGCGTTGACGTGCTGACGCCAGGGGTACGGGCCCGGCTGGATCGTCGTGAAGCGGTAGTGCCCGCTGTCGTCGCTCAGCGTGCGGCCGACGCCGGTGAAGTTCGGGTCCAGGGGCGCGTCGTGCTGCTCGCGCTGGTGGGCGTACCGGCCGGCCGCGTTGGACTGCCAGATCTCGACCAGCTGGCCCCGCAGCGGGCGCCCGTCGCGGTCGAGGAGCCGGCCGGAGACGGTGATGCGCTCACCGATCGGCTCGCCGTTGTGCTGCCGGGTCAGGTCGTTGTCGATCTGGGTGATGTCCCGCTCCCCGAATGCGGGGGAGGACAGTTCCACCAGCTCCGGGTCCTTGGTGACGTCGATGCCGATGGGCGGCTGCTTCGGGTGCCGCAGCACCGAGGACCGGTAGGGGGCGTAGTCGCGGCGCGGCTGGTGCTCGACCGGCGCGCCGTCGGCGACCCGCTTCTCGTACGCGGCGTGCTCGGCCGCGATCTCCTGGTCGATGTCGTGCTGGGAAAGGGTCATGGGGTGTCCCTGGGGGTTCCTGACATTCATGTCAAAGGGCGGGGTAGGTGTCGCGCCCCGTCAGGGGCGCGGGGAACTGCGCGAACGGCCGCATACGGCCCGCGGTCGCAGACACAGCTCAACGTTCCAGGACGAGGGCGAGTCCCTGACCCACCCCGATGCACAGCGTGGCGACGCCGACCCCCGAGCCCCTGCGCGCCAGTTGGTGGGCGACCGTGCCCGCCAGCCGCGCACCGGACGCACCCAGCGGATGGCCGAGGGCGATCGCGCCGCCCTGCGGGTTGAGGACGGCCGGGTCGAACTCGGGCCACTCGGCGACACAGCCGAGCACCTGGGCGGCGAACGCCTCGTTCAGTTCCAGGACGTCCAGGTCGCCGAATCCCTTGCCCGCCTTGGCGAGCGCGCGGTGGACGGCCTCGACCGGCGCGAGACCGAAGTACTGCGGGTCGATCGCCGAGACCCCCGACGCCGAGACCCGTGCGAGCGGCTCGCGCCCGGTGGCCGCAAGGCCCTCCTCGTCCACCAGCAGCAGGGCGGCGGCCCCGTCGTTGAGCGGCGAGGCGTTGCCCGCGGTGACCGTCCCGCCGGAGGGGCGGAACGACGGCTTCAGCTTGGCCATGGCGGCCAGGGACGCGTCCGCCCGTACGCATTCGTCGGCGCCGAGGACGACCGGGTCGCCCTTGCGCTGCGGGAGGGGGACGGGAGCGATCTCGCCGTCGAAGGCCCCGGCGGCCTGCGCCTGGGCGGCCTTTCGGTGGGAGGCGAGCGCGAACTCGTCCTGCTGGTCCCGGCCGATCCTGTGCTTGTCGGCGATGAGTTCGGCCGACTCGCCCAGCGGGACGGTCCACTGCGGGTCCATCCTCGGGTTGACCATGCGCCAGCCCAGCGTGGTCGAGTACAGCTCGGTGTGCCCGGCGGGGAAGGCCCGGTCGCTCTTGGGCAGCACGTACGGGGCGCGGGTCATGGACTCGACACCGCCGGCGACGGCGATCGACGCGTCGCCGAGCGCGATGGCGCGGGCCGCCTGGATCACGGCCTCCAGGCCGGAGGCGCACAGCCGGTTGACGGTCACGCCCGGTACGGAGGTGGGCAGCCCGGCCAGCAGCGCGGCCATGCGGCCGACGTTGCGGTTGTCCTCGCCGGCGCCGTTGGCGTTGCCGAAGTACACGTCCTCGATCCGGGCCGGGTCCAGGTCCGGCGTACGGGCGAGCAGCTCACGGATGGCGTGCGCGGCCAGGTCGTCGGGGCGCAGGCCGGCGAGAGCGCCGTTGTAGCGGCCGATGGGCGTGCGCACGGCGTCGACGATGTAGACGTCCTTCAGGGCGTCGCGCGGACCGTTGCTCATGACTGGATCTCCTCCGGGACGCGCACCTTGGCGTCGGTCTTCGCGGCGATCTCCTCGACGGTGACACCGGGCGCGGTCTCCACCAGCACCAGGCCCTCGTCGGTCACGTCGAGCACACCCAGATCGGTGATGATCCGGTTCACGCACGCCTTGCCGGTCAGCGGCAGCACGCACTCCTGAAGAATCTTCGCCGAGCCGTCCTTGGCGGTGTGGGTCATGACCACGATGACCGTACGCGCGCCGTGGACCAGGTCCATGGCACCACCGATCCCGGTGATCATCTTGCCGGGAACCGCCCAGTTGGCGAGGTCACCGCCGGCGGAGACCTGCATCGCGCCGAGGACGGCCACGTCGATGTGACCGCCGCGGATCATGGAGAACGACAGCGCCGAGTCGAAGTACGAGGCCCCGGGCAGGACCGTGACGGTCTCCTTGCCCGCGTTGATCAGATCGGGGTCGACCTGGTCCTCGGCCGGGTACGGGCCGGTGCCGAGGATCCCGTTCTCCGACTCCAGGATCACCTCGACATCGGCCGGGAGGTGGTTCGGGATCAGCGTCGGCAGGCCGATGCCGAGGTTGACGTACTGACCGTCCTTGAGCTCGCGCGCGGCTCGGGCGGCCATCTGCTCGCGGGTCCAGGCCATCACCGGCTCACCGTCTCTCGTGCCGCGGGCGCGGAGACCGTGCGCCGCTCGATCTTCTTGTCGGCCGCCTGCTCGGGGGTGAGGGCGATGACCCGCTGCACGAAGATGCCGGGCAGATGCACGGCGTCAGGGTCGATCCCGCCCGGCTCGACCAGCTCCTCGACCTCGGCGATCGTGACCTTGCCGGCCATCGCGGCGAGCGGGTTGAAGTTGCGGGAGGACTTGTTGAAGACCAGGTTGCCGTGCCGGTCGCCCCTGGCCGCCCGGACGAGCGCGTAGTCGGTGCGGATGCCGTGTTCCAGCACGAACTCGGCGCCGTCGAACTCGCGGACCTCCTTGGGCGGCGAGGCCAGCGAGACGCCGCCGTCGCCGTCGTAGCGCCACGGCAGACCGCCGTCGGCGACCTGGGTGCCCACGCCGGCCGGGGTGAAGAAGGCCGGGATACCGGCGCCGCCCGCGCGCAGCCGCTCGGCGAGCGTGCCCTGCGGGATCATCTCGACCTCCAGCTCACCGGCGAGATACTGGCGCGCGAACTCCTTGTTCCCCCCGATGTACGAAGCGGTCACCCGGGCGACCCGGCCCGCCGCGAGGAGGACGGCGAGGCCGGACTCCATGGCCCCGCAGTTGTTGGACACCACTGCGAGACCCGAGACTCCCCGCTCGTACAGTGCCTGGATCAGCGTGTTCGGCACACCGCCCAGTCCGAACCCGCCGACGGCGAGTGTCGCGCCGTCCGGCACATCGGCCACCGCCTCCAGGGCTGTGGCGACCACCTTGTCCATCCGTGAGGCCCCATCTCGTCCGAGCACCCGGTGACCAGTTCATCAGGGCACTGAGCATTTCAGTGAAGTTTCCTTCACGCTGCCACTCGTCGGCCCCCTCGTCAAGGCTCATGAGAAAGGATGAGGTCACTTGTGTACCCGGTGATGGACACGCTCGGCCCGGTGGCGGATATTGTTCAGTGTACGAACGAATCGTCGTCGGTGCGTCACGGTTGACGGTGTCCGACTCATCCGAGCCGAGGAGCGAACATGGCCGCGGTGGACCTCTCCGCCCACCCCGGGCACCTGGCCCGACGGCTGCAGCAGGCCCATTACCTGCTGTGGAACGTGATGGTCTCCGAGGAGACCACCTCGCCGCAGTTCGCGGTCCTCAACACGCTCGTCGCCGAGCCGGGGCTCGACCAGCGAACCGTGGGCGAGCGGGTGGGGCTCGACCGGTCCACGATGTCCGAGGTCATCAGCCGGCTCGGGCGCCGGGGTCTTCTCGACAAGGTGCGCGACCCGCAGGACGGGCGGCGGTTCCTGCTGCGGCTCACGGAGGACGGCATGCGGACGCATCGCAAGCTCACGGTGCGCACGGCCCGGATGAACCAGGTGTTCCTCGCGCCGCTGTCGGCGCAGGAACAGGGGGTGTTCTTCGAGCTGATACGGCGGGTCGCGGACGCGGCGGAGACGCTGCGCAGCCCGGCCGAGTCGTCGGGCGCCCGGTAGCTCCGCCGTGGGCGCCCTGTCGGCTGCGGGGCGGTCGTGGCCGGTTGCCGGGCGGCGTTCTCACGCCTTCGCGTACACCACCCACACCTGGCCCTCCGCGAAGTTCATCGGCCTGCCGTCCGTCGTGGTGAAGGTCGTGCCGTCCTCGGGTGTGCCGCGTTCCCAGTTCGCGTCGAAGACCCGGCCGTCCCGCAGGACCTCCGCGCGGCCCGAGCCCACCGTCTCCGTGTACGGGGTGTTGTTGCCCAGGTAGTCGTGGAACTGGGACTTGCGGATCGTCACGTACTGGACGACCACCGTGGCCGGGGCGACTCGGGTGTCGTCGGTGGTGATCGTCGGGGTGCCGTCCATGGCGACCTGCCAGCGGCGGCTGTCGTCGGACCAGGTGAAGGTGAAGCGGGCCGCCGGATAGCGGACGGTGCGGGAGTCCTCGGGGGCGCCGCCGGCGGGGGCGGGGCCGTAGCGGAAGCCGGTGGTGAGGGCGTCGGCGCCGGGGGGAGAGCCGACCAGATGCTCGGGGCGCAGATACAGGTTGTGCGGGGCGGGCTTCTCGTCGCCCCGGAAGTACGCGTCGTGGGCGTCCTCGGGGCTCTCCGCGCGCAGGGGCGCCCTGTCGATCAGTGGAAGGAGCTTGCTCTGCGCGCCCGAGAAGGCCAGGGTCGGCTCGTCGAACTGGCGCAGTAGCTCCAGGTCGGATTCGCGGGCGCTGCGCACCGGCCCGACCGCCTTCGGGAGCTGCGTCGCGTACACCGCCATCAGCCGGCTGAGGCCGCCCTCGACCTGCTCGGCGTAGACGATGTCCGCTGCGTCGAGGCCGGTCTGCGGGCGGGCGGCGGAGACGTTGTCGATCTTCACGGCGAGTACGGAGCCGACGGGCGGCGCGCTGGTCCGGCCGTCCCGCCCCCGTCCGTCGTCGCCGTCGGGGCCGGTCACGGTGCAGCCCGCCAGCAGGGCGGCCGCGCTCAGGGCGGCGAGCAGGGGTCCCGTCGACGAGCGGTGGCGTGCCCGCCATGCCCTCAGTCCCCTGCGCGCCGTGGTCATCTCATCCATGATGCCTTCGATTGTGCGCTTATAAGTTCATAGATGGCCATACTTGTTGGTTCTCTGTGGTTCGCGAGTGGGGCGCCGGGTACCCGTGCCGGACCTGTCGGCGAGGGAACGGAGTGTGGGCGCGATGAAGGCTGTGACGTGGCAGGGCAAGCGGGACGTACGCGTGGAGACCGTGCCCGATCCGGTGATCCAGGAGCCGACGGACGCGGTCATCCGGATCACCTCCACCGGGCTGTGCGGCTCCGACCTGCACCTGTACGAGGTGCTCACCCCGTTCATGACGCCGGGCGACATCCTCGGCCACGAACCCATGGGCATCGTCGAGCAGGTCGGCGCCGGGGTGCCGGACCTGTCCGCCGGGGACCGGGTCGTGGTGCCGTTCCAGATCGCCTGCGGCAACTGCTGGATGTGCCTCACCGGGCTCCCCACCCAGTGCGAGACCACCCAGTGCACCGGCGAGGGCATGGGCGCGGCCCTCTTCGGCTACACCCGGCTGTACGGCGCGGTGCCGGGCGCCCAGGCCGAGTACCTGCGCGTCCCCCAGGCACAGTTCGGGCCGATCAAGGTGCCGGAAGGGCCGGCCGACGACCGGTTCCTCTACCTCTCCGATGTGCTCCCCACCGCCTGGCAGGCGGTCGAGTACGCGCACGTCCCGCCCGGTGGCAGCGTCGCCGTGCTCGGCCTCGGCCCCATCGGGGACATGGCGTGCCGGGTGGCCATGCAACGCGGCGCCGAGCAGGTGTTCGGGGTCGACCTGGTTCCCGAGCGGCTGCGCCGGGCGCGCGACAGGGGTGTCGAGACCTTCGACCTCAGGGACTTCGAGAACGAGAAGGACCTGGTCGCCGCGGTCCAGGACCGGACCGCCGGACGCGGACCCGACTCGGTGATCGACGCCGTCGGTACCGAGGCCCACGGCAGCGCGGCCGCCCGGCTCATCCAGAACGCGGCCGGTCATCTGCCCCGGGCGGTCGGCTCGCGCTTCGCCGAGCACCTCGGCGTGGACCGGCTGGCCGCCCTCTACACGGCCATCGACCTCGTACGGCGCGGTGGCACGATCTCCCTCTCCGGCGTCTACGGCGGCAAGGTCGACCCGCTGCCGCTGCTCACCCTGTTCGACAAGCAGATCCGGCTGCGCATGGGCCAGGCCAACGTCCGCACCTGGACCGACGACATCCTGCCCCTCCTCACGGACGACGACCCCCTGGGCGTCGACACCTTCGCCACCCACCGGGTGCCGCTCACCGACGCCCCGCACGCGTACGAGATGTTCCAGCGCAAGGAGGACGGGGCGATCAAGGTCGTGATGGAGCCCTGACCGTCGCGGGTCGGGGCGGGGGCCGGCCGTCCGGCGCTCGCGGGTCGGCGCGCTGGT
>NZ_LRTR01000449.1 GCF_001550375.1 Streptomyces europaeiscabiei | reverse complement strand
GCCCTCGTCGCCGAGCACCGGCCAGCCGTCCGGGGCCCAGCGCATCGGCTGGAGGTGGACGACCCGGCCGTACGCGCCCCGCTGCTGGAAGTGCGCGAACCAGTCCTCGCCGGCCGCCGTGCGCACCCAGCCGCCCTGGTGCGGCCCGTTGACCTCGGTGTCCTTCTGCTCCAGGGCGATCCGCTCCTCGTACGGCCCGAAGAAGCCGCGGGAGCGGAAGACGCCCTGCCAGCCGGTCTCCACGCCCCCGGCGGGGGCGAAGATCCAGTACCAGCCGTCGTGGCGGTAGAGCTTGGGCCCCTCCAGCGTGAACCAGCCCGGGAGCCGGTCCGCGTCGACGATCACCTTGCCCTCGTCGAGCAGCCCGGTGCCGTCGGGCCGCATCCGGTGCCCGGTGAGCCGGTTCTTGATGCCGGAGCGGGACTTGGCCCAGGCGTGCACGAGGTACGCCTCGCCGGTCTCCTCGTCCCACAGCGGGCAGGGGTCGATCAGCCCCTTGCCCTCCTTGACCAGGTGCGGCGGGGTCCAAGGTCCCCGGATTCCGGGGGCGTTGACCTGGAAGATGCCGTGGTCGGGGTCGCCCCAGAAGATCCAGAACCGGTCGTCGAAGTGGCGCAGCGAGGGCGCCCACACCCCGCAGTCGTGGCGCGGGACGGTGAACTCGGCCGCTGGTTCGAGGAGTTGCAGCGCGTGGCCGACGAGCGTCCAGTTGACCAGGTCCCGGGAGTGGAGCAGGGGAAGACCCGGGGCCCGGCCGAAGCTGGAGGCGGTCATGTAGAAGTCGTCGGCCACGCGCAGGACGTCGGGGTCGGACCAGTCGGCGTCGAGGACCGGGTTGCGGTAGGTGCCGTCGCCCTGGTCGGCGGAGAACGCGGGCGCGGAGGCCGTGGCGGCGGTGGCGGCGGTGGACGCACCGGCCGTGGTGGCGAAGGCACCGGATATCGCGCTCACTGGCTCACCGCCTTGCGGACGAGGGCCGCGGCCCCGCCCCGGTCGAGGGTGCCGTCGGCGACGACGGTGACGATCCGGCGTACGGCGGTCCCGCCCGGTTCGATCGGGAGGCGCTCGGTGTGGGCGAGGGAGGAGCCGACGCCCGGGTACTCGTCGGCACGGACGAACCACGGGTCGCGGCGGGTGGTGTCGGTGGCCCCCGCGAAGATGAGCGTCCAGTTGCCGCCGGCCAGGGCGAGCCAGTCGGCACGGGCCCCGTGGACCAGGGCCTCGCCCTCCGCGTCGGCGGTGAAGACGCGGGGTGGGGCGGCCTCCTTGCGGGCCCGCCAGAAGAAACCGCCGTACGCGGCGCCGGGGCGGCCGTTGGTGGCGGGGCTGCCGATCGACACCGGGGCGTCGGTAATGTTGGTGAGGGAGAAGGTGAAGTCCAGCGCCCAGGCGGACTCCGTGAGTTCGGTGGTCGCGACCGTACGGCGCTCGCGCAGCAGTTCCCTGCCGGACGCCACCCAGCGCAGTTCCTCGACGAAACCGTCGGGGTCGCGCAGTTGGAAGCCGGTGTGGCGCTGGCAGCCGTGGTTGTCGAGCTCGGTCGGGCCCCGGTCGCGGACGTAGGTCCGCCCGCCCCAGAAGTTGTGCCCCTCGACGTCGGGAACGGCGACACCGACGCCGAGGTGGTGGAGGTGGTCGGCGGGGCTCAGTTCGGTGACCGCCGTACCGGAAAGGGTGGTGACGGGATGCAGATAGGGGCGGGGGGAGTGCCGCCGGGGCAGTTCGGGCCGGGTGAGGTAGCGGCCCACCGGACGGCCCGCCACCCGCAGGACCAGGGACTCGTCGGTCGTCATCAAGTGCTCACCTCTTTCGCCGGTGCTGCGGGAAGCGCCCAGGAGGCACCCAGTTCGGAGTAGAGGGCGAGGTTGTCGGCGGCGGCCACGACCAGGCCGTCGATGCCGTCGACGACCCGGCGGTCCTCGTCGGCCGGCCTGTGCCAGGCCTCGGCCGGGAGCGCGATCGGGTCCGGGGCGACCCGGATCGCCTCGACGACCTTCATGAACGCGCCGGTCACGTCCGGCGGGACCAGCAGATCGGCGCCGTCGACGAGGTGGTCGACGAGGTTCTCCAGCAGGTCCGTGCGGTGGTACTCGATCTCCTCCGGGCCGTGTCCGGCCCGCTGGACGAGTACGCGGTCCTGCTTGTACCAGAAGGTGATCCGGCCGCTGGTGCCGTGCACGACGTTGTACGGCTCGCCCGGGTCCTCGGCGCACAGCGTGACCGCGACGGTGATCCGGCCGCCGTCGGCGGTGGTGATCCGTACGCACGAGGTGTCGTCGGACTCGATGTCGTTGGCGCGCAGCAGCTCGGTCTCGATGGCGGTGACGTCCTCGGCACGGTCCGCACCGCCGAGCGCGAGCCCGGTGGCGACGGCGTGCGCGAGGGGGTTGGTCAGCGCCCCGTCGATCACGTCCACGCCGTTCAGGCGCCGCTTGCCGGCCCAGGGCGCCCGCCGGTAGTAGGCCTCGGCGCGGGCCCAGGCACCGGCCCCTCCGATACCGACGACCTCGCCGATCAGGCCCTGCGCGACCATCTTCCGGATCGCGGGTACGGCGTGCGAGCCCAGCGACTGGAAGCCGATCTGGCAGACCACGCCGGCTTCCGCGACCCCGTCGGCCATGCGGCGGAACTCGGCGTACGACGGGGCCGGCGGCTTCTCCAGCAGGACGTGCACGCCCCGCTGAGCCGCCGTCAGTGCCAGGTCGGTGTGGGTCGGGATCGGGGTGCAGATCACGGCGATCGCCGCGCCCGTCGAATCGAGGAGCGCCCCGAAGTCGGCGGACTGTTCGGGCGTGCCGAGGCCGTCCGGGATCTCGTCCGCGCCCAGCGGGGTCAGCTCGCAGATGCCGGCGAGCCGGACGATGCCCTTGTCCTGCAGCCGCCGGATGTTCTCCAGGTGCCAGCGGCCGTGGCCCCGGGCACCCGCGAGGACGAGCGGAAGCGGGGTGTCGTACGTGGCGGTGTGCGGGTTCTTCTGGTCCATCGGGTTCATCGGATCCTCCCTGCGCCCGCGCCGTGTGCCACCTCTCGGGCGGCCTTCCCGGCGCTGTCGATCTTTTGGTGCAGGGTAGGCGTCCAGCCCACGTCGGCCGTGAGGTCACGCTCGCTGCCGGAGTTGTAGGCGTTGTGGATGGCCAGGAGATCCACCGGATAGCCGTTGAAGAGGGTGCCCGTCTGGTGCAGGGCGGTGCCGTTCCAGCTCTTCACCAGGTCGGCGACCTCGATGTGGCCGGGCGTGGTGAAGGCGTTGTTCTCGGCGTACACGGCGGACTCGGTGGAGACGCCGAGGGCGTAGCGGTAGTCGTGGGCGTCGGCCGGGACGACGTACCGGTTGTTGTAGAGGTGCACCTGTCCGAAGCGGACGCGCGGCGCGCGCTGTACGACGTTCTCGAACTGGTTGTGGTGCAGCGTCACCCGGAGCCTGCCCCGGTCGCCCGTCGCCGTGTCACCGTTGCCGATCAGGATCCCCTTGTCGTGGTCGACGAAGCGGCTCCAGGACACGGTGACCAGGTCGGAGGCGTTGGTGATGTCGAGCAGGCCGTCGTGACGGAGATAGTTGCGGCCGAAGTACGTCGGCTCGTCCGCATCGGGGTGGCCCTTGTCGGAGATCGTGACGTGGTCGACCCAGACATGACTGGCGCCGCGCACCCAGATGTTGTCGTACGCCGTCTTCCAGTCGCCGAGGCCGCCGGTGTTGGGCTGCCAGACGGGGAAGCAGTCGTAGGCGTCCCGGAGTTCGAGGTTGCGGACGATGACGTTGTCCACGCCCGTGAGCTGGAGACCGGCGCCCTTCAGGACCGCCGACGAACCCAGGCCGACGATCGTGGTGTTGGAGCCGACGGCCAGTTGGATCCGCTCGGCCTGTCTCGCCGCCGACGCCTGGCGGGCCTCCTCCTGGGGGCCGCTGGGCCTGGCGGAGCCCCAGGTGCGCGGGTCGTACGCGGCCAGGTACTCCTTCAGGTCGTAGCCGTCGGTCGCGTAGTCGTCGCAGTCGAGCTTGTCCCCGTCGTCGGCGGTGTTGGCGTCGACGGTCCCCGCGATCCGGATGATCTTCGGCGTGGCGCTGCCGCCGTCCAGCGCGCGGACCAGCTCGCTCCGGTCGCGCACGGTGAAGACATGGGCGTCGTCGGCGGTGGAACCCCCCGTGGTACCACCGTCGGCCGCGGCCCAGCCGTCGTCCGCCGCGAGCGTGTCCCGGCCGATGTCCCGGGACCCGGCCCCGGCCGGGGTGGTGAGCGTGGGGCCCAGCACCCCCGCGAGGGCGACGAGTTGAACCGCTCTCCTGCGTACGGTCATCCCTTCACCGCCCCGGCGCTGAAGCCCGTGATCAGCCACTTCTGGATGAAGGCGAAGACGATGACCACCGGTACGGCGGCGATGATGCCGCCGGCCGCCAGCGCGCCCAGGTCGACGCTGTCCGCGCTGAGCAGGGTGTTGAGGCCGACCGGGATGGTCTGCTTGTCCTGGTTGCTGAGGAACATCAGGGCGAACAGGAAGTGGTTCCAGGAGTGCACGAAGGCGAAGGAACCGACGGCGATCAGACCGGGCCGCAGCAGCGGCAGCACGATCACCCGGAACGCGGTGAACCGGTTGCAGCCGTCCACCCAGGCCGCTTCCTCCAGCGTGTACGGCACGTTCTTGATGAAGTTGCTGATCAGGATGATCGACAGCGGCAGCTGGAAGACCGTCTCGGCGAGGATGACACTGCCGAGCGAGTTGATCATCTGCAGTTCGGCGAAGATCTGGAACAGCGGGACGAGGAGCAGCGCGCCCGGCACGAACTGGGAGCACAGCAGCGCCAGCATGAACCCGCGCTTGATCTTGAAGTCGAAGCGGGCGAGGGCGTAGCCGCCGGCCAGGGCGACGAGCGTGGTCATCAGCAGGGTGACGACACCGACGAGCACGCTGTTCTGGAAGTAGACCCCGAAGCTGCGCTCGTTCCACACCTTCTCGAAGTGCTCGAAGGTGATGGGCCACGGCACCAGCGAGGTCGAGCCGGGCTTGCGCAGCGCGAAGAGCAGGATCCAGTAGAAGGGGACGAGGGTGAAGACCAGGTAGATCCCCAGCGGCAGGTAGATCTGCCAGCGCGGGACCTCGTCCCAGGCGCGGCGGACCTTGCCCGGGCGCTGCGGGGGCTCCTCGGCCGCGGGCGCGGGCCGCACCGGAACGACCTTCTCGGCGTCCTTGGTGATCACTTGGACTCGCCTCCGAACTTGCTGAGCCGCAGATAGACCATCGAGCAGAAGAGGAGGATCACGAACGCGACCGTGGTCAGGGCGGACGCGTAGCCGAAGTTGTGGGCGTCGACGGAGGTGTTGGCGATGTACAGCGGGAGGGTGGTCGTCTCACCCGCCGGCCCACCGCCTGTCAGGGTGTAGAGGAGGTCGACGTTGTTGAACTCCCACACCGCGCGCAGCAGCGTGGAGAGGATGATCGCGTCCTTCAGGTGCGGCAGCGTGATGTGCAGGAACTGCCGGACACGGCTGGCGCCGTCGACCTCGGCGGCCTCGTACAGGTCCTTCGAGACGGACTGGAGGTCGGCGAGGATGAGGATCGCGAAGAAGGGGACACCGCGCCACAGGTCGGCGACGATCGCCGCCGAGAAGACGGTGGAGGTGTCGGAGAGCCAGCTGGTGCCGTACTCACCGATGCCCATGTCCGCGAGGTAACGGGTGATGCCCGTCTGGGAGTTGTAGAGGAGCACCCAGATCGCCGAGGTCAGCACGCCGGAGACGGCCCAGGGCGAGAAGACCAGCGCGCGGCCGACCGCCCGCCCGACGAACGTCTGGTTCACGATCAGCGCGAGCGCCAGACCGAACAGCAGTTGCAGCGAGACCTCGACGACCACCCACTTGGCGCTGAAGACGAGGGTGTCCCAGAACAGGGGGTCCTCGGTGAAGGCGTGGACGAAGTTGTCGAAGCCGGCGAAGCCGTTCCGCCAGGGTTTCGTGGGGTTGTAGTGCTGCAGGCTGTAGTAGAAGACGCTGATGACCGGGTAGGCGATGAAGCCCAGCATGAGCAGGCCGGCCGGGGCGATCAGCAGGTAGGGCAGCCTGCGTGGTGTCGCGGAGGCACGGCGCCGCCGGGGTGGCGCGGGCGGTTTCGCCACGGCTGCGGCTTGGGCCATGACTGGGGCTCCGTTTCTGGTACGTCGTCGTACGTGGTCACGCGTGGTCGTGCGTGGTCACGCATGGTCGTGCGTGGTCACGCGTGGCGCAGGAAGCGCTTTCTCGATGGGTAGCGGTGTGCTTGATCTCGCGGTACGGGGTGCCACTCGCGGTTGTGTCGCGGGTGCGGGTGCGTTGTGGCTTGTCGCGCGGTTCCCCGCGCCCCTGAAGGACCGGGGGCGCGGGTCGGTCGAGGTGTTCAGCCTGCGTACGGGTCCGGGACCTTGCCCGGTCTGGCCAGGAACTCGAAGTCGCAGCCGGTGTCCGCCTGGGTGATCTGGTCGTTGTAGAGCGCGCCGTAGCCGCGTTCGTAGCGGGTGGGCGGTGGGGTCCAGTCCGCCCGGCGGCGATCCAGCTCCGTCTCGTCCACGTTGAGTTGCAGGCTGCGGGCCTCGACGTCGAGGGTGATCGAGTCGCCGGTGCGTACGAGGGCGAGGGGCCCGCCGACGTACGACTCCGGTGCGATGTGCAGGGCGCAGGCGCCGTAACTCGTCCCGCTCATCCGGGCGTCGGAGATCCGCACCATGTCCCGTACACCCTGCTTCAGCAGATGGTCGGGGATGGGCAGCATCCCGTACTCGGGCATGCCCGGTCCGCCCTTGGGGCCGGAGTTGCGCAGCACCAGCACGCTGTCGGCGGTGATGCCCAACTCCGGGTCGTTGATGGTCCGTTGCATGGTCCGGTAGTCGTCGAAGACGACCGCCGGACCGGTGTGCTTGAGCAGGTGCGGCTCGGCGGAGATGTGCTTGATGACCGCGCCGTCCGGGCAGAGGTTGCCGCGCAGGACGGCGACCCCGCCCTCGGTGGCGACCGGGTTGTCCCGGGTGCGGATCACGTCGTCGTTGTGCACGAGCGCGCCGTCGAGCTGCTCGCGCATCGTGTCGAACGCGACGGTCGGCCGGTCCAGGTGGAGCAGGTCGGTGATCCGGGACAGGAACCCGGGGAGGCCGCCCGCGAAGTGGAAGTCCTCCATCAGGTATCTCTGGCCGCCGGGCCGGACGTTGGCGAGCACCGGGACCGTACGGGCGATGCGGTCGAAGTCGTCGAGGGTGAGCTTGACGCCCGCGCGGCCGGCCATGGCGATGAGGTGGATGACCGCGTTGGTCGAGCCGCCGAGCCCGAGGACGGTGGTGACGGCGTCCTCGAAGGCGTCGGCGGTGAGGATGTCGTTCAGCTTGCGGTCCTTGTGGACCAGTTCGACGATCCTGATCCCGGCGGCGGCGGCCATGCGGTCATGGCCCGAGTCGACGGCCGGGATGCTGGACGCGCCCGGGACCGTGACGCCGAGCGCCTCGGCGGCGGCGGTGAGCGTGGACGCCGTACCCATCGTCATGCAGTGGCCCGGCGAGCGCGCGAGACCGGACTCCAGCTCGGTCATCTCGCAGTCGCCGATGAGCCCGGCGCGCTTGTCGTCCCAGTACTTCCACATGTCGGTGCCGGAGCCGAGGACCTCGTTGCGCCAGTGCCCCGGCAGCATCGGCCCGGCGGGCACGAACACGGCCGGCAGGTCGACGGACGAGGCCCCCATGAGCAGCGCGGGTGTCGACTTGTCGCAGCCGCCCATCAGCACGGCCCCGTCGACCGGGTACGAGCGGAGCAGTTCCTCGGTCTCCATCGCGAGCATGTTGCGGTAGAGCATGGGGGTCGGCTTCTGGAAGGTCTCGGAGAGGGTCGAGACCGGGAACTCCAGCGGGAAGCCGCCCGCCTGCCACACACCCCGCTTGACCGCCTGCGCGCGATCCCGGAGGTGCACATGACAGGGGTTGATGTCGGACCAGGTGTTGAGGATCGCGATGACCGGCTTGCCGAGGTGCTCCTCGGGAAGGTAGCCGAGCTGGCGGGTGCGGGCGCGGTGGCTGAAGGAGCGCAGGCCGTCCGTGCCGTACCACTGGTGGCTTCTGAGTTCTTCCGGCTTCTTCACATCGACCACCCGGCGGCTATGGCGGCGACCTCGGCGCGTTCGTCCTCGGGCAGGTGTCTGCTGGGGGCCCGGACGTCGCGGCGGCAGAGACCGAGGGAGGCGAGGGCCTCCTTGACGACGGTGACGTTGTTGGCGGAGCCGTTGGCGGCGCGCAGCTCCTCGAAGCGGCGGATCTGCTCCCAGACCTTCATGGCGGCCGGGAAGTCACCCGATCGAAGCGCTTCGATCATGTTCAGCGAGACGGCCGGGGAGACGTTCACCAGCCCCGAGGTGAAGCCGGTGGCGCCGGCCGAGAAGTAGGAGGGCGCGTACGGCTCGGCGAGACCGGCCACCCAGACGAAGCGCTCCAGGCCCGCGTCGCGGGCGAAGGCGGCGAAGCGCGCGGCGTCCGGCACGGCGTACTTGACCCCGATCACGTTCGGGCAGGTGTCGGCGAGTTCGGCGAGCCGGACACCGGTGAGCTGCGCGTTGCGGATGTAGGGGACGACGCCCAGCTCGGGCACGGCCTCCGCGATCGCCCGGTGGTAGTCGACCCAGCCGTCCTGCGACACGTAGGGGTGCACCGGCTGATGGACCATCACCATCTGCGCCCCGATCTCGCGGGCGTGCTCGGCGGAGGCGATCGCGGTCGGCACGTCGTGCCCGACGCCGACCAGGATCACGGCCCGGTCGCCGACCTCGTCCATGGTCAGCTCGGTGACGAGGCGACGCTCTTCGGGGGTGAGGGCGTAGAACTCGCCGGTGTTGCCGTTCGGGGTGAGGGTGGTGATCCCTCCGTCGAGCAGCCGACGCAGCAGGGCCCGGTGGGCGCTCTGGTCGACGGTGCCGTCCTCGGCGAACGGAGTCACCGGGATGGCCACCACGTCGGCCAGAGCCGCCCGTTGGGTCTCGAACGTCACGCTGCTCATTGATGACCTTCCTCTGCAAGGACTTCTTGGAGGACTGCGGAGGGCCGGCGGGCCCGCCGCGTCGGGCGGGCTCGCCGTGCCTCGTGGACTCGGGGGCTTACTGGGCCTGCTGAGCTTGCTGAGCTTGCTGGGCCTGCTGTTCCTCGCGGGCCCCGGGGAAGGCCCGTTCGACGAACGAGGCGATGTGCGCGTGCAGGGCGGCGGCCGCGCCGTCGGCGTCGCCGTCGAGGGCGAGCCGCAGGATCTCCCGGTGCTCGGCGGCCTCCCGCTCCCAGGACGGGTCGGCGGCCCAGGCGACGGCCGACACCAGGGCGGCCTGGTCGCGCACCTCGTCGAGCATCCGGCCGAGCAGCGGGTTCCCGCACGGCACGTACAGCGCGCGGTGGAACTCCCGGTTGGCCAGCGACCGTTCGGCGGTGTCCGTGGCCTCGTCGGCCCTGGCCAGCGCGTCACCCGCCGCGTTCCACGGGGCACCGCGCCGCACCGAGCGCCGCAGGGCCTCCGGCTCCAGGAGCAGCCGTACGTCGTAGACCTCGCGCGCCATGTCCGCGTCCACCATGCGCACCGTGACGCCCTTGTACTGGTTCATCACGACGAGCCCGGTCCCGGCCAGCGTCTTGAGCGCCTCGCGCACGGGCGTCTTGGACACCCCGAACTGCGCGGCCAGCTCGGTCTCGACCAGGGCCTGACCGGGCGTCAACTGCCCGGTGAGGATGCGGTGCTTGATCCCCTCCAGCACGAACTGCGTGCGGGACGGGATCGGCATGGGCACAGAGGTCATGCGCGCCTCTCGGTTCTCACGTGTGGAATCCCATATGGGATCTCACGTATCGCGTCTCATATATGACGTACGAAGTACGACGCGTTGAAGGTAGGGAGGGGCTCCGTGTTTCGTCAATGCTTCCGACAAAAGAAGATGTGGCCGCCATCACGCGATCTTGATGCCATACGGCCCTACTGACGGCCCCGCTGACGGCCTTGCCGACCGCTCCGCTGTCACACGATCTTGGTGTCGCCCTCGCGCGCGCTCTCTGTCGGCCCGCCGAAGATGACGGCTGCCCGCCCGGTCGCCCCCTCCGGGGTGAGCGTGGGCCCCACATGCGTGATCAGCAGCCGGCTCGCGCTCTTCGCGTACGTCCCGGCCTCCTCCGGGGTGAGATGCACCCGGGGTTCGCCTTCGCGATGCGAGTCGACGTCCGCCTCGCACAGGAACAGGTCGGCGCCGCCGGCCAGGTGACCGAGGGCGTCGCACGGACCGCTGTCCCCCGAGTACGCGAAGATCCGCCCCTGACACTCGGCGCGCAGCCCGTAGGACTCCACGTCGTGGACCACGGCGCGGGCGGTGAGTGTCAGATTCCAGTGCCGGACCGAATGACCGTCGTACAGGGGGCGGAAGTCGAACACCCCGCTCAGGAACGCCGTGTCCGACCGCCCGAAGAAGCCCGCGAGCCGCCCCGCGCAGTCGCCGGGCGCGTAGACGGGCAGCGGCGCGGGCAGGGTGAGGCCGCCGAACGCGAACCCGTACATCGCGGCCACCAGATCCGCGCTGTGGTCCGCGTGCAGATGGGAGATCCAGATCGCCGTGAGCCGGGTGGGATCCGTGTGCCGCTGCAACTCGGCGAACGTCCCGAACCCCGCGTCCACCCATATCTCGGCGCCCCCGCCGCGCAGCAGATAGCCGGAGGCCGGCCGGCCCGGACGGGGGTGCGGAGAGGCGGTACCGAGGACGGTGAGGCTCAGGGGCATGTCCGGGAGCGTACGGAGACGGGCGGGCGCGCGCGCCGCGTTTGCGGGTTCTGTCCTGGATGCGCCTACGGCGTCCTGACGGTCGGCGGCGCGAGCCGTTCGGCCGTTCCGCCGCGCCCCGTCGTTCCGCCGCGCCCCGTCGTTCCGCCGCGCCCCGTCGCTCCGCCGTTCGGTCGTCCCGCCGTTCGGTCGTCCCGTCGTCCCGTCGTCCCGTCGTCCCGTCGTCCCGTCGCGGGAATCTACGGCTTCCAGATCGGATCGCGTCCGCTCAGCCCGATCACGCGGTCCAGCAGCGGCGCACCGTCCGGCACGGGCACCACGGGGCCGAAGATGTCGCCGCGCGAGGGATCGTCGACCGAGGCGGCGAGGAAGGAGTGCGTCGCGGCGAGGGCAGCCGGATCGGGGTCGTACGCCTGCCCGGTCGCCCGCGCGAGGTCCCAGCCGTGCACGACCAGCTCGTCCGCCGCCACGGCCCCGGCGATCTCCCCCGGCAGCGGCACCCCGCCCGCCCGGGTCTCCCCCGTCCATGCGGCCGCGTCCCGCCAGGCCACGCCGAGCTCGTCGAGGACCTGCGGCAGAGCCTCACGCCAGCCCTGCCCGACGTCGGGCAACGCCGCCTGCGGATCGGTGTCCGTCGTGGGCCCCAGATCCTTCCGGCCCGCGTCACGGAAGGCGACGGCCAGCCCGAGCAGATGGCCGAGGAGGTGGTGCACGGCGTACTCCGGGCACGGGGTGGGCTCGGATAGCTGTTCGTCACGGACGCCTCGGGCGAGGCGGGCGACGATCCGGGCCTGGGGGGCGAGGTCGAGGGGGATCGGGGCGTGGTCGGTCATGCGGTGCTCCTCGGATGGTTCTCGGATGGTTCTCAGGTGCTTCTCGGGTGGCTCTCGGGTGGCTCTCGAAGCTGGGCCGGACGTCTGTGTCTCCCTTGTCCGGTAGACCTTCGGCGTCCCGAGAACTCATCGCGCAGCCCGCACCCACCCCTCCCGGCGACGATTCCTAGGGCATCCGCCCGATCCGGACGGCGGGCCCTTAGCACCACGATCACCAGCCATGACATCCACACCCACGACCCGCACGACCTGGCCGACCGGACGCGTCCTCAGGGACCGCGACGCGGGGCTGTACCTGGCCGCAGTGGTGGTCTCGGGCCTCGGCTCGTCGGCGATGTGGCTGGTCGCGGGCGTCTGGGTCAAGGACCTCACCGGCTCGGACGCGCTGGCGGCGCTGTGCGCGTTCGCCCTGTGGGCCCCGCTCCTCGCCGGCCCTCTCCTGGGCACCCTCGCGGACCGCCTCCACCGCCGCGCCGTCCTCATCACCACCGACCTCGCCCTCGCCGCCCTCCTCCTCACCCTCTTCACCGTGCGCGCCCCGGGCGACCTCTGGCTCCTCTACACGGTCCTCCTCGTCTACGGCGCGGCAGGCGTCGTCCACGACGCGGCGGAGTCGGCCCTGGTCGCCACCGCCGTCGACCCGTCCCTCCTCGGCGACTTCAACGGCCTGCGCATGACGGCGAACGAGAGCATGAAGCTGCTGGCCCCGCCGGCGGGAGCGGGCCTCTACGCCGCGTACGGCGGGGCGACGGTGGCACTGCTGGACGCGGTCACGTTCGTCGCGGCGGCGGGACTGTACGGGGCGGTGCGGTTCCGGAAGACACAGCCCCGCCCCTCGGAACGACCCACCACGGGCCCACGAGCCCGCACCACCGAAGGCGCCCGGCGCCTCCTCACCGACCAGCGTCTGCGCCCCCTGGTCCTGGCCGGCGGCACGACGATGCTGCTCTCCGGGGTGAACGGCGCCCTGATCTACGCGGTGGTCGAGTCCCTGGGCCACTCCCCCGTGTACACCGGCCTCCTCCACGTCGCCCAGGGCGCCGGCTCGATCGCCGTCGGCCTGAGCACGGGCACCCTCCTGCGCCGCCTGGGCGAACTCCGCTTCGCGGCATACGGCATCGCCCTGACGGGGGTGGCGGTGGCGGCCCGCACGATCCCGAACGACATCGTCGTCCTGGCCTGCAGCGCGGCCATCGGTGTCGGTCTCCCCTGTGTCCTGACCGCCGCGCTCACCGCCGTCCAGCGCGAGACCCCGCCCGATCTGCTGGGCCGCACCACGGCCACCGCCCACACCCTGCTGTTCGCCCCGACGGCGGCGGGCATGGCGATCGGCGCGGGCCTGGTGGCGCTGGTCGACCTCCCGGTGCTGCTGCCGACCGTGGGGACGATGTGCCTGCTGACAGCGGCCGGTCTCCTACGCCATCGCCGGTAGGTAGGAGACCCTGTCCCCATGGGCAAGGTGATCTGCGACATCACGATCTCGGCCGACGGGTACTCGGCCGGGCTCAACCAGACAGAGGAACGCCCGTTCGGTGACGACGGCGGCGACGGCACGGGCGGCGCACTGCACGCCTGGATGTTCGACACTCCTGACGAGAACCGGGCCGAGCTCGACCGGATGGCCGCCGCCAAGGCGTTCATCATGGGGCGCAACATGTTCGGCCCGGTGCGTGGCGCGTGGGACCGGCAGTGGAACGGCTGGTGGGGCGACGATCCACCGTTCCACGCACCGGTGTTCGTGCTCACCCACCACGCGCGAGAGACGCAGCCGATGGACGGCGGCACCACGTTCCACTTCGTCACCGACGGCATCGAGTCGGCACTCGCGCAGGCACGCGCGGCGGCCGGCGACGGCGACGTCGCGGTCCAGGGCGGCGCGACCACCGTCAACCAGTACCTCGCCGCCGGACTGATCGACGAGCTGCGGCTGCACATCGTGCCGCTCACCCTCGGCACCGGCACACGCCTGTTCGAGGGCGTCCCGCCGCTGGAACTGGAGCAGGTGACGTCGCGGCCGGCGCACCGGGTCACGCACGTGACCTACCGTGTCCTGTCCTGAGCCGGGGGGCGTCGGCGCACGGCCGCCCCTGCCGGCCCTCCCCCGGCGGGGCCGGACCTCCCGGCTCAGCCCACCGCCGTCAACGCCTCCCGTACCGCCGCCAGGTCCTGGTCCGAGGCCAACCCCGCGTGGTACAGGCGGAGTTCGGTCGCACCCAGCTCCACGGCCCGCCCCGCGTCCTCGGCCAGCGTCACCGGGCTGCCGCCCATTCCCGACACGATGGAGAAGTTGGCGGCCAGTACGGCCCCCTCGGCCTCGACCTCGGCGAACGCCGGCAGCAGTCCGGGACCGCCCGCACACGGCACGACGACACCGTCCGCCACACCCAGAACGTGCTCGGGGTCGACGCCTGGATTCGCCCCGCAGTGATAGGTCACCGGGTCCGCGTGCAGGAGCACCTGGAACCCCGCGGGCGCGGCGGCGCGTACCGCCGTGACGGCCGTCTCCTGGAGCGAGCGCGCGATCGCGTCGCGCCATACCCGCGTGGCCTCGGCCCGCTCGGCCCCGAGGAGTTTCTCCACGGCCGGCCAGCCCTCGTCGAAGGTTTCGCCCCGCCACAGCGGTTCCAGCGCGTCTCGTACGGCCGCCGCCAGCACATCCGGGTTCTGCCCGGCCTCGGCGTACCCCTCGCGGCAGGTGCCGCAGAAGCAGAGCGACATCAGGTACTGCCCGGCGTCCCCGAGCCCGACCCCGCCCGTCTTGTCGTGGGCGTGGAGGTGGGAGATGCCGTACCAGCCGAGCGACTCCAGCTCCGTGCCGCGCGCGCCCGGCCGGACCGCCGCCTCCACCGCCAGATCGACCAGGTACTCCCGCGTTTCGGGCTGCGCGACGCACGGGGCCCACGGGTACCGGTCCCCGTACGCGTTGACCACACAGGTCGAGGGATGCTCGGCGCCCAGGCGGGAGTTGTGCGCCAGGACCACCCAGGTGTGCACTTCGAGACCGGCGTGCGCGAGCGCCGTCGCCGCCTGCCCGAACGCGTCGCCGGGCGCCCACTCCCCCGCCGGGTACGGCCGCAGCGTACGGCCCTGCCACCGAGCACCCGGCGGATACAGCACGGCCGCGTGCTCGGCGGTGACGATGCGCTGCCGGGGGTGGCGGGGGGTGAGCGCGCGGGTGGAGTGGTACGCGGAGGCGAGCGTCGCCTGCCGCACGCCCAGTCCCGCGATGCGCTCCGCGGCGGCCGGATCCCCGTTGACGTCCCACGGGTAGACGAACGTCGACGCCTTCACTTGCCCTCCTGGCACTCTTCCAGCAGCGCGTGACCGCGCTCGATCAACTGGCCCAGCTGCTTGACGTGTTCCTCGGCCGGTTCGTGCAGCGGCGGCCGTACCTCTCCCACGTCCAGCCCCCGTAGCCGTACCCCGGCCTTGACCAACGACACGGCGTAGCCGCGTCCGCGGGCCCGGAGTTCGACGAAGGGGCGGTAGAACCCGTCGAGCAGCCGTTCCACGATCGCATCGTCTCCCGCGCCGAGCGCCCTGTGAAACGCGAGGGCGATCTCCGGTACGAAGCAGAAGACGGCCGACGAGTACAGGGGGACCCCGACGGCCCGGTAGGCGGGCTGGGTCAGCTCGGCGGTCGGCAGGCCGTTGAAGTAGAGGAAGCCGTCCGGGCCGGAGGCTTCGTCGCGCACCGCGCTGACGATCCGCGTCATCAGGTCCAGGTCGCCGACGCCGTCCTTGAGACCGACGATCCCTTCCGTGCGGGCCAGTTCGACCACCGTCTCCGGCGTGAAGACGGCGTTGTCGCGCTGATAGACGACGACGGGGAGGGAGGTCGCCGCGGCGAGTTCCCGGTAGTGGCGCAGCAGCCCTTCCTGGGCGGCCACGACGAGGTACGGCGGCATGGCGAGGAGGCCGTCGGCGCCGGCCTCCTCGGCGAGACGCGCGTAGCGCACGGCGAGGGCGGTGCCGTAGCCCGCGCCGGCCACCACCG
>NZ_LRTR01000448.1 GCF_001550375.1 Streptomyces europaeiscabiei | reverse complement strand
CGGCCGTCTCCGCGACGGCGGCCCGTACGCACTCCTGGAACTCCTCCGGCGTGAGCGCGTGGAACTCGCCGGTGCCGCAGCAGGCGAAGACCGCGGCCGCCCCGGCCTCGACGCCCCGGCGGACGTGCGCGCGGTAGGCGTCGAGATCGACCGCGCCGTCCGGGCCGTACGCCGTGACGGGGAAGAACAGCGGTCCGCTGGGGACCATGAGCCGGGCGGCGAGAGGGGCCGGCGTCACGGGCTCTGCCAAGTCCACGGGCTCTCCCAAGTCCATGTCACTGATCAGTGTCTACATTTCTGAACAACAGCACGCTAAGGCGCCTCCTTGCGGCCGGTCAAGCCGAGCAACCCGCGCCGCACCAGCGATTTCGCACCTCGGCGCCACACTTGACGCACGGGACCCACACTCCCTAGCGTGTCCATGAATGTGAATGCCGGACGCCCATGTGCACGAATGGCGATGCAAGGAGATCCACGGATGCCCGCTCCCCGCACCGTTCTGCTCACCGGCGCCGCCGGTGGACTCGGCACCCTGATGCGGGACCTGCTCCCGGCCCACGGCTACGAGCTGCGCCTCCTGGACGTGCTGCCCGTCGAGGGCGCGCCGGACGCGATCACGGCCGACCTCGCCGACAAGGATGCCCTGCGCGAGGCCGTACGGGGCGTCGACGCGATCATCCACCTCGCGGGCATCTCCCTGGAAGCCTCCTTCGAGAAGATCCTCAGGGCGAACATCGAGGGGACGTACAACCTGTACGAGGCCGCCCGCGCGGAGGGCGTCCCCCGTATCGTGTTCGCGTCCTCCAACCACGCGGTGGGCTTCACGCCCCGCCCGCAGGGCCAGGACCCGCTGATTCCGATCGAGACCGCCCACCGCCCCGACACCTTCTACGGCCTGTCCAAGTCCTTCGGTGAGGACCTGGCCCAGCTCTACTGGGACAAGCACGGCCTGGAGACGGTCTCCGTCCGCATCGGCTCCTGCTTCCCCGAGCCCACCAGCGTCCGCATGCTCTCGCTCTGGATGAGCCCGGCCGACGGCGCCCGCCTCTTCGACGCGGCCCTGACCGCCGAGAATGTCGGCCACACCGTCGTCTACGGCTCCTCCGCCAACACCCGCCTGTGGTGGGACCTCTCCACCGCCCGCGCCCTCGGCTACGAGCCCCGGGACGACTCCGAGCCGTACGCCGAGAAGCTGATCGCCGAGCAGGGCGAACTGGACCCCGAGAACGTGGCCCACGCCAACCTGGGCGGCCACTTCGTGAGCGACCCGCCGATCTGGCCGTACTGAGCGACCGGGCTCACCCGGGTTCGTACGTCGTACAGGATACGAGGGCCGTACCGACGTACGGAAAGGAGCGGGTGGGCACCGATCGTGCCCGCCCGCTCCTACTGCCGTACCGGCCACCACAACCTCTGCAGGCGGAGGGCCACGATCGGGGCACGGGACCACCGGGGACGGCCGGGTGTCCGAAATTCGCTGGGCTGGCGCCACCTCCGCCCCTACCATCCGGGACATGCCACGTCCCCAGGGATTCACCCACACCCAGCACGCCGACGGCACGGTGACGATCGACCACCACGGCCGCGCGGCCACGACGCTGCGCGGTCCGCGAGCCGCCCGCTTCCTCGCCGAGGTGGCGGCGGGCGACCCGCAGCTGGTCATGGCCCGCTGGACCGGAAACTACCGACGGGGCAACGAACGCACGGCCCGGGAACACCCCCGCAACCGCCGCTGACCCGAACGGCCGCCAGGCACCCGTGGGTAAGGGAACGGTAAAGCGGCCTGAATCGTTCACCACGCATGACCGCTATGACCCCCGGCTCGAACATCCCGCTGCCCGCCACCCGCGTCGCGGTGGACGTCGCCGCGCCCGTGCGGCTCGACGTATCGGGCCTGCTGCTCACCGCCGACGGCAAGGTGCGCTCGGACGACGACTTCATCTTCTTCAACCAGCCGACCGGCCCGGGCGTGACGTACCGCTCCGGCGGCGGTACGACCCCCGACTCGATCACGGTGGACACGACGGCCGTCCCCCCGGGCATCGAGAAGATCGTCATCACGGCCAGCCCGGACGCGGCGGGCCAGACGTTCCAGGGCATCGAACCGACGGCCACGATCCGCAACGCGGCGGACGGCTCCGTGATCTCCACGTTCACCCCGCCGCAGCTGGGCACGGAGACGGCCCTGGTGATCGTGGAGATCTATCTGCGCAACGGCGCGTGGAAGGCCCGCGCGGTCGGCCAGGGGTATGCGAACGGGCTCGCGGGCATCGCGACGGACTTCGGTGTCACCGTGGAGGAGCCCGCCCCGGCCCCGGCCCGGCTCGCCCTCGC
>NZ_LRTR01000447.1 GCF_001550375.1 Streptomyces europaeiscabiei | reverse complement strand
GACCCGCGCGTCACCGCGCCCCCGGTACCCCCCGCCCCTCCGGCCGCACCCCCGGCCCCGGCCCCCGGCGCCGGCAAGATCAACCTGGACAAGGGCCGCGTCAGCCTCCAGAAGAACCAGACGGTCTCCCTGGTCAAGGGCGGCCGCCCGCTGCTCTCGCAGGTCAAGATGGGCCTCGGCTGGGAGCCGGCGTACCGGGGCAAGGACATCGACCTCGACGCGTCGGTCATCGCGTACGGCCCGCAGCGCAACCACATCGACAGCTGCTACTTCGGCAAGCTCTCGATCGTGAACGGCGCGATCAAGCACTCCGGTGACAACCTCACCGGCGAGGGCGGCGGGGACGACGAGGTGATCGTGGTCGACCTCGGACGGCTTCCCCAGGAGGTCACCGGGCTGGTCTTCACGGTCAACTCCTTCTCCGGCCAGAAGTTCACCGAGGTCGCCAAGGCCTACTGCCGACTGCTCGACGCCGCGACCGGCGAGGAGCTGGTCCGCTTCGACCTCACCAACGCCGAGGCCCAGACCGGCGTGATGATGGCCAAGCTGATCAAGCAGTTCTCCGGCGAGTGGGACATGACCGCGATGGGCGACTTCGTGAAGTCCCGCACGGTCAGGGGGATGGTGAAGCCCGCCGCGCAGGCACTCTGAGGGCACATCCGCACAACGCCGGGCGTCCCCGAGGAGGGTGCGCCCGGCGGCCCGACCGGCGGGAAGCCCTCCGGCGAGAGCCGGGAACCGCCCCGGCTGTCGGCGGCCCCGCGACGGGCACCCTCGGGCTCCGCCCGCTCGCCGCGTCGGCTCCCCCTGCCGATCGTCCGCCCGCACGCTGTGCGCTGCGTCCGGCCAGGCGCCGGGTCAGGTTCCGGCGCCCGGGCCAGGTTCCGGCGCCCGGGTCCGGGTCCGGGTCCGGCAAAGGCTCCGATGTCCGGGTCAGCCCCGGAGCAGCGCCTCCGGCGTCACTGGATCACTCCGCTGTACGCGTTCAGCGCGGGCTGGCCGCCGAGGTGGGCGTACAGGACGGTGGACTCCGGGCCGATCTCGCCGCGCTCGATCAGGTCGATCATCCCGGCCATCGACTTGCCCTCGTACACGGGGTCGGTGACCATGCCCTCGGTGCGCGCGGCGAGTTGCATGGCGACGAGGGTGGCGTCGTCCGGGACGCCGTAGATCCCGGCGTGGTAGCGCTCGTCCAGCTCGATGTCTTCTACGGTCAACTTCCGCTTGACGCCGATGAGTTGCCCGGTGTTCTGGGCGATACGGGCGATCTGCTCGCGGGTGGGGACCGGCTTGGCCGAGGCGTCGATGCCGAGCACCCGGCGCGGCCGTCCGCCCACCTCCTCGAGCGCGGCGAAACCGGCGACCATGCCGGCCTGGGTCGAGCCGGTCACCGAGCACACGATCACCGTGTCGAAGAAGACACCCAACTCCCGCTCCTGCTCGGCGACTTCGTACGCCCAGCCCGCGAAGCCGAGGCCACCGAGGGGGTGGTCGGAGGCGCCGGCGGGGATGGCGTACGGCTTGCCGCCGTCCTCCTCGACCTCTCTGAGCGCCAGTTCCCAGCTCTCCTTGAAGCCGATACCGAAGCCGGCCCGGACGAGCCGTACGTCGGCCCCGGCCAGCCGGCTGATCAGGATGTTGCCGACCTTGTCGTACACGGGGTCCGGCCAGTCCACCCAACTCTCCTGCACGAGGACGCACTTGAGCCCGGCGCGGGCGGCGACGGCGGCGACCTGGCGGGTGTGGTTGGACTGCACGCCGCCGATGGAGACGAGGGTGTCGCAGCCCTGGGCGAGCGCGTCGGCGACGAGGTACTCCAGCTTGCGGGTCTTGTTGCCGCCGTACGCGATGCCGGAGTTGCAGTCCTCGCGCTTGGCCCAGACGGAGGCGCCGCCGAGGTGGGCGGTCAGCCGCTCCAGCGGGTGGACCGGCGAGGGCCCGAAGAGGAGCGGGTAGCGCTCGAAGGAAGAAAGGGACACGGGTTCTCCCGGGTGGAGTGGGGTGGGGGGCGAGGTCGGTCGGGTCAGTGGCCCGCTTCGCGCACCGGCACGTCGACGGGTTCGTGGGCGGGCTCGTGAACGGGCCGGCGCGCGGATACGCCGACCGGCTCCGCGGCGGACTCGGCGACCGGCCCGTCGCTCGATACGGTCCGCTCGTCACCGGAAGCCTCGACCGGCCCGTCGGCCGGGGCGTCGACCCGCTCGTCGGCCGGGGCGTCGGTCGACTCGTCGGCGAGTGCGGCCAGGCCGCGCCAGATCTCCGCCGTGACACGGACCGCCTCGTCCGTGTCACCGACCGCGCAGGCCTCGATCAACTGCTCGTGCAGTCCGGCCGAGCGGCAGTTGCCGCCCTCGCCGAATCGCCGTCGCTCCAGTCTGCGGATGAGCGGGGTGTAGCGGGCGACGGTGGCGGCGGCCGCGCGGTTGCCGCTCACCCGGACGAGGACGTCGTGCAGGGCGTCGTCGGCGACCAGGGCCGCGTCGACGTCTCCCGTGCGGACGGCCGCCGCGAACCGCGCGTTGGCCGAGCGCATCGTCTCGACGTCCGCCGCGAACAGCCGGGGAACAGCGGTCCGGGTGGCCAGTTCGTGCATGGCGCCGACCACGGCGGCCGCGTCCCGCACATCGGCGGCGACGACGGGCGTGACCCTCGTATAGCTCTGCGGCTTGCTCTCCAGGAGGCCCTCGTCCACCAGCCGGGAGAACGCCTCCCGCACCGGCGCCCGCGACAGCCCCAGCAACTCCGCGAACTCGGCGTCCCGGACCACCGCGCCCGGCTCGATCTCCCCGGCCACGATGGCGTCCCGGATGGCTTGGTAGGCGCGGTCCCTCAGCAGGGTGCGCCCGACCGGTCGTATGGCCTCCATGAACTGAAATGTTAGATGTCAGTACGACCCACGAACAAGAGTGTGGCCCGTATCCCCCATGGGACACGGGCCACACTCACCCCCCGTATGCCACCGGCCCACGGACCGGGGTCACTCAGCGGCCCCAGGGCCCGCCGTCACTCGGCCGCCCACGGCCAGTCGGCGTCCCGGGCGGCCTCAAGCAGCGGCACCATCCGGAAAGCCGCGTCCGAAAGCCCACCGAAGGTGTGGCGGTTCGCCTCGCCGGAGGGGCCGTGGCCCGCCCGGTAGCCGGCGAGGTTCCAGGTGTAGACCGGCACGTGGGCCGGGATCTGCCGGGTCGGGTCGCCGTAGTGGCTGTACCCGGCCTGCTCGTCGGTGACGATCAGCACCCGGTCGTGCTTGCGGTAGTGGCGACGGACGGCCCCGGTCGTGTCGGTGCCGCCCAGGTCGCCGAACCGCCCGATGATCTTCAGCACGGACTCGCCCGCACCGAACTTCACCCTCCGGCTCGTGGACCCGAACTCGACGAGATCCGCGTCCGCCGCCCGCAGCGCGAGCGCCGTGCCGAAGATCGCCGCCGCGTCGGCGTACGTGAGCGACGAGCGGTCGGTCAGCCGCGAGCCGAACATCGAGCCCGAGCGGTCGACCAGGACCAGGGTCCGGCCGGACAGCGCGGGCACGTTGGCCAGCGAGTGGCCGAGCGCCCGCTCCAACGGGTACGCCCAGCGCAGCGAGGGCGCGTGGCGGTACGCCGAGAGGTAGCGGAACGGGAACTGCCGCGACCGTGCGACCTCCGCCGGGTCACTGATCCGAGCCGCGACGTGGGCAGCGACCTCGTCCGAGACGCCCGCCTCGTCGACGTTCCGCAGGTTCCTCGTCAGGGCCATGGCACCCATGGACGGGATGACGGCCTCCCTGGCCGCCTTGTCCATCGGCCCCTGCAGCCAGCCCGCCAGCGCCTCCCAGGTGATGCCCGCGTCGGCGAGACGTCGCGCACCGGCCGCACCGGTCACGACCTTGCGCCGCTTCGCGGGCCGCAGCTCCATCAGGTCACGGTGCGCGGCGAGCATCGGCAGCGACCTGGGCACGACGGCCGTGTCCGGGTTGTGGCGCCGGTCGAGGGCGTACTGGAACAGGTCCCCCTGCCAGGGCTTGTCCGGGTTCGGCGCCGCGTGCACCAGGTTGAGGATGTCGCCGAAGCGGTAGCCCTTGGACGCCGTGTCGTACTTCAGCAGCGACTTGGGGCTGTAGAGCCGTCGTACGGCGTCGGCGACACCCCGCTTCACCGGCTTGGGGATGTTCCGGCCGTACCGCGAGGTCCAGTAGGCGAGCAGCTCGCCGGGCTCGTCCGGGCGGCGCAGGACGGAGTCGACGACCTGACGGTTGGTGGGCCATGGGGTCGCGCCTACCGCCGCTATGCCGTGCGTCTACCGAGCCAGACCTCCTGGTACCGGCGGCTCTGCTTCTGCCTGACAGGCTGCACCCGCGGATTGTTCAAGTGCTTGTAGGTGGGCGTCAGCGCGTGACAGTTCGGGCACAGCAGTCGGACATCCTCCGGACGGTTCTTTGAGCGGTCGCCGTCGATGTGGTCGACGTGTAGCGGAACACGCCCCGAAACAGGGTTGACCTCGGCCCAGCCGCACTTCTCGCAACACTGCCCCCTGAGCAGGACCACCAGGGCTTGGCGCACCCTCCAGTCCGGGCTGCCGTCCTCCCTGGTTCCGCTGACTTCGCCCGCGCTCCACGCCGCGAGCCAGCGCGCAAACGTGCCGGTCCGCTCGTAGCGGTCCTCGTTGAAGCACTCCCACGAGCAGTACGGCCCGTCGCAGCGGGGGCGCCTGCCCGTTGATCCGCAGCGGCGGCACGGCGCGGGCTCCCCACGCCGTGCCGCCGCCTCCTTCCGGCGCGTCACGTTGGCGCAGACCCTGCTGCAATGGACCGCGCCTCGGCTCAGAATGGGCTCCCCGCACTGAGGGCACGGCGGCTTCGGCCTTCGCTTCGCCGCCGCCCGCTGCTTCGCCGTCCCGGCGAGACTGCACCGATTGCTACAGAAGCGCCTGTGCTTCTCTTTCACCGGAGTGCCGCACTGCTCACACGACTTGGACATGCGCGAACGGTATGTCCAGCACCATGGACCGTCCGCAGAATCAGACAGCCCCACCCGTACGAGTGACTCGGCGTTCTAACGCCGCTGCCGCTTCCACGGACCGGTGATCGCGAGCAGAATTCCCGGCGTCTGGATGTTGGCGTACAGGGTCTTTCCGTCGGGTGAGAAGGTGACGCCGGCGAACTCGCTGTACTCCGGCTCGTCCTCGGTGCCGATGTTCAGGTCGTTGCGGGCGATCGGGTACGTACGGCCGCTGTCGGTGGCGCCGAACAGGTGCGAGACGCCCTCGCCGTCCTCGGCCAGGATGATGCCGCCGTACGGGGAGACGGTGATGTTGTCGGGGCCGTCGAGCGCGCCGTCCACGGACGGGTCGGGATTGACGCCGAGCAGGACCTTCAGGGTCAGGGTGCGGCGCTTGGGGTCGTAGAACCAGACCTGGCCGTCGTGCGCGGCGCCGGGGCTCTCCGCACGGGCGTAGGAGGAGACGATGTACGCGCCGCCGTCGCCCCACCACATGCCCTCCAGCTTGCGGGCGCGAGTGATCTCCGTGTCCGCGAACTGCTTGCGCACGGCGACGGTCTTCGCGTCACGGTCGGGGACGTCGATCCAGTCGACCCCGTACACCGTGCCGGTCTTCGTGGCGCGGGACAGGTCGTCGACGAAGCGGCCGCCGGAGTCGTAGCACCTGGGGGCCTGGAGGACGCCCGCGTCGTCGGCGAGGTTACGGAACTTCCCGGGGCCGTAGGTGAATCCCCTGGGCGGGGTCCAGCGGAAGAAGAGGCCGTTGGGGGCCGCCGCGTCCTCGGTGAGGTAGGCGTGGCCGCGCCCGGGGTCGATGACGACGGCCTCGTGGTCGTAGCGGCCGAAGAACTTCAGGGGCTTCGGGGCGCGGTTGGCGCGGCGGTCGCAGGGATCGACCTCGAAGACGTACCCGTGGTCCTTGGTCATGCCGTTGACGCCGGCCCGGTCGGAGTTCTCCTCGCAGGTGAGCCAGGTGCCCCACGGGGTGCTGCCGCCCGCGCAGTTGGTGGACGTGCCCGCGATCCCGACCCACTCGGCGACGCGTCCGCCGGGCCGTACCTCCACCACGGTGCAGCCGCCGGCCGCCGCCGGGTCGTAGACCAGTCCCTCGGTGAGCGGCACCGGGAACTCCCAGTTGGCCCGGGGCCCCTTCAGCTCGTGGTTGTTGACGAGGAGGGTGGTGCCCCGGGGGCCGGGGAAGGCCGCGGTGCCGTCGTGCTTGCCCGGCGTGAACTCGCCCGACTCCAGCTTCGTCTTCCCGCTGTACGTGATGATCCGGTACTTGAAGCCGGCGGGCAGCGCAAGGATGCCCTCGGGGTCGGGCACGAGCGGCCCGTATCCGACTCCACGGTGGCGGTCCGCCCCGCGCTCGGTGCCGTCGCCGGTCGCACCGCCCTGGTCGGCCTCCAGGTCCAGGTCCGCGTCCGTCGACGCGAGGGCGTTCGGCGCGGTGGCGAGTGCGCCGACGCTGCCCGCCAGCGCGACACCGGCCCCGGTGACCGCGGATCGTCTGGCGAAGTCCCTGCGGGTGAGCGGCATGCTGTCTCCTGCGTGGCGGTGGATGACCGTGGGGGCGGACCCGAGCTGTCGCGCCACACGGTCGCGCTCGCGCTTGAACGCCGGTTGAACGGCGGGCGACGCGAGCCCCCCGGCTTCGGTGAACCACCAAATGGGCCGCGCCGCCGAGAAGCGAAACGGGGCGCGGCCCCTGCTTCGCTTCTCAGCGACGCGGGGAAGTGCGCGACGAGCCCCCACTCACCCGCACCCGCCATCGCACAGGCACCCCCGAGCTACTGGGCGCCCCCGCCCGGCCCTTTCTGCGACCGCGCCTTGAACGCCGCCTTGCGGGCCTCCTTCGCCACCCTCTTGTCGGGGTGGATCCGCCCCATCGCCTCAAGGACGTCGGGCGTCGCCGGATGGTCCACCCGCCAGACCGCCGCGAAGAACGAACCGTGCTGCGCCGCCAACCCCTCCACGAGCGCCCGCAGTTCCGCGGAGTTCCCCTCCGCGGCGAGCTGCGCGGCGACCGTGTCGATGGTCAGCCAGAAGACCATGGCCTCGGACGGCGCGGGCACGTCGGCGGCGCCGTGCTCGGTCAGCCACACCCGGGCGAGCCCGCCCAGCTCGGGGTCGTCCAGAACCTCCCGGAGGGCCGGTTCGGCCACGGCCCCCACGAGGGACAGCGCCTGCTGACAGCGCAGCCGCCGCAGCGGGGCGCCCGGGTCGGAGCCTCG
>NZ_LRTR01000446.1 GCF_001550375.1 Streptomyces europaeiscabiei | reverse complement strand
CTCGGTCTCGGCCTGGGCCGCCGCCGGCGGGAACCCGGCGGTGCCGTCCAGCAGCGCGTCCGCGCCCTTGTCGACGAGTTCCCCGACCGCGGGCGCGGGCACACCCGCCTCCTGGAGCCGCGCCCGCATCCCGTACAGCCCGAGCGGGGTGAGCCGGACCATGCCGTACCGCGTGACGTCGGTGTCGTCGGGGGAGGGCGCGCCCGGCCCCTCGGCGGCGGCTTCCTCCGCGTCCGTCATCAGCGCCTCGTCCACCGGCTGGTACTCGACCAGCCCGACCGGCTCCAGCACCCGGAACTGGTCGTCGAGCCGCATCATCGCGTCCGAGACCTGCTCCAGTACGTCGTTGGTGGGCTCTCCCATGTCGTCGGGGACGATCATCGAGGCGGCGAGGGCGGGCAGCGGCACCGGTCCCTCGGGGCCGTCCTCGCTGACGGTGAGGAGGTAGAGGTTGCCGAGCACGCCGTCGAGGAAGTCCGCCTCGGCCTCGGGGTCCCAGTCCAGTTCGGAGAAGTCGATCCCGCCGCCGGAGCCCATGGCGTCGACGAGGCCGTCGAGGTCGGGCACGCTCGCGTCGGCGAGGGCAGTCTCCAGGGCCGTGAGCCAGATGCCGAGCACGTCCTGCGGGCCGCCGGAGACGAGGAGCGCGAGGTCCTCGCCCACGGTGACCGTCCCCGCCTCCTCGTCCACGATCTCGACGAGCCCGGTGTCCAGGGCCACCCGCCAGGCCTCACTGGCCGAGGCCGCCGCGTCGGCGCCGTCGACGCCCGCGCCGGTGAGCCCGAGCGCCTCGGCGGCGGCGGACAGTTGCTCGTCGACCAGTTCACCTCCGGCACCCACACGCGTGTCCGGCCCGGCCCAGCGGGCGAGCCGCGCGGCGCGCGAGAGCAGCGGTGTGGCGAGTGCCTCCCGCGCAAGCTCCGCTTCGGAGAGAAGCCGCACCGGCGGCAGTGGCGAGCTGTCTGACATCGGTGGGGATCTCCTCGGAACGGGTGGTGACGAACGACTGCCGATCGATTCGGGCGGCCCTACGCGGAGGGGCTCCCATGAGCGGTACGCGAACGAGTACGGGTACGCGTACGCAGCCGCTCAGCCTAGACGGATTTGGCCCCATGCCGCCCGGTTCATGTACCTGCCAGGATTCGGGTATGGCTGAAACCTTGACAACTGGCGTGACCAGGCAGGAGATTGACGCGCGTAGAAACTCACGGGTAGCTCTGGGGTGATTCCGGGGCCGCCTACAGGCATGACCGACGGAGTTCATCGGGCCTGTCGGGTTCTACGCGCGTCGCGCCGCCCCACCGGTCGCAGGCCACCCCGTCCACTCTCGTCCCGGCGCCCACGTACGTCCCCGGAGGGATCCCCTTGCCGAGCAAGAGAACCGCGCGCATCGGCGCGCTGACTGTCGCCACCATCTGCTCCACGGTGTCCGCCGTGGTCCTGACCTCGCCCGCCGAGGCGGAGTCCATACGCATCCACGACATCCAGGGCACCACCCGGACGTCCCCGCTCACCGGCCAGCAGGTCGCCGGGGTGCAGGGCGTCGTCACGGGCGTCCGCACCTACGGCTCGCGCGGCTTCTGGATCCAGGACCCCAAGGCGGACACCAACCCGGCCACGAGCGAGGGTGTCTTCGTCTTCACCAGCTCCCGGCCGACGGTCTCGGTGGGCGACGCGGTGACGGTCGCGGGCACGGTCGGTGAGTTCGTGCCGGGCGGCACTTCGTCCGGAAACCAGTCCGTGACGCAGATCACCCGTCCGACGATCACGGTGGTCTCCACGGGCAACGCCGTCCCGGCCGCGACCGTCATCGACACCAAGTCCGTGCCGAAGAAGTACGCCCCGGTCGGCGACAGCGCCGCCGCGGGCTCGATCAACGGCCTCAAGCTCGCCCCGGCCACGTACGCGCTGGACCACTACGAGTCCCTGGAGGGCATGAACGTCCAGGTCGCCGACACCCGCGTGGTCGGCGCCACCGACCCGTTCACCGAGCTGTGGGTCACGGTGAAGCCCCGGGAGAACGACAACCGCCGCGGCGGCGCGCTGTACGACTCCTACACCTCGCAGAACACCGGCCGACTGCAGATCCAGTCGCTGGGCGCGGTCGCCGACTTCCCGAAGGCGAACGTCGGTGACGTCCTGAAGGGCACGACGGCCGGCCCGCTGGACTACAACCAGTTCGGCGGCTACACGCTCGTCGCCAACCGGATCGGCACCCTGAAGCAGGGCGGCCTGGAGCGCGAGACGACCCAGAAGCAGTCGCGCGACGAGCTCGCGGTGGCGACGTACAACGTCGAGAACCTGGACCCCTCGGACGCCTCCTTCGCCGACCACGCGGCCGCGATCGTGCACAACCTGCAGTCGCCCGACATCGTGGCCCTGGAGGAGATCCAGGACAACAACGGTGCCACCAACGACGGTACGGTCGCCGCCGACCAGACGGTCAAGAAGCTGATCGAGGCGATCTCCGCGGCCGGCGGCCCGACGTACGCCTGGCGGTCCATCGACCCGGTGAACCTCGCGGACGGCGGTGAGCCCGGCGGCAACATCCGCCAGGTCTTCCTGTTCAACCCCGCGCGGGTCTCCTTCACCGACCGCGCGGGCGGCAACGCCACGACCGCCACCGGGGTGACGAAGGCGAACGGCAAGGCGCAGCTGACGGTGTCCCCGGGCCGGATCGACCCGGCGAACACCGCCTGGACGAACAGCCGCAAGCCGCTCGCCGGCGAGTTCTCCTTCCGCGGCAAGTCCGTCTTCGTGATCGCGAACCACTTCGCGTCCAAGGGCGGCGACCAGGCGCTGCACTCGGAGTTCCAGCCGCCGAAGCGGAGCTCGGAGACCCAGCGTCACCTGCAGGCGACCGCCGTGAACGCCTTCGTCAAGCAGATCCTGGCGAAGGACAAGAAGGCCGACGTCATCGCCCTCGGTGACATCAACGACTTCGAGTTCTCCGACACCGCGGAACTGCTGGAGGACGGCGGCGCCCTGTGGTCGGCGATCAAGTCGCTGCCGAAGAGGGAGCGTTACTCGTACGTCTTCCAGGGCAACGCCCAGGTCCTCGACCAGATCCTGGTCAGCCGCTCGGTCCGGCGCTCCACCGGGTTCACGTACGACAGCGTGCACGTCAACGCGGAGTTCAACGACCAGATCAGCGACCACGACCCGCAGGTGGTGCGGTTCGAGCCGTAAGCCGTAGCGGACAGTGATTCTCAGGGCTGGCTGAACACTCCGTTCAGCCAGCCCTGCCATGCGGTCTCGTCCGCCTTGGCGTCGGCACCCGGCGCGAAGTCGTGGACGCTCATGCCGACGCGGTAACCCCAGTGGTTGCGGCCGAAGAAGCGGATGAGGGCGTCGTCGGTGCGCAGGCCGATGAAGTACGGGTCGCGGTAGTCGACCACGGCGTCGAGGAGCTGCCCGTCGGGGCCCTCGGCCTGGACGCGGGCTCCTTCGGGGGTGTCGTCCGCGAGGCCGAGCGCCCGGCCGACGGTGGTGAGCGCGTCGGGGGTCCCGGCCGTCTCGGGCCCGTCGAAGGTGGCGAACGCGGTGACCGTCCGGCCCGCGAAGCGCGTCAGGTACTGACGCAGGGTGTGCAGATAGAACCCGGTGTGCTTGGCGGCGCCGTCGTACTGGTTGTCCCAGTCGTCGACGAAGATGCCGCTGTGCACGTACCGCACCCAGGCCCGTCGGCCGTCGTCGCGCGGTTCGATCGTGTAGTCCAGCTGGTTGAGGGTCTGTTCGGAGATGCCCTCGACGTCCTCGACACGGTTGGTGTAGCGGTGCGGCGGATCCCATGCGACGACCTCGGAGCCGAAGGGCCCCTTGCCGCCGACCCTCGGCTCGGGCGCCTCCATCGGCCACAGCCACCCGCCGGTCCCGGCGGTGACGGCCTCCCACACCTCGTCGGGGGTGGCGTCGACCTCGAACTCCCGGGCGATCTCGAATTCCTTGGACATGGCGTGCGCTCCTCAGCGGGTCCTACTGATCGGGCTGGTTGGTCGGGGCGGGCAATGCGAACTGATCGGAAGGTTCGGACCGGTCGTACGGGTCGGGCAGGCCGGAGGGTTCGGACCGGTCAGGCGGGTCAGGTACTCCGGCGGCCTGCGGCTTGACCGTCGGGTGGACGGCGACGACGATCCGGTGGCCTCGGCCGGCCTCGGCGCCGGGCGCGTCGTACTTGCGGATGAGCGCGCCCACCCCCGCCGTCAGCTCCTGCACGAACGCGGCACGCTCGGCGGCCGAGGCGAAGGTGACCTCGCCGTCGAGCGCGTAGGTCGCGAGCCGTTTGCGGGCCTTGGCCGCGCCCGTGATGAGCAACCCGACATCCCGGACCAGCCGGGCGCCGAGCGCCAGCAGCCACCGGGCGGAGAACTGGTCCCGGAAACGGTCCGGGTCGGGCTGTACTGCTGCCAGCGCGAGCGGCGAGATCACGTACGACGCGGCGGTGGCCCGCATCAGCCGCTCGGTGACGTTGCCCTTGCGGCGCTCCCCCGCCAGCTCGACCAGGCCGTGCCGCTCCAGCGCCTTGATGTGGTAGTTCACCTTCTGGCGCGGCAGCCCGACCTTCCCGGCCAGCATGGCGGCCGACGCGGGCCCGGCCGCCAGCTCGGCGAGCAGCCGGGCCCTTATGGGGTCCAGCGAGACCGCCGCTGCCTCGGGGTCCTCGATCACGGTGACGTCCAACATGACTCCACCGTCCCACCGAAAACTTTTTTTGTCCAGACGGTTGAAGTTTTCGGTGATGGCGTCGGAGTCAGTCCGGGAGGAGACCGAGGGCGTACTCGTAGCGCTTGACCGTGCTGCCCTTCAGTCCGGGCCAGGTCTGGACTCGCTGCCAGAGCGCCGAGGGTGAGCCGACTCCGTCGCCGGGGGCCGCCAGGGCGTCGATGTGGTGCTGGGCGGTCTCCCACTCTGCGTAGTTCAGGACGCGGGCGCCGTCGGTGCCGAGGTGGAAGTGTGCGGAGATGCCCCCGGGGTGCGGGTTCGGCTCGGCGGCGAGCGCCTCCTCGACGGCGTCCACCCAGGCGCGCTGCCGCGCCGGGTCGGGCCCGTCGAACTCGATGTCGACGATCACGACGCACCCCGGCACCCGTGCCGCCCGGTCACCGTCCCTCGTGAGGCTGCGGTAGTGCCGGTAGCGCCCGAGCTCCACCCGCTGGATCCCCGGCACCGCGGTGTCGATGGCGTCGTTGCGCTCCTGCCGGCGCGTCCGTACGAAGGCTTCGTACGCCTGCTCGTCGGCCCACTGCGAGTAGTGCAGCAGGCCGGAGCCGTCCTCCGCCGCATAGACGAAGTACCCCGACAGCCCGTCGGTGGGCCAGGGCCGCCGCAGCCAGGTGTCGGCGATGGCCTCGACGGTTCGCCGCTGCCGCAGGGGCGTACCCACCTGCCAGGTGCTGAAGAAGGGCGCCCCGACGTCGGGGCGGTCGAGGACGGGATGAAGGTCCGTACGACGGGTCATGCCGCTCTCCCATGATCGGTACTCGGTGTGCGTGCACCGACCACCTTTCAACCTCAACCAGGATTCAGGTCAAGTCCGCGATTCGGGGCCCGGTTTCGGGAGACCCGCCCGGCCATGGACGAGAAGCGGCCCGAGGCCGAGCGGGTGGGGAAGGAACCGGAATCCGGGGCGGAGACCGGCGTGAAGACCGGAAAGGGATCCGGGGCGGAGACCGGAAAGGGGTCCGGCAAGGGGCCGGGGACGGTAACCGAGGAGCGGGCCGGCGCGGACACCCCCACCGGACTGTCGAAACGTTCGTGGTGGGCGGTGGTGCGGCGCACGGCCAAGGAGTTCCAGGACGACGAACTGTCCGACCGGGCGGCCGCGTTGACGTACTACGGCGTCCTGTCGCTGTTCCCCGCCATCCTGGTGCTGGTGTCGATGCTCGGGGTCGTCGGACAACGCGCCACCGACAAGATCCTGGACAACATCGGCGACCTGGCGCCCGGCCCCGCGCGGGACATCCTGCGGGACGCGGTCGTCCAGTTGGGCGACAGCGGCGGTACGGGCGGAGTGCTGGCGATCGTCGGCCTGCTCGCGGCGGTGTGGTCGGCGTCGGGATATGTGGCCGCGTTCATCCGTACGTCCAACGCGGTGTACGACCTGCCGGAGGGGCGCCCGGCGTGGAAGGTGACGCCGCTGCGGATCGCCCTGACCCTGGTGCTGATGGTGATGCTGGCGGCGAGCGCGTTGATCGTGGTGTTCACCGGGCCGCTGGCCGAGCGCGCCGGCACGACGATCGGGCTCGGTGACGCGGCGATCACGATGTGGAACATCGCCAAGTGGCCGGTGCTGCTGGTGCTGGTGACCCTGATGATCGCACTGCTGTACTGGGCCGCGCCCAACGTCCGTGGCCGGGGCTTTTGTTGGGTCAGCCCCGGGGGAGTCCTCGCCACGCTCATCTGGCTCGCCGTGTCCGCCGGTTTCGCCGTCTACGCCGCCAACTTCGGCTCCTACAACAAGACCTACGGCGCCCTCGCCGGCGCCGTCGTCTTCCTCGTCTGGCTCTGGCTCACCAACCTCGCGATCCTGCTGGGCCTCGAATTCGACGCGGAACTCTCCCGCGAACGCGCCATCACCGAGGGCCGCTCCCCCACCGACGAGCCCTACGTCGAACCCCGCGACACCCGCAAGTGGCCGCCCCGCCTACGGGCCCTACGGGAGGCCCGCGCACGGGCCACGGGCGAACCGGACACGATGAGCAGGATGAACAGGAACTGAGATACCCGCCACCGGGGAGGTGGCGGAGAGGAAACGCGGGCCCCGCAGACGCCTATGTTGGCCGGTTGCGGGGTGCGCGTGCGGCGGCGGCCACCCGCGGGACGCGCGCGCCGTCGGCGGGGTGGCCGGGGCCTTGGCCCGCCCATCACCGGGCGGTTGTCTGCCCTGCGGGTGCCCCCTGCCCAGGGCGGCGGCGGAGACGCATCGGCACCGGGGCGGTAGCGGAGGCGAGGCCTGCACTTCGGCGGCGGCGTGGAGGGGACGGTCACCCGAGCGGTGGCTGAGGCGGAACGGTCACCCGGGCGGTGGCGAAGGCGAGGCCTGCACCCGGGCGGAGATGGGACAGTCACCTGAGCGGCGGCGGAGGGGCGAAGCCTTCTTCCCTGCGCGCGGCTCAGCGACCCACAGCCGATCACCACCCACGACCAACCACCACCGCACCGGGACGCGCACCTGCGCCGCACCCCGCACCCCGCACCCCGCACCGACCATCGTCCACGCATGCGGGCCACACCCGGCCGCGTCGTCGTACGCGCGCAGGGTGGAGTCACCGCTCTCGCCAAGCCTTCCCGGCGCCGAGTTCTGGAGCCGGGCTCTGTGTCAGGCGTTTCGAGGCTGGGCCTGTGAGCAAGGCGAGTCGGGTGAGCGGGTGGGCAAGGAGGGGGCCCGAACCTAGTGGTAGTGGCGCCAGAGCAGCACTCCCGCCGCGACCACGCCGATACCCGCGCCGCCCACGACCACCGCCTCACGGGGCACCCGCTCCCACGCCGAGTGCACCCTCGCCTTCACATCCGCCTTGGCGGCCAGTTCCTCGACCGTGTCGCCGAGCTGCGCCCGGGTCACCTCGATCTGCCGCCGGAGTTCGTCGGGCCCCTTGGCGCCCACCGAACCATCGGCCCTACTGGATGCCTGCGTCATCGCCGAGCCCTCCCTTTGATCTCGTCCATGTCCGCCTTGACGCTGTCGAGTGCCTGCTCCGGCCTGGGCGGGGTGGCCTGGCGGAGTTGCGCGCGCCCGACCGCGGCCAGCACGGCGGCGATCACGAACAGCACGGCCATGACGATGAGCGCGGCGGCCCACACGTCCAGCACCAGGGAGAGCGCCCCGACCGCGGCGGCGGCGAGGGTCATGAATCCCACGTAGGCGACCGCGCCGGCCGCGCCGAGCAGCCCGCCGCCGCGCCCGGCGCGGCGCCCTTTCTCGGTCAGCTCCTCCTTGGCGAGGGCGATCTCCTGTCGTACGAGCAGGGAGAGCTGTTCGGTGGCCTGCCCGACCAGCTCGCCCACGGAGTGGTGGTCGTGTTCGCCCGGCCCCGGACGCTCGGATCGCGCAGAGCGCACGAATCGTGTGGGCCTGGCCTCGGTGGTCCCGGTCACGGTGTCGCCTCCTCACACATCGGGACACCCCGAGTACCCTCCCCGGGCCGCGTTACCCCTGCGACGCCGCCCCGCTCCCCACCCCCACCCTCGTAGCAAAACTCCCAAATATCTCGTAGAAAAATTAAGTGGAGCTTCACAATGACCACGCCGAGACTACCCGTATGACCCTCACCCACCGCCCCACCCCCTTCGGCCGCGCCCTCTGCGCGATGATCACGCCCTTCACCGCGTCCGGCGCACTCGACCTGGACGGGGCCCAGCGGCTCGCCGACCGGCTGGTGACCGAGGGATGCGACGGGCTGGTGCTGTCCGGTACGACGGGTGAGTCGCCGACGACGACGGACACGGAGAAGGCGGAACTGATCCGGGCGGTGCGCACGGCGGTCGGCAACCGTGCCGTGATCGTGGCCGGGGTGGGCACCGCCGACACCCGGCACACCGTGGAACTGGCGCTGGCCGCCGAGAAGGCGGGCGCGGACGGCCTGCTCGCGGTCACGCCGTACTACAGCAGGCCCCCGCAGGACGCCGTCGAGGCCCACTTCCGCGAGCTGGCAGACGCCTCGGGGCTGCCCGTCGCCCTGTACGACATCCCCGGCCGCACCGGCACCCGCATCGAACCGGAGACCATGATCCGGCTGGCGGGCCACCCCCGGATCGTGGCGGTGAAGGACTGCGCGTACGACCTCCTCGGCACCCAGAAGCTGCTGGCGGAGACGGAGTTGGCGTACTACACGGGCTGCGACGAGTACGTTCTCGCGCTGTACGCGATCGGCGGGTCGGGTTACGTGAGCACGGTCGCGAACGCGGTCCCCCGTCAGGTCCGCGCGGTCGTCGACGCGTTCGACGCGGGCGACACCGCCGGGGCGGCCCGGCTCCAGCGGCGCGCCGTCCCCCTCATCGAGCTGATGATGTCCTCGGGCCTGCCCGGCACGGTCACGGCGAAGGCGCTCCTGGGACGGCTCGGCCTGCCCGCCGGCCCGGTCCGCGCACCGCTGCGGCCCGCCGGTCAGGAAGCGACCGACGGGCTGCTGGCGGCGTACGAACGGCTGGTGGCCGTCTGAGGACGGGTGGTCAGCGGGTGGCGAAGACCGGGTTCCAGCGACCGGGAGCCCCGTCGTTGCCCTTGAGGGCGCCACTGAGCGCGATCGTCCTGTCGCTGCCGATGGTGACGAGCACGAGAGCGCTGTGGAACTCGTTGTCGCCGGCCTTGATGTCCCAGGCGATGAGCCGCTTGTTGTCGACCCAGGTGAGCAGTTGCTGTCCGCGGATCTTGTGGAGCCGCTTGCCGGTGTAGGGATCGATGATCTCGGAGGCGGTCGTCCTGACACCGCCGGCGAAACCACCGGCCGCGAGCTTGCCGTCCGGGGAGAGCCGCGCCTTGACCGACCAGGTCAGGTACTTCTCGTTGGCCGGCTTGGCCACCTTGTTGCCCTGGAGGTCGTAGTACTGGTCGTGCGGCTCCACCGCCAGCCCGGAGCGGACCAGCTTGCCGTCGCGGCTGAAGGAGAAGTCCTGACGGGAATTGACGATCGGTACGTCGTCGTCCTTCTCCGGGGGGACCTCGCTCCACTTGGTCCGGCCGGAGTCGACGTCGACGAGATAGAAGCCGGTCCGGTACGACTCGGACCAGTTCGGGATGAAGTCGTTCTTCTTGCCGTCACCGTCGACGTCGTTGCCGGCGACGGTCAGGGCGTCGGGGTTCTTGCTGTAGGTGGTGGCGACCAGCCTGCCGCCGTCGGACGAGAAATCGACGCTCGCGACACCCCGGTCGACGGGGATCCAGCGCTCGACCTCGCCGGTGAGCAGGTCGAGGAGGCCGATACGCCGGGCGGGCAGGTCCTTCTCCAGCACGGCGGCGGTCCGCATGCCGGGGGCGACCGCGACCTGGGACCAGCGGGTGTCCTTGATGTACTTGCCGGTCTCCTGGTCGAGGATCCAGTAGGCGCGTGCGCTGACCGCGGTGTCCTTCGAGGTCTTGACCGTTTCGAGGGTGTACCAGGCCGCCAGCGCCACGTCCCCCGCCGCGATCAGATCGCGCGGCGGCGACTGGTCGGGGTGGGCGATGATGTCGCTCCGGTTCATCTCGGTGGCGAGCCGCACCTCGTCCCTGCCGGAGTCCAGCAGCGGCACGGCCACCGCGACGGCGACCACGGCGGCGGTCGCCGCGGCGACGGTCGCGATCGACCGGTTCCGGCGGCGGCGCCGGGCGGTCAGGACCCGGTCGGCGAAGCCGGGGCCCAGGGGCTGTTGTTCGGCGGCCTGCTCCCGCAGGGAGTCGCGCACCAGTTCGTCGACGTTCACGGACGCACCTCCACGGGCGAGAAGTCACGGGACGGGCTTCGCTCGGCGGCGGGCCCGAGCATGCCCAGCTCGGGCGCGAGTTCGCGCAGCCGGGCGAGCGAGCGGTGGGTCGTGGACCGGACGGTGCCGACGGAGCACCCGAGGATCCGGGCCACCTCCGCCTCGGGCAGGTCCTCGAAGTAGCGGAGCACGAGGACGGTGCGCTGCCGGGCGGTGAGCCGGGCAAGCGCCCCGCGCATCACGAGCCGCAGCTCCACCCCGGCCGCCCCGTCGGCAGCGCCACTCTCGGGCGGCTCGGCGACGGTCAGCTCCCGGCGCCGCCACTTCAGCCGCCATCGGCTGACCTGCTGCCGGTAGAGGATCCGCCGTACGTACGCCTCCGGCTCGTCGATGCGCTGCCAGCGGCCGGCGGCCTTGATCAGCGCGTTCTGCAGCAGGTCCTCGCCCGCGTGCCGGTCCCCGCCGCTCAGCAGCACGGCCGTCTTCAGCAGAGCCGACGACCGCCCCGCCACGAACTCCCGGAAACTCTCCTGCCCTGCGGCATCCATCGTCACCTTCTCTTCCCCGGCGGGCCCCGTGTCCCGCCCCTGTGCCCCTAGTGACGCGCGGACCCGCGCCCGGCTATGCCACACCGGAGAAGAAAGTCGTGCGGGCGCCGGAGAACGGCGCCGGGCCCGTACGCGCCTCTGCGCGTACGGGCCCGGATTCCGACGTCGGCCGGGTCAGCCCCAGCGGTACCCGTCACCGAACAGCAGGGTGTGCTCCAGCACGTCCTCCATCGGGTCGTCGACCTGGCCGATGTTGACGAGCCCGATACGGGGGCCGTTGTGCGAGGACCTGTTGGTCTCGTCGGCGTGCGCGGCCCCGGCGGGAAGCCAGCACAGCGTCGCCGCGGCCAGCACCCCCGTGACCACGCGCGCCACGGTCCTCGCCCGGTCGTTCCTCATCCCTCGGCCCCTCATCTCGTCGGCCCCTCATTTCGTCGGCTCGGCTGCTGATCGGACTCCGTGTCCGCCCGTTCATCTGCCTGGACCGCCCGAAGGTCACGCCGAGTAACCCGTACGTGGGGCCGCGGGGCTCAGTTGTGGCTGTGCAGGATCTCGTTCAGGCCGCCCCAGACCGCGTTGTTCGGGCGGGCCTCGACCGTGCCGGTGACCGAGTTGCGGCGGAAGAGGATGTTCGAGGCGCCGGAGAGCTCACGGGCCTTGACGACCTGTCCGTCGGGCATGGTGACCCGGGTGCCGGCGGTGACGTAGAGGCCGGCCTCGACGACGCACTCGTCACCGAGGGCGATACCGACGCCCGCCTCGGCGCCGATCAGGCAGCGCTCGCCGATGGAGATGATGACGTTGCCGCCGCCGGAGAGCGTGCCCATGGTGGAGGCGCCGCCGCCGATGTCCGAGCCGTCGCCGACGACGACACCGGCGGAGATCCGGCCCTCGACCATCGACGTGCCGAGGGTGCCCGCGTTGAAGTTGACGAAGCCCTCGTGCATGACCGTGGTGCCCTCGGCGAGGTGCGCGCCGAGGCGGACCCGGTCGGCGTCAGCGATCCGGACGCCCTTGGGGGCCACGTAGTCCGTCATGCGGGGGAACTTGTCGACGGACGTGACCTGGAGGTGCAGGCCCTCGGCGCGGGCGTTGAGCCGCACCTTCTCGATGTCGTCGACGGCGACCGGGCCGAGCGAGGTCCAGGCGACGTTGGCGAGGAGACCGAAGACGCCGTCCAGGCTCTGGCCGTGCGGCTTGACCAGGCGGTGGGAGAGCAGGTGGAGGCGGAGGTAGGCGTCGTGCGTGTCGATCGGCTTCTCGTCGAGCGAGGAGATGACCGTGCGGACCGCGACGACCTCGACGCCCCGGCGCGAGTCCTGACCGAGCGCGGCGGTCGCGCCACCGCCGAGCAGCTCCGCGGCCCGCTCGGCGGTCAGCCGCTCGGTACCGGAGGGGCCAGGCTCGGCGGACAGCTCGGGCGCGGGGAACCAGGTGTCGAGAACGGTGCCGTCGGCGGCGATCGTGGCGAGGCCGGCGGCCACGGCGCCGGTGGTACGAGAAGCAGTCGTGTCGGTCATGAGGGCAACCTAACCGTCGGGGGGCTGTGCGGGCCAACCCGCGCCCGGGGCGTCTCAGGAGCCGGGCACGTTGCGGACATACGGTGCCGGGCGGCCCGCCCACCCCCGTGGGACGGGCCGCCCGGCATCAGGGGCCGAGGTCAGTCGCGCTCGCCCGCCTTGTCCACGATGGCTCTGCTGATGAGCGAGTTCCCGCCGGTCACCTTGCCGCCCCGGATGTGCTGCGTACCGAGAACGTCGTACGTCTCCGGGTCGATCAGCCAGTACCGGTCGGCAGCCGTGCCCTCGCTCAACGCGATGACCCGCCGCCCCGTAGCGTCCTTGACCAGGTGGTCGACCAGGGAGATGTCGGGCAGGGTGGCCAGGGCCCGATAGAGGCCGGCCAGGCCTTTGGACGGCTTGATGTCGGCGTCGAGAAGGGCGGAGATCTCGACGGAGTCCTGCTCGGCCTGGGTGCTCCCCTCCTCCGCGGGGATGGCGTCCTCCTCGCGGATGGCCTCCAGCGCGCTCTCGCCGTCGGACGGCAGGGTGGTCAGGAAGCGGTACAGCTCCTGCGGGGAACGGTCGTCACCCTCGGCAGGGCTCCCCGACTTCGTCTCCGTGATGCGGAGCTTGATATCGCCGTCCTTCGTGGAACGCCACCCGTGGGCCGTCGCCCCACCGTCGTAGCGCGTCCAGATCTCCTGCGCGAACGGCGCCGTACCGACGACTTGCACCTCCTCCTCGTCCGGTGCCTCCAGCGTCGACTTGGTGTAGATCCACTGCTTGGCCCTCGGCTCCGGAACCGTCGGCTGCCCCTCCACCGCCTTCGCCGCCCGCTCCAGCAGCTCGGCCGCGCTCATCCCCGACAGGTCGGCGTCGGTCAGCGCCGCAGGTGACACCTGCTCGCGGGTGTGGTCCCCTCCCACCAGAAGCGACGCGGTCACCGCCCCCGCGGTCACCGTCGCCACGACCCCGACGATCGCCAGCTGGGGCCGCGCCCACACCCGACGCCGCCGCTCCCCGGCCCGCACCGCGTCCAGCAGCAGGGTGCGGCCGGGCGCCAGCCGGGCCCGGTCGGGGGTCCGTACCCCGGAACGCAACTGCCGTACCTCGGTCAACTCGTCCACGTCAGACCACCTCCGCAGTGTTACCGACGAACGCCGGGTCGGCTCCCAGCGCCGTACGCACCTTCCGCCGCGCGCGGTTGAGCCGCGAGCGGACCGTCCCCACCGGTATGTCCAGGGCCTGGGCGACCTCCTGGTAGCCGAGGTCGGCCCAGGCGACGAGCAGCAGCACGTGCCGGTCCCCCGACGGCAGCGCCGCCAGCGCTCCGGCGAGCGGTCCCTGTGCGGCCACCCTGCTGTCGGTCTGCTCGACCCAGGTCTCGCTCCAGGACGCCGCGACCGGGTCGTGGCCGGTGCGCGCCAGCGCCTTGAGGGCCCGCACCTCGGTACGGCGGTGCTTGCCGATGAGGTTGCCCGCGATGCCGTACAGCCAGGGGCGGGCGTTGGCGTGGGTCCGGTCGTAGCGGCCGCGGATGCGGAACGCCGTGAGGAAGGTGTCGGCGGTGATGTCGTCGGCCATGCCGTCGCCGAGTCGCCGGGCCACGTAGCGGTGGATGTCCGGCGCGTAGCGGTCGTAGAGCCGTGCGAACAGCTCCGGCTGTTCCAGCGACTGGGCGACGACCTCGGCGTCGTCCTCCAACTGCGCCTGCGCTTGCGGTGGTGGTCCGCTCACCGGGTTCTCCCCCTGCTGGTCACAAGTTCCCCCTCTGCTCCGCCGTGTTCCTGTCACCCCCTGTTCCCCGATGGGCCAAAGAAGGTTCACGGCTCGCGACGCCGGGCTCTTCAGGGAATGACCCGCGCCAGTACCTCCCGCGCGTACTCCTCGTCGTAGGGCGCCCCCGTCAGCAGCACCTGCAGACAGATGCCGTCGATCAGCGCGACCAGCGCCCGCGCGGTCACCGGGTCGGTGCGGCGGGCGAGCGAGTCGGCGAAGGCCCGGCCCCACTCGTCCGCCACGGGCCGCAGGGCGGGCCTGCGCAGAGCGGCGAGGTAGAGCTCGTACTCCACCTCCAGGCCCGTGCGGTCACCGGCGAACCATTCACCGCCCAGTGCGGCCAGTTCGGCGGCGAGGTCGGTGCCGGGGTCCCGCAGGGCGTCGCGCGCGGCGACGGCTTTCGCGAAACCCTCGTTGGCCTGTCGCAGGGCGGCGACCATCAGATCGTCGAGGGTCTTGAAGTGGTACGTCGTCGAGCCGAGCGGGACGTCCGCCTCGGCGGCCACGGTCCGGTGGCTCAGCCCGGTGATGCCTTTCTCCCCCACGACCCGGATCGCGGCGTCGATGATCCGCTGACGCCGCTCGGGGTCGTAACGCCGGGCCATCAGTGTGCGCCGCCCAGGTTGAGCACCACCACTCCCGCGATGATCAGCACGATCCCGGCAACCTTGGCGAAGCTCAGCACCTCCCCGAAGAGGACCAGTCCGAGGGCGGCGACGGTCGCGGTGCCGACGCCGGACCAGATCGCGTACGCCGTGCCGATCGACATCGACTTCAACGCCTGGGCGAGCAGGACGAAAGAGACGAGGTACCCCACACCGGTGACCAGCGACGGCCACAACTTGCTGAAGCCCTCGCTGTACTTCATGGCCGTGGTGGCGGCCACTTCGGCGGCTATGGCGCCGGCGAGCAACAGATATCCCATGTGTACGATCGTACACATCATATGTACGGGTGTACACATCGGGTGTACAGGCGCACTTATGGGCGGAATTGGCCGTCACCGACCCCCAAGAGGCCCTCCTTTCGGGGCCGTTCCGTTATGGAAGCGCTCACTGAAAGGGCTCCCCGGGCACCACTTGGTGAACTACTGTTTCAACGGTCAATCTCCCGGATGCGTGACGACCGCCAGGGTTTTCACACATCGGTGACACGTAACACCCTCCCTGATCCGCATGACGATTTTGCGTCCGCCTGTGGCGACGCCGAGGGAACCGCGCATGCCGCCGACAAAGCCCGGACCCGATCCGGACCAGACCCCGCTGAGCCTTCCGGTGCTCAGATCCGCGAAGGTGTGGGAGACGGGCGTCGCCCCGAACGACACCCGCATACCGGGCACGCGCCGCCTTTGGCTGGCCGGTGCCCTCGCCCTCGCCGTGGTCTCCTCCTGCGTGACCGCGATCACCCTGCAGAACTCAAAGCCTGACGACTCGTCAGAGAAGAACGGGCGCACCACCGCCGCCGACGACCGGGTCCTCCCGGCCGTCTCCCTCCCGCCCGAGTCGCCCCTCGCGACCTCGGCACCGGACGACAAGAGCGGCCTGTCGGAACCGCAGGGCTCCGAGGGCGACTCGAAGAACGACGGGAAGGGCAAGGGCTCCGCCTCCGGGGACAAGGAGGACTCCGACTCGTCGAAGAACCAGCAGGGCGGCGCCGAACCGACGTCCAAACCGTCGAAGACCCCCACGAAGAAGCCGCCGTCCTCCTCCACCACCACGCGCAAGTCCGTACGGTCCGCCACCTACCCGGACCGCTACTGGCACCTGCGCGACGGTGCGCTCTATCTGGACCAGGTGAGTTCCGGCAGCGGCGGCGAGACCAAGGAGGACTCCTCCTTCAAGGTCGTCTCCGGCCTCGCGAACTCCTCCTGCTACTCGTTCCGCATGGCGGACGGCCGTTACGTGCGCCACCAGAACTTCGTGCTCCGCGCGGCCGGCAACGACGGCTCCCAGCTCTTCATGAAGGACGCCACCTTCTGCCCCCGCTCCGGCTATTCGGGCTCGGTCCTGCTGGAATCGGTGAACTACCCCGGCCACTTCGTCCGGCACCGCAACTTCCAGCTCCGCCTGGAGCGCGCCGAGAACAACGGATACTTCTACGCGGACGCCACGTTCAGCCTGGTGAAGGGTTTCTCCTGACCGGACCGGTCAGAAGGGTTTCTCCTGACGGGTCACCCGTACCGCGGACATGGGTGTGGCCCCTGGCGAACGCGCCAGGGGCCACACCCATGTCCGGTGGATCTCAGACGTTGAACCCGAGCGCCCTGAGCTGCTCGCGGCCGTCGTCGGTGATCTTGTCGGGGCCCCACGGGGGCATCCAGACCCAGTTGATGCGCAGCTCGTTGACGATGCCGTCCGTGGCGGACTTCGCCTGGTCCTCGATGACGTCCGTCAGCGGGCAGGCCGCGGAGGTCAGGGTCATGTCGATCGTCGCGATGTTCGCGTCGTCGATGTGGATGCCGTAGATCAGGCCGAGGTTGACGACGTCGATGCCCAGCTCGGGGTCGACGACGTCGTACAGGGCCTCGCGGACCTCCTCCTCGGAGGCCGGCTTCATCTCCAGGGTCTCGCTCATGCCGTCTTCCTTTCGACGTCGGCGTCGGCGCCCAGCGCCTGGGCCGTCGCGTCCTTCCACGCCATCCAGCTGAGGAGGGCGCACTTGACCCGGGCGGGGTACTTGGAGACACCGGCGAACGCGACCGCGTCCTCCAGCACCTCCTCCATCGCGTCGTCCGGCTCGATCTTCCCCTTGGACTGCATCAGCTCCAGGAAGGTCTCCTGGATCCTCCGCGCGTCCGCGAGGTCCTTGCCGACGAGGAGGTCGTTCAGTACGGAGGCCGACGCCTGGCTGATCGAACAGCCCTGGCCCTCGTACGAGACGTCCCGCACGGTCGTGCCGTCGTACTTCACTCTCAGGGTGATCTCGTCGCCGCACGTGGGGTTCACGTGGTGCACCTCGGCGTCACCGTCCCGCAAGCCCCGCCCGTGCGGGTGCTTGTAGTGGTCCAGGATGACTTCCTGGTACATCGAATCCAGCTTCATGCGATCGCTCGTCCCCTCAGCCGAAGAAGTTCCGTACGTGCTCCAGGCCTTCGACCAGGGCGTCGACCTCGGCCGGGGTGGAGTACAGATAGAACGACGCTCGGGTGGTCGCGGGAATTCCATAGCGCAGACAGACGGGGCGGGCGCAGTGGTGGCCGACCCTGACCGCGATGCCCTGCTCGTCGAGGACCTGGCCCACGTCGTGCGGGTGGATGTCGCCGAGCGTGAAGGAGATCGCCGCGCCCCGGTCCTCGGCCGTCGGGGGGCCGATGATCCTGAGGCCCGGGACCTCCGTCAGCCGCTTCACCGCGTACTCGGTGATCGCGTGCTCGTGGGCGAGGATCTTGTCCATGCCGATCGAGTTCAGGTAGTCGATCGCCGCTCCCAGGCCGACCGCCTGCGCGATCGGCGGGGTGCCCGCCTCGAACTTGTGCGGGGCGGGGGCGTACGTCGACGAGTGCATCGAGACCGTCTCGATCATCTCGCCGCCGCCGAGGAACGGAGGCAGGTCCTCCAGGAGCTCCTGGCGGCCCCAGAGCACGCCGATGCCCGTCGGACCGCACATCTTGTGGCCGGTGAAGGCCACGAAGTCGGCCTGGAGGGCCTGTACGTCCAGCGGCATGTGCGGCGCGGCCTGCGAGGCGTCGATGCAGACCAGTGCGCCGACCTCCTGCGCCCGGCGCACTATCGCCTCGACGGGGTTGACCGTACCGAGGATGTTGGAGACCAGGACGAAGGAGACGATCTTCGTCTTCTCGGTGATGACCTCTTCGATGTTGGAGAGGTCGAGGCGGCCGTCGTCGGTCAGCCCGAACCACTTCAGCTTCGCGCCCGTGCGCTGCGAGAGCAGCTGCCACGGCACGATGTTGGAGTGGTGCTCCATCTCCGTGATGACGATCTCGGTCTCGGCGTCCACCCGGTAGGGCTCGTCGGCCCAGCCGAGCATGTTCGCCACGAGGTTCAGCGACTCGGAGGCGTTCTTGGTGAAGATCACCTCGTCGCGGCTGGGCGCGTTGATGAACGCGGCAGCCTTGTCGCGCGCTCCCTCGTACAGCGCCGTGGCCTCCTCGGCGAGCACATGCACACCGCGGTGGACGTTGGCGTTGTAGCGCTCGTAGTACTCGCTCAGGGCGTCCAGCACCTGGCGCGGCTTCTGCGAGGTCGCCGCGTTGTCCAGGTACACGAGCTTCTTACCGTCGTGGACCTGGCGGTCCAGGATGGGGAAGTCCTTGCGGATCGCCTCGGTGTCGAGGAGGCCCGGCAGCTGTGTCACGCGGATGCGCCACCCTTCACGTACTTGTCGTAGCCCTCGGCCTCGAGCTGGTCGGCGAGCTCCGGGCCGCCGGACTCGGCGATACGGCCGTTTGCGAACACGTGCACGTGGTCGGGCTTGATGTAGCGCAGGATGCGCGTGTAGTGGGTGATCAGCAGGGTGCCGACCTCACCGGTCTCACGGACGCGGTTCACGCCCTCCGACACGATGCGCAGCGCGTCGACGTCCAGACCGGAGTCCGTCTCGTCGAGGATCGCGACCTTCGGACGGAGCAGTTCGAGCTGGAGGATCTCGTGGCGCTTCTTCTCACCGCCGGAGAAGCCCTCGTTCACGTTGCGCTCGGCGAAGGCGGGGTCCATGTTGAGGCGCTGCATGGCCTCCTTGACCTCCTTGACCCACAGGCGGAGCTTGGGGGCCTCGCCGCGGATCGCGGTGGCGGAGGTGCGCAGGAAGTTGGAGACGGAGACACCGGGGACCTCGACCGGGTACTGCATGGCGAGGAACAGGCCGGCGCGGGCGCGCTCGTCGACGGACATCTCCAGGACGTCCTCGCCGTCGAGGGTGACGGTGCCGCCGGTGATCGTGTACTTCGGGTGACCCGCGAGGGAGTAGGCGAGGGTCGACTTGCCGGAGCCGTTCGGGCCCATGATGGCGTGCGTCTCGCCCTGCTTCACGGTGAGGTCGACGCCCTTGAGGATCTCCTTCGTGGCGTTGTCGGCCTCGACGGTGACGTGCAGGTCGTGGATTTCAAGCGTTGCCATGGGTTCCTCAGGACTCCTGGGTGAGGGAGACGAGCACGTCGTCCCCTTCGATCTTTACGGGGTAAACGGGGACGGGGCGCGTCGCGGGAAGGCCGGACGGCTTGCCGGTTCTGAGGTCGAACGCGGAGCCGTGCAGCCAGCACTCGATCTGACAGTCCTCCACCTCGCCCTCGGAGAGCGAGACGTTCGCGTGCGAGCAGAGGTCGTGGATGGCGAACACCTCGCCCTCGGTCTGCACGACCGAGACCGGCGTGCCGTCGAGTTCCACCCGCTTCGGGGTGTCCTCCTCCAGCTCGCTCAGCCCGCAGGCGCGTAGGTACGTCGAAGAGGCAGTCATCAGACCGACGCCTCCAGCTCCTCGTCGATCCTCACGAGAAGGCGTTCCTGGATGTCGGCCACGCCGATCTGCTGGACCAGCTCGGCGAAGAAGCCGCGGACCACCAGGCGACGGGCTTCGTCGGCCGGGATACCGCGGGCCATCAGGTAGAAGAGCTGCTCGTCGTCGAAGCGGCCGGTCGCGGAGGCGTGGCCGGCACCGACGATCTCGCCGGTCTCGATCTCCAGGTTCGGCACCGAGTCGACCCGGGCGCCGTCCGTGAGGACCAGGTTCCGGTTCATCTCGTAGGTGTCGGTGCCCTCGGCCGTGGCCTCGATGAGCACGTCGCCGATCCATACCGCGTGGGCACCCTCGCCCTGGAGCGCGCCCTTGTAGACAGCGTTCGACTTGCAGTGCGGGACGTTGTGGTCGACGAGGAGGCGGTGCTCCTGGTGCTGGCCGGCGTCCGTGAAGTACAGACCGAAGAGCTCGGCCTCGCCGCCGGTGCCGGCGTAGGCCACGCGCGGGTGCAGTCGTACGACGTCGCCGCCGAAGGTGACCACGACGGACTTGAAGGAGGCGTCCCGGCCGATGAGGGCGTTGTGCTGGGCCACGTGCACGGCCTTGTCGTCCCAGTCCTGGACGGAGACGACGGTCAGCTTGGCGCCGTCGCCCAGGACGAAGTCGACGTTGGCGGCGAGCACGGCGTCACCGGTGTGGTCGATGACGACGACGGCCTCGGCGAAGGCGCCCAGCTCGACGACCTGGTGGGCGAAGGCGGTGCCGCCCTCGCCGTGCACGGCGATACGGATCGGCTCGGCGAGGACCGTCTCCTTGGGGACGGTGATCACGCCGGCCTTCTCGAACGCCGAGTACGCCTGGGCGGCGACACGGTCCACCGGCATGCCGGCCCGGCCGAGGCGCGGGTCGTCACGGCCGACCAGCTCGACGGTGACGCCCTCGGGCGTCTGGACGTCGACCTTCACGGCGTCGCCGGTGGCGACGGCGGTGCCGTCGTGCAGCCCGCGCAGCCGCTCCAGCGGGGTGAACCGCCACTCCTCCTCGCGGCCGTGCGGCACGGGGAAGTCCGCCACGTCGAAGGACGGGGGCGCGCTCATGCGCGTGGCGACGGTCGACTCGGCGGCCACCGCGATCTGGCCGGCGGTGGTCGAACCCACCGGGATGTTCTGAGCCTCAGCCATGGCTGTCGGTCTGCTCTCTTCCTTCGTCAGATTTCGCTAGCTGTATCCGAAAGGGGGCGGGGATTAACCGACCGCGCCTTCCATCTGCAGCTCGATCAGCCGGTTGAGCTCCAGCGCGTACTCCATCGGCAGCTCCTTCGCGATCGGCTCGACGAAGCCGCGCACGATCATCGCCATCGCCTCGAACTCGGTCATGCCACGGCTCATCAGGTAGAAGAGCTGGTCGTCGCTGACCTTGGAGACCGTCGCCTCGTGCCCCATGGACACGTCGTCCTCACGGACGTCGACGTACGGGTAGGTGTCCGAGCGGGAGATGGTGTCGACGAGCAGCGCGTCGCACAGCACGTTCGACTTGGAGCCGTGGGCGCCCTCGCCGATCTCGACGAGACCACGGTAGGACGTACGTCCGCCACCGCGGGCCACCGACTTGGAGACGATGTTGGAGGAGGTGTTCGGCGCCATGTGGACCATCTTGGAGCCGGCGTCCTGGTGCTGCCCCTCGCCCGCGAAGGCGATGGAGAGGGTCTCGCCCTTGGCGTGCTCGCCCATCAGGTAGACGGCCGGGTACTTCATGGTGACCTTGGAACCGATGTTGCCGTCGACCCACTCCATGGTCGCGCCCTCGTACGCCACGGCGCGCTTGGTGACCAGGTTGTAGACGTTGTTCGACCAGTTCTGGATGGTCGTGTAGCGGCAGCGGGCGCCCTTCTTGACGATGATCTCGACGACCGCGGAGTGCAGGGAGTCCGACTTGTAGATCGGGGCCGTACAACCCTCGACGTAGTGGACGTAGGCGTCCTCGTCGACGATGATCAGCGTCCGCTCGAACTGGCCCATGTTCTCCGTGTTGATGCGGAAGTAGGCCTGGAGCGGGATCTCCACGTGCACGCCCTTCGGCACGTAGATGAAGGAGCCGCCGGACCACACGGCCGTGTTCAGCGACGCGAACTTGTTGTCGCCGACCGGGATGACGGTCCCGAAGTACTCCTTGAAGAGCTCCGGGTGCTCCTTGAGGGCCGTGTCGGTGTCCAGGAAGATGACGCCCTGCTCCTCCAGGTCCTCGCGGATCTGGTGGTAGACGACCTCGGACTCGTACTGGGCCGCGACACCGGCGACGAGGCGCTGCTTCTCCGCCTCGGGGATGCCGAGCCTGTCGTACGTGTTCTTGATGTCCTCGGGCAGGTCCTCCCAGGACTCCGCCTGCTTCTCCGTGGAGCGCACGAAGTACTTGATGTTGTCGAAGTCGATGCCGGAGAGGTCCGAGCCCCAGTTCGGCATCGGCTTCTTCTCGAAGAGGCGCAGGCCCTTGAGACGGAGCTTGGTCATCCACTCCGGCTCGTTCTTCTTCGCGGAGATGTCGCGGACGACGTCCTCGTTGATACCGCGCTTGGCAGAGGCACCGGCCACGTCGGAGTCGGCCCAGCCGTATTCGTAGTTGCCCAGACCCTCGAGCTCGGGGTGGGCAGTCTCCTCGATGGGGAGCGTCATGCGGGGTTCCTCCCGGCGGTACTTGCAGATGCGGTGTCGGTGGCTGTCTTGGAAATTCTGGGGATGAACGTCGTGCAGACGCCGTCGCCGTGGGCGATGGTGGCCAGCCGCTGGACGTGTGTACCGAGCAGTTCGGCGAAGAGCTCGGTCTCGGCCTCACAGAGCTGCGGGAACTGCTCGGCCACATGGGCTACCGGGCAGTGGTGCTGGCAGAGCTGCTCACCCTGGTGGGGATGGGGCGCGCTGCGCGCCGTTGCAGCGTACCCGTCGGCACTCAGGGCCTTGGCCAGGGCTTCGGTCTTCCGATCGGGCTCCGCGGCCTCGACGGCCGTGCGGTAGGCACCGGCCTCGGCGGCGACCCGGGCACGGGCGAAGGCGGCGACCGCCTGGCCCCCGCCCTCCTGGTCCGCGATCCAGCGGAGCGCGTCCGCGGCGAGCTTGTCGTACGACTGGTCGAAGGCGTCCCGCCCGCAGTCCGTCAGGGCGAACACCTTGGCCGGGCGTCCGCGCGTACGCGCGCCGTAGACGCGCTGCTCACGGGGTTGCACGACGTCGTCGCCGACCAGTGCGTCGAGGTGACGGCGGACGGCCGCCTGGGTGAGCCCGAGGCGCCCGGCGAGGTCGGCCACGGTGGACGGGCCGTGGGACAGGATGGACCGCGCGACCCGGTTGCGTGTGGACCGCTCCCCGGTCGCGAGTTCCTCCTGCGGAGCCTCGCCAACGTTTTTCACAACGCCATTGTTGCGTAATTCCTCGGAGAGGGGCAAGCGGCGGCCGGCCGGGCGGGCGGTGCCGTGCATCACTTAGGTATACCTAAGCTGACCTGCGGAAACGATCACTGATCGATCAAACGGGTGGCGCCGTGAAGGTCGCTCCGGAAGACTGCCACACCATGTCGACAACCCCTCCCACCGGCCCACTTGTCACTCGCGCCGGCTTGGCGGCGGACCTGCGCGCCGCCGGTGTCGAGCCCGGTGAGACCCTCCTCGTGCACTCCTCGCTCAGTGCTCTCGGCTGGGTCTGCGGGGGTGCCGTCGCGGTCGTCGAGGCACTGCTCGACGTACTCGGTCCGGACGGCACCCTGGTCGTCCCCAGCCAGTCCGGACAGCTCTCCGACCCGGCGTTGTGGGCGTACCCGCCGGTGCCCGAGGAGTGGTGGGAGCCGATCCGGGCGACCATGCCCGCGTACGACCCTCGGACCACGCCCACGCGCGGGATCGGCGTGATCCCCGAGACGGTGCGGACCTGGCCGGGCGCGCTGCGCAGCGCGCACCCGCAGACATCGTTCGCGGCGATCGGCGCGGGCGCGGCGGCGATCCTCGCGGACCACGCCCCCGACTGCCGCCTCGGCGAGCGCAGCCCCCTGGCCCGGTTGGAGAAGGCGGGCGCCCGCGTGCTCCTGCTCGGCGCGGGCTACGACACCTGCACCAGCTTCCACCTCGCCGAATACCGGATCCCCTCGCCCCGGGTCGAGGTCGGCAGGCCCGGCCCGGACGGCTGGGAGGTGGTGACCGAGGTGTCGATCGACTCGGACCGGTTCGACGAACTGGGGTACGACTTCGAGCGCGACCGCGGGGTCGCCCACGGAAAGGCCGGCGCGGCGGACATACGTCTGTTCCCGGTGGCCGACGCGGTGGCGTACGCCGAGCGCTGGCTCCCGGTGCACCGCCCCCGTGAGGAGGAGATCTCCGGACCCGGCCGCCTCGGCACCCGGCCGCCTACCTAGACTCGGGCCCATGCGAAGTGACCCCGTGGTCCAGGTCCGGTCCCTGGTGAAACGGTACGGCGACAAGACCGCGGTGGACGGCCTGGACCTGACGGCCGGGGCGGGCGTCACCGCCGTGCTCGGCCCCAACGGCGCGGGGAAGACGACCACGATCGAGATCTGCGAGGGCTACCGGAAGCCGGACTCCGGTTCGGTGTCCGTCCTCGGCCTCGACCCGGTCCGCGAGGCCGCCGCGCTGCGCCCCCGGATAGGCGTGATGCTCCAGTCCGGTGGCGTCTACTCCGGCGCCCGCGCCGACGAGATGCTCCGCCACGTGGCCGGGCTGCACGCCCACCCCCTCGATGTGGACGCCCTCGTCGAGCGCCTCGGGCTCGGGAGCTGCGGCCGTACGACCTACCGGCGGCTCTCCGGCGGCCAGCAGCAGCGGCTGGCCCTCGCGATGGCCGTGGTCGGCCGCCCCGAGCTGGTCTTCCTCGACGAGCCGACCGCCGGCCTCGACCCGCAGGCCCGCCGGGCCACCTGGGAGCTGGTCCGGGACCTGCGCGCGGACGGCGTGTCGGTCATCCTCACCACGCACTACATGGACGAGGCCGAGCAGCTCGCCGACGACGTCGCGATCATCGACGGCGGCAGGGTCATCGCCCAGGGCCCCCCGGAGGAGCTGTGCCGGGGCGGCGCCGAGAACACCCTGCGCTTCACCGGCCGCCCGTCCCTCGATGTCGGCTCCCTGCTCAAGGCCCTCCCGGCGGACGCGACCGCCGTCGAACTGACGCCCGGCGTCTACCGGGTGACCGGCAAGATCGACCCGCAGCTCCTCGCGACCGTCGCCTCCTGGTGCGCCCAGCACGGGGTGATGCCGGACCGGATCTCGGTGGAACGGCACACCCTCGAGGACGTCTTCCTGGAGCTGACCGGCAAGGAGCTGCGTTCATGATTCCGGCCAACACACGGACCGGCCGGGGGTCCGGGGGTTGCCCCCCGGAGAGGCACTGCCTGGAGCTGACCGGCGAGGAGCTGCGTTCATGAGCGCGCGTACGAACACGGGCGTGTACACGCCGAAGCCGGGCGCCGCCCCCCTCCCCCGCATGATCGCGGCGCAGGCGGCCCTGGAGACGAGGATGCTGCTGCGCAACGGCGAGCAGCTGCTTCTGACGGTCGTCATCCCGACCCTGCTGCTGGTGCTGTTCGGTTCGGTGGACATCGTCGACACGGGCGCGGGCAGGGCGGTCGACTTCCTCGCCCCCGGCGTCCTCGCGCTCGCCGTGATGTCGACGGCGTTCACCGGCCAGGCCATCGCCACCGGCTTCGAACGCCGCTACGGCGTGCTGAAGCGGCTGGCGGTCTCGCCGCTCCCCCGCTGGGGCCTGATGACCGCGAAGACACTGTCCGTGCTGGTCACGGAGATCCTCCAGGTCGTCCTGCTCATCGTGATCGCCTTCGCGATGGGCTGGAACCCGCACGGGAACCCCTTCGCCGTGCTGCTCCTGCTGATCCTCGGCACGGCCGCGTTCTCGGGCCTCGGTCTGCTGATGGCGGGCACGCTGAAGGCGGAGGCGACGCTCGCGGCGGCGAACCTGGTCTTCCTGCTGCTGCTCGTGGGCGGTGGCGTCATCGTCCCGCTGGACCGGTTCCCGGACGCGGCGCAGAGCGTGCTCGGCCTGCTGCCGATCTCGGCGCTGTCGGACGGGCTGCGGGACGTCCTCCAGCACGGCGCCGGGATGCCGTGGGGCGACCTCGGGATCCTCGCCGTGTGGGCGGTGCTCGGGCTGGGCGCGGCCGCCCGGTTCTTCCGCTGGGAATAGCCGCAGCTCACAGCCGCGGCCGCACCCTCGTGAACGCGTGCACAAGCGGCGGGCCTACCATGGTGCGCGTGCCGAAACCGACCCGCGACGACCTCGTCTCCGCTGCGCGCAACCCGCTCGCCTTCATCGCCGACCGCTGGACCCCGGACCGCGAAACGGTCCGGCGGGCGGCCCTCGCCGCCCTCCTGATGGCGGTGGCCATCGTGGTGACCGGTGGTGCCGTGCGCCTCACCGGGTCGGGCCTCGGCTGCCCGACCTGGCCCAAGTGCACCGACGACTCGCTCACCGCGACCCGGGCGATGGGCGTCCACGGCTACATCGAGTTCGGCAACCGCATGCTGACGTACGTGCTGTGCGCGGCGGTCGGCTGGGCGATCATCGCCGCGCGCTCGCAGAAGCCGTACCGGCGCAGCCTGACCAGGCTGGGCTGGACGCAGTTCTGGGTGGTCATGAGCAACGCGGTGCTCGGCGGCATCGTCGTACTGGTCGGCCTCAACCCGTACACGGTGGCCGCGCACTTCATGCTCTCCACCGCGCTCATCGCCGTCGCGGCCGTGATGTGGCACCGCACCGGCGAGGCCGACACCGCCCCGCGTCCACTGGTCGGCAAGGCGGTGCAGCAGCTGGTGTGGGTCCTGGTGGGCGTCACTCTGCTGCTGATCGCGGTGGGCACGGTCGTCACGGGCGCCGGTCCGCACGCCGGTGACTCCAGCAAGGTCGAGCGCATCCCGCTGAACTGGGAGAACGTCACCAAGCTGCACGCGGTCCTGGCCTGGATCGTGGTGACGCTCGCCTTCGCCCTGTGGTTCGTCCTGAAGGCGGTCGATGCCCCGCGCGGACCGCTGGACCGCACCCGCGACCTGTTCCTGGTCCTCCTCGCCCAGGGCGCCATCGGCTACGTCCAGTACTTCACCGACCTCCCCGAAGTCCTGGTCGGCGCCCACATGTTCGGCTCCTGCCTGGTGTGGATCGCCACCCTGCGGGTGCTGCTGGCCCTGCGCGAACGACCGGCGGACGAGCTGGACATGCCGGGTCCCACCGCAGCGGAGACGCCGGTCGCCGCGCACGGCTGAGGCCGCGACGGGCCTGCGCCCGCCGCGTCACCCGTGCGTCCGTACGAGGTCGTCGATCGCCGGGCCGAGGAAGAGCCGGGTCAGCTCGCCCCGGTACGGCACCTCCTCGGCCGGCTGCCCGTACCGGCGCCGCCCGATGTCCTCGACCACCTCGACGGGCGCGCCCAGGGTGGGCAGCAGGTCCAGGGCCTCGCGCTTGGTGATCAGCCGGCCGTCGCGGAGGGTGGCGGTGGCGCGGGCGAAGGTGAGCAGTCCGAGGTCGACCCAGACGTCCCGGTCCCAGAGGTCGGCCCGGTCGGCCAGCAGACGCCGGTACTCCTTCTGGTCGCGGACGACGAAGGCGTCCAGCTCGATGTCGGAGACCGGCGGCAGCAGGGCCTCGGGCGCCTCGCCGTGCAGGACCAGCCCGAAGGTGTGCAGCTCGCGCCGGGTGACCGGGGTGACCGTCCGCCGGAACAGCTGTCGGTGGGCCCAGGTGAGGTGCTTGCGCTCGGCGTCGTCCGCCGTGCCGGGCGTCAGGTAGGTGCAGTGCAGGTGGGCGGCGAGCGGCTCGTCGCGCAGGCGGGCGTGCAGTCGCCCCGCCCGCCAGGCCGTCCGGGTGGTGACCGGGCCGTCCAGGACGGCGATCAGGTCCAGGTCGCTGCGGCCCTCCTGGTAGTCGCCTCCGCCGAGGGAGCCGTGGGCCCAGACGGCGAGCGGGGCGAGTTCCCGGAGTTCGTCGAGGAAGCGTCGGAGCAGCGCCGCCGTGTCGCCGATGAGGTCGGGTAAGCCGGTGATCGCCTTGTCGCGTGTCATGCCGCCAGTCTCTCCGGCTCACTCCAGCCCGTACACCCGTCGTGCGTTCCCCGCCGCGATCAGTCCCGCCACGCGCTGCGCGTCCGCCAGTGACCAGGCGCCCTCCGCCACCCAGGTCCCCAGCACCCGGGCCAGCGCCTCACGGAACAGCCGGGCCCCGACCACGTGCAGCTCGGGCAGGCCCTGGGCGCCGCTGGAGAAGAGGAGCTTGCCGAAGGGGGCGAGTTCGAGGACCTCGGCGAGTACGGCGGTGGCGCGGGCGCCGGTGCGGACGAGTTCGGCGCCCAGGTCGGCGTAGACGTGCGGGAAGACACCGGCGAGGTGGGCCGCGTGGCGGTGGTACGGGTAGCCGTGCAGCAGGACCAGGTCGGTGCCGAGGCCCGCCGTGGCGCGGGCGAAGTCGGTGAGCAGGACGGGGTCGGTGGCGTCGATGCGCAGGCCCGGTTCGCCGAGGCCCGCGTGGAGTTGGAGGGGGCGGCCCGAGGCGACGGCGATCCACAGCAGGTGGCGCAGCAGGACCGGGTGGGTGAGCACTCCGCCGACCGGCCGGTGCGCGAGCCAGCGCCCCACCGCGCCGCGCA
>NZ_LRTR01000445.1 GCF_001550375.1 Streptomyces europaeiscabiei | reverse complement strand
TCGGGCGCGAACGCCAGGCCGTGCCGTACGCCCGCCACCGACGCGAAGGCGACGGCGTTCGCGGCGGCCGCGTGCACCGACTCGGCGAGATTGGCCAGGAACGACTCGACGGTGCCGGAGGTGTCCGCGACCTGCTCGGCCAGGAGTTCGAGGCGGACGATCTCGTGGGCGTCCGCGTCCGCGGTGGAGGCCATCTCGCCCGGCCCGGTGAGGTCCCCCGGCAGCCCCGTGTCGACGAGGTAGGTCGTGATGCCGCTGCCCCGGAGCAGCCTGCGCCCCGCCTCCAGTACGCCCAGTTCGCGGCGCCTGGCCAGGTAACGGGCCGGTGGGCAGTGCGGTTCCAGGCCCAGCAGGGGCGGGCACCAGCGGCGCACGGCGAAGCCCGTCTGGGTGTCGAAGAAGGTGGTGCCGGCCGCCGGCGGGCCCTCACTGCGGGCGAGGTGGGCCTCGAAGGTGCCGAGGCCCAGCTCCGTTCGCAGTACGCCGTGGCAGTACTGGTCCACGAGGGACGGCGTTTCGATCATCGGGCTCCCCGAGGCTGGACCTGTGAACTCCCACAGGTCCTAACGGGTGAGCCGCGCTCAGGTGTTGCTGTTGGCGCGGCCGCCGACCTGGATTCCGGCCATCCGCGACCACTCGTACGGGCCGGTCCGCACCTTGGCGGCGAACTCTCCGTCGAAGTTCTCATGGACGGTGACGCCGGCCTTCTGCACGGCCTGCTCGGCGATGGGGTGGCTGGGGGCCACCAGGTCGCCCCAGCCACCGTCCTCACCGACGAGCACGATGCGGGCTCCGAGCCGGCCGATGTAGGCGACCTGGGCCTCGGCTCCGCCGTGGGCCTTGGAGAAGGCGGCGATCTGCTTGGCGAGCTTGGCCGCCTTGCGCTCGGCCTTGGCGGCCTGCTTGGCGTCGGTGCCCTCGTCAACCTGCTTGGTGTCTGCCATGGCCAGGATGCTACCGATGGGTAGAGCAGGGGACGACGCCAGGGCCACGTGGCCTTGAACACGAAACCCGCGCCCCCTTGTTCTTCGGGGGGCGCGGGGATCCGCATTCCTCAGGGGCGCGGGGATCTGAACGACAAGCCACGAACCGCACCCGCGGCCGAAGGACTCAGCGCAGGAAGGGGTCCACCGCCACTGCCACGAACAGCAGCGACACGTACGTGATCGACCAGTGGAACAGGCGCATTTCCTTGAGCTTGACGCCGGCCGCGCCGCTCTTCGCGCGGTTCTGGAGGGCGTGGGCCTCCCAGAGCCACCAGCCGCCGGTCACCACGGCGACCGCCGTGTAGAACCAGCCCGTGTAGCCGAGCGGGGTCAGCATCAGGGAGACCGCCACCATCACCCAGCTGTAGAGGACGATCTGCCGCGCGACCACTTTGTTGGAGGCGACCACCGGGAGCATCGGGACGCCGACGCGGGCGTAGTCGTCCTTGACCTTCATGGAGAGGGGCCAGTAGTGCGGCGGCGTCCAGAAGAAGATGACCAGGAAGAGGATCACCGCGGCCCACGACATCGAGTTCGTGACGGCGGACCAGCCGATGAGGACCGGCATGCAGCCGGCGATGCCGCCCCAGACGATGTTCTGGGACGTACGCCGCTTGAGGATCATCGTGTAGACGACGACGTAGAACAGGAGCGCCCCGAGCGACAGCCAGGCGGACAGCCAGTTGACGAGGAGGCCGAACCAGACGGTGGCGACGACCGCGAGGGTGATGCCGAAGACGAGGCCCTCACGGGGGGTGACCATGCCGGTGACCAACGGGCGCTGCGAGGTGCGCTCCATGAGCGCGTCGATGTCCCGGTCGATGTACATGTTGAGCGCGTTGGCACCGCCCGCCGAGAGGTAGCCGCCGATGCATGTGGCGAGCACCAGCCAGAGGTCCGGGACGCCCTGCTCCGCCAGGAACATCACCGGAACGGTGGTGATCAGCAGCAGTTCGATGATCCGTGGCTTCGTGAGCGCCACGAACGCCTTGGCTCGGGCCCCGATCGGCCGCTGACCCCGGCTGCTGCTCGTGCTGCTCGCCCCGAGCACTCCCGGTGGACGGGATTCGACGGCCGTCACGCACACCCCTGACAGAGACTCCCAGCAAGCCCTTCGGTTGTGAACTCCCCGTAACGGCTCGCGCGTACCACGCCACTGTAGACGTTGCCCAGAGCCAGCCTTTCAAGGGGGTGGGGTCGTGTTGGGAGGCGCCCCGCGGCGAGCCGAACACACTTCGGTTGAGCAGTCGGATGAGCGGTTCCGTATTCAGATGGCGAACAGCGGAACCCCCTGGTCTCAGCATGCGAGCCACTGGTCGGGAGGCAGACCTGACACAGTCCCGGCAGTCTGGAAATGACTCGAAAAAATGCGCGTTCCTACGGGGGTAGGCTCGACAACGGCCGGTGCCGTGAAGAACACCGGCACGAGACATGTGGAGAGGAGCCCTGACCCAGGGTGAGCAGCAAGCCGACCACTACAGACCTCGCGTGGACCGATGTGGACCAGCGTGCCGTCGACACGGCCCGAGTCCTGGCAGCCGACGCCGTACAGAAGGTCGGCAACGGCCATCCGGGTACGGCGATGAGCCTCGCGCCCGCCGCGTACACCCTCTTCCAGAAGGTGATGC
>NZ_LRTR01000444.1 GCF_001550375.1 Streptomyces europaeiscabiei | reverse complement strand
CGCGTGGACCGATGTGGACCAGCGTGCCGTCGACACGGCCCGAGTCCTGGCAGCCGACGCCGTACAGAAGGTCGGCAACGGCCATCCGGGTACGGCGATGAGCCTCGCGCCCGCCGCGTACACCCTCTTCCAGAAGGTGATGCGTCACGACCCCGCCGATCCGGACTGGGTGGGCCGTGACCGGTTCGTCCTGTCCGCGGGCCATTCCTCCCTGACCCTCTACATCCAGCTGTACCTGGGTGGCTTCGGTCTGGAGCTTGCGGACCTGGAGTCCTTCCGCACCTGGGGTTCGAAGACCCCGGGCCACCCGGAGTACGGGCACACCAGGGCCGTCGAGACGACGACCGGGCCGCTGGGCCAGGGTGTGGCCAACGCGGTGGGCATGGCGATGGCCGCCCGCTACGAGCGCGGCCTGTTCGACCCGGATGCGCCGGTGGGCGAGTCGCCGTTCGATCACCACGTCTTCGTGATCGCCGGTGACGGCTGCCTGCAGGAGGGCATCTCCGCCGAGGCGTCCTCGCTGGCGGGCCACCAGAAGCTCGGCAACCTGGTCCTGCTGTGGGACGACAACCACATCTCGATCGAGGGCGACACCGAGACGGCCGTCTCCGAGGACACCGCCAAGCGGTACGAGGCGTACGGCTGGCACGTACAGCGCGTCGAGCCGAAGCCGGACGGCGACCTCGACCCGGCCGCGCTGTTCGAGGCGGTCGAGGCCGCGAAGCTGGTGACGGACAGGCCGTCGTTCATCGCGATGCGCTCGATCATCGCCTGGCCCGCCCCGAACGCGCAGAACACCGAGGCCGCGCACGGCTCGGCACTCGGCGCGGACGAGGTCGCGGCCACCAAGCGCGTCCTGGGCTTCGACCCGGCCAAGGACTTCGAGGTCGCCGACGAGGTCATCGCGCACACGCGCGCCCTGGGCGAGCGCGGCCGTGAGGCCCGTGCCGTCTGGGAGAAGCAGCTCCAGGAGTGGCGCGACAACAACGCCGGGCGGGCCGCGGAGTTCGACCGGATCAGCGCGGGCGAGCTGCCCGGGGGCTGGGAGTCGCACCTGCCGGAGTTCGAGACGGGCAAGAGCGTCGCGACGCGTGCCGCGTCCGGCAAGGTCCTCCAGGCGCTCGGCGCGGTGATCCCGGAGCTGTGGGGCGGCTCGGCCGACCTGGCCGGATCGAACAACACGACGATCGACAAGACGTCGTCCTTCCTCCCGGCGGACAACCCGCTGGCGGAGGCGAACCCCTACGGCCGCACGATCCACTTCGGTATCCGCGAGCACTCCATGGCCGCGGAGATGAACGGCATCGCGCTGCACGGCAACACCCGTGTCTTCGGCGGCACGTTCCTGGTGTTCTCCGACTACATGCGCAACGCCGTGCGCCTGTCCGCGCTGATGCACCTGCCGGTGACGTACGTGTGGACGCACGACTCCATCGGTCTGGGCGAGGACGGCCCGACCCACCAGCCGGTGGAGCACCTGGCCTCCCTGCGGGCCATTCCCGGCCTGAACGTGGTCCGCCCGGCCGACGCCAACGAGACGGCGATCGCCTGGCGCGAGATCCTCAAGCGCTGGACCAAGGAGTTCGGCAAGGGCGCCCCGCACGGTCTGGCGCTGACCCGTCAGGGTGTGCCGACGTACGAGGCCGACGAGGACGCGGCCAAGGGCGGTTACGTCCTGTTCGAGGCCGAGGGCGGCGACGCCGAGGTCATCCTCATCGCCACCGGGTCCGAGGTGCACGTCGCCGTGGAGGCGCGTGAGCGGCTCCAGGCGCAGGGCGTGCCCACCCGGGTGGTGTCCATGCTGTCCGTGGAGTGGTTCGAGGAGCAGGACCAGGGGTACCGGGACAGCGTTCTGCCGCCGGCCGTCAGGGCGCGGGTCGCGGTCGAGGCCGGTATCGGTCTGACCTGGCACCGGTACGTCGGTGACGCCGGTCGCATCGTTTCGCTGGAGCACTTCGGCGCTTCGGCCGACGGCAAGGTCCTCTTCCAGGAGTTCGGCTTCACTGCCGAGAACGTGGCCGCCAAGGCCCGGGAGGCCGTCGCCGCCCTGGACAGCGGCCGCAACCGCGAGCACCACCAGATAGGAGAAGCGACTTCCATGACCAGCGACGCACTCAAGCACCTCTCCGAGGAAGGCGTCGCGATCTGGTTGGACGACCTCTCCCGCAGACGGATCACCTCCGGCGACCTCGCCGAACTGATCAAGCGCAAGCATGTGGTCGGCGTGACCACCAACCCCACCATCTTCGAGCAGGCGGTCGGCAACGGGGACGACTACGCGGACCAGATCCGTGAACTGGCGCTGCGTGGGGTGACGGTCTCCGAGGCCGTCCGCATGATCACGACGGCGGACATGCGCGACGCCGCCGACATCCTGCGCCCGGTCTTCGACGCCACCGGGGGCCGTGACGGCTGGGTTTCCATCGAGGTCGACCCGCGTCTCGCGCACGGTACTGCCGCGACCGTGGCCGAGGCCAAGCAGCTGGCCTGGCTGGTGGACCGGCCCAACACGCTGATCAAGATCCCGGCCACGCTGGGCGGCCTGCCGGCCATCACCGAGGTCATCGGCCTCGGCATCAGCGTCAACGTCACACTGATCTTCTCGCTCGAGCGTTACCGCCAGGTCATGGACGCCTACCTCGCCGGCCTGGAGAAGGCCAAGAGGCGTGGCCTGGACCTCTCCAGGATCCACTCCGTGGCGTCCTTCTTCGTGTCCCGCGTGGACACCGAGATCGACAAG
>NZ_LRTR01000443.1 GCF_001550375.1 Streptomyces europaeiscabiei | reverse complement strand
CACCCGTGTCTTCGGCGGCACGTTCCTGGTGTTCTCCGACTACATGCGCAACGCCGTGCGCCTGTCCGCGCTGATGCACCTGCCGGTGACGTACGTGTGGACGCACGACTCCATCGGTCTGGGCGAGGACGGCCCGACCCACCAGCCGGTGGAGCACCTGGCCTCCCTGCGGGCCATTCCCGGCCTGAACGTGGTCCGCCCGGCCGACGCCAACGAGACGGCGATCGCCTGGCGCGAGATCCTCAAGCGCTGGACCAAGGAGTTCGGCAAGGGCGCCCCGCACGGTCTGGCGCTGACCCGTCAGGGTGTGCCGACGTACGAGGCCGACGAGGACGCGGCCAAGGGCGGTTACGTCCTGTTCGAGGCCGAGGGCGGCGACGCCGAGGTCATCCTCATCGCCACCGGGTCCGAGGTGCACGTCGCCGTGGAGGCGCGTGAGCGGCTCCAGGCGCAGGGCGTGCCCACCCGGGTGGTGTCCATGCTGTCCGTGGAGTGGTTCGAGGAGCAGGACCAGGGGTACCGGGACAGCGTTCTGCCGCCGGCCGTCAGGGCGCGGGTCGCGGTCGAGGCCGGTATCGGTCTGACCTGGCACCGGTACGTCGGTGACGCCGGTCGCATCGTTTCGCTGGAGCACTTCGGCGCTTCGGCCGACGGCAAGGTCCTCTTCCAGGAGTTCGGCTTCACTGCCGAGAACGTGGCCGCGGTCGCGCAGGAATCGCTCGCGGCCGCTCAGCGCTGACGCTCTACACACGACACGTAGGAGATGGAATTTCCATGACAGACGCACTCAAGCGCCTCTCCGAGGAGGGCGTCGCGATCTGGCTGGACGACCTGTCGCGCAAGCGCATCACGTCCGGCAACCTCGCCGAGCTGCTCGACCAGCAGCACGTCGTGGGCGTCACCACGAACCCGTCGATCTTCCAGAAGGCGATCAGCAGCGGTGACGGCTACGAGCAGCAGGTCTCCGACCTCGCCGCCCGCAAGGTCACCGTCGAAGAGGCCATCCGCATGATCACGACGGCGGACGTCCGCGACGCCGCCGACATCCTGCGCCCGGTCTTCGACGCGACCGGCGGCCAGGACGGCCGGGTCTCCATCGAGGTCGACCCGCGCCTGGCGCACAACACCAAGGCCACCGTGGCCGAGGCCAAGCAGCTGGCCTGGCTGGTGGACCGGCCCAACACGCTGATCAAGATCCCGGCCACGCTGGGCGGCCTGCCGGCCATCACCGAGGTCATCGGCCTCGGCATCAGCGTCAACGTCACACTGATCTTCTCGCTCGAGCGTTACCGCCAGGTCATGGACGCCTACCTCGCCGGCCTGGAGAAGGCCAAGGAGCGCGGCCTGGACCTGTCGAAGATCCACTCCGTGGCGTCCTTCTTCGTGTCCCGCGTGGACACCGAGATCGACAAGCGGATCGACGCGCTCGGCACGGACGAGGCCAAGGCCGCCCGCGGCAAGGCCGGTGTCGCCAACGCCCGCCTCGCCTACCAGGCGTACGAAGAGGTCTTCGACGGCAGGCGCTGGAGCGACCTGGAGAGCGCGGGCGCCAACAAGCAGCGCCCGCTGTGGGCCTCGACCGGCGTCAAGGACCCGGCGTACAAGAGCACGCTGTACGTCGACGAGCTGGTCGCGCCGAACACGGTGAACACCATGCCGGAGGCCACGCTGGAGGCCACCGCGGCGAGCGGCGAGATCCGCGGCAACGCGATCGCCGGGACGTACGAGCAGTCGCGTGCCGAGCTGGACGCGGTCGAGAAGCTCGGGATCTCGTACGACGAGGTCGTCCAGCTGCTGGAGGCCGAGGGCGTCGAGAAGTTCGAGGCGTCCTGGAACGACCTGCTCAAGTCGACCGAGGCGGAGCTTCAGCGCCTCGCACCCTCGGAGGGCTGAACACCTTGTCGAGCAGCAATCCGCTGCGTGACGCCGCGGACCGACGGCTCCCGCGTATCGCGGGGCCGTCGGGCCTGGTCATCTTCGGCGTCACAGGCGATTTGTCACGTAAAAAGCTGATGCCTGCCGTGTACGACCTCGCCAACCGCGGACTGCTGCCGCCGGGCTTCTCGCTCGTCGGCTTCGCACGCCGGGAGTGGGCGAACGAGGACTTCGCGCAGGAGGTGCACGACGCGGTCAAGGAGCACGCCCGTACGCCCTTCCGCGAGGAGGTCTGGCAGCAGCTCATCCAGGGCATGCGGTTCGTCCAGGGCACCTTCGACGACGACGAGTCCTTCGAACGGCTGCGCGACACCATCGAGGAACTGGACAAGGCACAGGGCACGGGCGGCAACTTCGCCTTCTACCTGTCCGTGCCGCCGTCCGCGTTCCCGGTCGTCATCCAGCAGCTGAAGAAGCACGGTCTGGCGGACCAGAGCAGCGGCTCCTGGCGGCGCGCGGTCATCGAGAAGCCGTTCGGCCACAACCTGGAGTCGGCGGAGGACCTCAACAAGGTCGTCCACGAGGTCTTCGCCCCGGACCAGGTCTTCCGCATCGACCACTACCTGGGCAAGGAGACCGTCCAGAACATTCTGGCGCTCCGTTTCGCCAACACGATGTTCGAGCCGATCTGGAACCGGTCGTTCGTCGACCACGTGCAGATCACGATGGCCGAGGACATCGGCATCGGCGGCCGCGCCGGCTACTACGACGGCATCGGCGCCGCCCGTGACGTCATCCAGAACCACCTGCTCCAGCTGATGGCGCTGACCGCGATGGAGGAGCCCGCCTCCTTCGACGCGGACGCGCTCGCCGCCGAGAAGACCAAGGTCCTCGGCGCGGTGAAGCTGCCGAAGGACCTGGGCCGGGACACCGTGTTCGCGCAGTACGCGGCCGGCTGGCAGGGCGGCGAGAAGGTCATCGGCTACCTCGAAGAGGACGGCATCGACCGCAAGTCGAAGACCGACACCTACGCGGCGATCAAGGTCCAGGTCGACAACCGCCGCTGGGCGGGCGTCCCCTTCTATCTGCGGACGGGCAAGCGCCTGGGCCGCCGGGTCACCGAGATCGCGGTCGTCTTCCAGCGCGCCCCGCACTCCCCCTTCGACTCCACCGCCACCGAGGAGCTGGGCCAGAACGCGATCGTCATCCGCGTCCAGCCCGACGAGGGCGTGACGGTCCGTTTCGGCTCCAAGGTGCCCGGCACGTCGATGGAGATCCGGGACGTGTCGATGGACTTCGCGTACGGCGAGTCCTTCACCGAGTCGTCGCCCGAGGCGTACGAGCGCCTCATCCTCGACGTCCTCCTCGGCGACTCGAACCTCTTCCCGCGCACGGAGGAGGTCGAGCTGTCCTGGAAGATCCTCGACCCGATCGAGGAGTACTGGGACAGGAGCGGCAGGCCCGCGCAGTACCAGGCGGGCACGTGGGGTCCCGTCGAGGCGGACGAGATGCTCGAGCGAGACGGACGGAGCTGGCGTCGGCCATGAAGACAGACCTCACGGACACCACGGCCAGCAAGATCAACAAGGCGTTGGTGAAAGCCCGCCGGGAGATAGGCACCCCGGCCGTCGGCATGGTGCTCACGCTGGTCATCGTGACGGACGAGGAGAACGCGTACGACGCGCTCAAGTCCGCCAACGACGCCTCCCGCGAGCACCCGTCGCGCACGATCGTGGTCATCAAGCGCGTCTCCCGCTCCGCCCGCGACCGCACGAAGTCCCGCCTCGACGCCGAGGTGCGGGTGGGCGCGGACGCGGGCACCGGCGACACGGTCGTGCTGCGGCTGTACGGCGAGGTCGCGGACCACGCCCAGTCGGTCGTGCTTCCGCTGCTGCTGCCGGACGCGCCGGTGGTCGTGTGGTGGCCGGTCAACGCGCCGCTCGACCCGGCCCGCGACCCGCTGGGCGCGCTCGGCCAGCGCCGGGTCACCGACAGCTACGCCGCCGAGAAGCCCATCGACGAGCTGCGGACCCGCGCCGACAACTACGAGCCCGGCGACACGGATCTGGCCTGGACCCGGATCACCCCGTGGCGTTCCATGCTGGCCGCCGCGCTCGACCAGGTGGACTGCGAGGTCATCTCCGCGGAGGTGCAGGGCGAGCAGTACAACCCGAGCGTGGAGCTGCTGGCGATGTGGCTGGCGGACCGGCTCCACGTCCATGTACGGCGTGGGGTGTCGGCCGGGCCCGGCCTCAACGAGGTGCGGTTGCTGACCAGCACCGGTCCCGTCCGGCTGTACCGCCCCAACGGGGGCCTCGCCCTGCTCACGCTGGAGGACCAGCCGGATCGGGCGGTCGCGTTGAAGCGCCGCGAGACGTCCGAGCTGCTGGCGGAGGAGCTGCGCAGGCTCGACCCCGACGACACGTACGCGTCGGCGCTGCGGTTCGGGGTGGATCGGTTGGGCGGAGCGTTGTCGCCTGCGGCCGGCTCGGCGGGGGCGGCCTCCGAGCTGGATGGTGCTGCGGGACGGGGGACCTCGGCGGCGTCGCCGCCGGCGCTTCCGGCTCTGCCGACAAGGTCGGCTGGTTCGGGTAGTTCGATCAGCGCGGCCGGCTCGTCCGGCTCGGCAGATGTGTCGAGGCCCGCGGATTCCGTGGCGTCTGCGGGGTCGGCCGGTGACGAGGACTCCGAGCGGCCCACTCCGGCGCAGATGCCGCCCGTGAAGAAGGCGGCCGCGCCGTGAGTACTCCGCAGCTGGTCGTGCACCGCGACAAGGAGCTGATGGCTCAGGCAGCGGCGGCTCGACTGATCACCAAGGTCGTGGACGCGCAGGCCTCGCGCGGCTACGCCTCGGTGGTCCTCACCGGTGGGCGCAACGGCAACGGGCTGCTCGCCGCGCTGGCGGCGGCGCCCGCCCGGGACGCGATCGACTGGGGCCGGCTGGACCTGTGGTGGGGTGACGAACGGTTCCTGCCCGAGGGCGACTCCGAACGCAATGTCACCCAGGCCCGGGAGGCTCTGCTGGACTCGGTGCCGCTGGACCCGAAGCGGGTGCACGCCATGCCCGCGTCGGACGGGCCCTGGGGTGCCGATGTGGGCGCGGCGGCCGCGGCGTACGCGGAGGAGCTGGCGCGGGCTGCGGGGCCCGAGAACCATGGCTCGGTGCCGACGTTCGACGTGTTGATGCTGGGGGTCGGCCCGGACACCCATGTGGCCTCGCTCTTCCCCGAGTTGCCGGCCGTGCGGGAGACCGAGCGGACGGTCGTGGGGGTCCGTGGTGCGCCGAAGCCGCCGCCGACGCGGGTCACACTGACGCTGCCCGCGATCCGTGCGGCGCGTGAGGTGTGGCTCCTCGCCGCCGGTGAGGACAAGGCGCGGGCCGCGGCCATCGCGTTGTCCGGTGCGGGGGAGATCCAGGCTCCGGCCGCGGGTGCGTACGGACGGTCGCGGACCCTGTGGCTGCTGGACGCGGCGGCGGCCTCGCAACTGCCGCGGTCGCTGTATCCGCCGGCGTCGCCCTGACGGCTTGTTTCGCCCCCTCCCCCCTACCCGTTCCCATCACCAGGGGCGCTGCCCCTTCGCCCCCGAGAGGGTGCGTTGTCGGGTGCGGGCGGGTGGGGGCTGGTCGCGCAGGTTCCCCGCGGCCCCTGCTTTTTCAGGGGCGCGGGGAACCTGCGCGAGCAACCCCCACCGGACCCGCGGATGGGGTCGAAGGGGTGCAGCCCCTGGGGACGGAGGGGCGAGAAGACTCAGGCCACGAAGTCGCCCTCACGGGTCTGGGGCAGCGTCACCAGACACAACAGGCTCACCAGGCACAGCCCACCGGTGTGGAACCCGGGCACCAGCGGCGACGACCACTGGCTGTTCAGCCATGTCGCGACCAGTGGAGCGAAGCCGCCGCCCCAGCGTGTTCGCCAGGATGAACGCCGCCGACGTCCCGGTGCAGCGCAGCCTGGCCGGGAACAGCTCCGCGAGGAACCCCGCCACCGGGGAGAACATCAGCGCGGGCAGCATGAGGCCGAGGGTGTACGCACCGGTGATGACGAGCGCGTTGCCGTGCTGAGGCAGGCGTACACGGGGACGGCCCACACGACGCAGCCGGCCGCACCCGTCAGCATGATCGGCCGGCGTCCGATCCGGTCGGCGAGCCGGGCGACGGGCAGGGTGATCGCGATCCCGGCCGACGCCCCGACACTCGCGGCGTCGAGCATCGTGTTCTGGGGGATACCGAGCGACTTCGGCCCGTAGGACAGGCTGTGGACGATTGTCAGGTAGGACACGGCGGAGCCACCGATCGCCGCGCCCGTGCCGAGCAGCAGCCGGCCGGGGTACCGCGGCGCGATGAGCGCACCGAGCGGGAAGCGCGCCGCCGGTGACGCCGGGGAGTCCGCCTGCGAGACCTAGCCCTTGAACACCGGTGACTCCGACACCGTCGTCCGCACCCACAGCCCGACCAGGACGAGCACCGCGCTGAGCAGGAAGCCGAGGGAGGGGCCGATGTCCGGGACGGCGGCGTACAGCGCGCGGCGGCCGGGTGGGGCGTGCTCGGCGGCCGGCAGCACCGCGCCGCCCCACTCGCCGTCCATGCCGACGCCCTGCAGCAGACGGAGGGTCACCGGGAGGGCGGGGACGAGGAGTCCGACGCTCTCGCAGGTCGGGAGCAGGCCGACGCCGACCGTCGCGATGCCGAGGATCGGGAGGGACGCGACCAGGCCCTGCCGGCGGCCCGGCCGGTCGCCGATCGTGCCGAAGCGGACGACCCCGAGGGGACGGGACAGGAAGGCCGCGGCGAAGGTGAGGAACGCGGCGAGGGAGGAGACGGTCGCGTTGCCGGAGGGGAGGAACGCGGGTCCGAGGACGAGCGCGGAGGCCGTTCCGTGGACGGCGAAGTCGTAGTACTCGATCGTCGTGCCGATGAGGCTCGCGGCGGCGGCCTTGGGCGCCTTGCTCGACTCGACCGACGTGGACGCCTTGCTCGACTCGGCCGGCGCGGAGGACGGCAACGCGACCGGTCCTGGAGCCCGCGGCCTCGGCGACGCTCTCGGACGGGAATTCGGGCATGGGGGACTCACTTCCGGTACACCCGGACACGAATCGTCCGGCCCCGGATGAAGGGAGGGACGGCCACGCGTGAAACACGAACCGGGGTGCGACTGTCACCCTAGGCCGGGAAATTCGATTCCCACAAGGAAGTCCGGGGGAAAGACTCACCGGAAGCTTTGGCGAACCATTTCGACGGATGGGAAGAGTAAGCGTCGATTACACGCGACAACGACATTTAAAGTAGGTGATCCCATGAATCCCATGAATCCCATGTGATCCTGCTATGTGTGGGGACAGGTCGCCAGAATATGCCACGAACACCCCGCCCGGACGCCGTCAACCCCATGGATCCTGTCAAGAAGCTATCAAATAGTCATGTGTCAGTGCGCATAAAAATTTGCCGATGGTCACGCCTTGCCAACCCCCGATCACCCACGGAATGCTGACGTGCGGCAGAACTTGAAAGTTCTACGACCATCGTTTTTCGGACATGGAGACCGCATCGGGTTGCCGCGGTTCGACTTTCTGAAATGCGGCCTCAGAGCCGGGAAGGCGCATTACCCATGCTGAAAACTGGCAAGCCATTACGTTGGAGAAGGCTATCGCTGGCCGGTGACGACCGGCATTTGCTCATACCGCTCGATCACAGCGTTTCGGACGGTCCGGTCGCCCCTCCGGGTCGGTGGAACGAGCTGTTGAGGGAACTGGTGGCCGGCGGGGCCGACGGGATCATCGTCCACAAGGGGCGGGCCCGCACGCTCGCCCCGGACCTCCTCAAGAACTGCGCGCTGGTGGTGCATCTGAGCGCCAGTACGGCCTGTTCCGCCGATGTCGACGCCAAGGTGCTGGTCGGCGACGTCGAGGAGGCGGTGGCACTCGGCGCGGACGCGGTCAGCGTCCATGTGAACATCGGCTCGGACACCGAGGGGCGACAACTCTCCGACCTGGGCGCGGTGGCACGTTCGTGCGACACCTGGGGCATGCCGCTGATCGCGATGGTCTATCCCCGCGGCCCCCGGATCGAGAACCCGCACGATCCCGTCCTCCTGGCGCACATCGTGAACGTCGCCGCCGATCTGGGCGCCGACATGGTCAAGACCACCGTCGCCCTGCCCCTGGACCGGATGGCCGAGGTGGTGGCCCACAGCCCCATCCCCGTCCTCGCGGCCGGCGGTCCACCGGACGGCTCCGACCTGATCGCGTACGGCACCGCCGTGATGGCGGCCGGCTGCCGGGGGCTCGCCGTCGGCCGCCGGATCTTCTCCTCGCCCTCCCCCGCCGCCCTGGTGTCCCGGCTCGCCGCGGTGGTGCACGGGCAGACCGGCGACGGCCTCCCCAATGACATGAGCATGTCTACTCACACCCATTACTCGACGATCGTGGCAGGTGTCGCATGAGGTTCGCGTGGATCGATCTCCGTGAAGTACCCCGTCCGCAGCTCCAGGCGGTGGTGGACGCCGCCGTCCACGCCCGGATGGCCGGAGTGGTCTGTGCCGACGCCGAGTTGCTGGGGACGCTGCCGCCGACGGTGACCCGGGTGCTGGTGTCCGGGGAGCCGGCCTCGACGGTCGCGCGCAAGGCCGGCGAGAAGGCCGCCGACAAGGGGGGCAAGGAGGCCAAGGGCACGGGCGACGCCAAGCCCGCCGCCCCCGGCGAGGCCCCCGCCGGCGCCGGGATCGACGTCCTGCTGCGGAAGTTCACCACCCAGGACGAGCTGGACGCCCTCGCCGCGGAGAACCGGGCCGCCACCCGTGCGCCCGCCACGGGTACGCCGGTCACCGGTATGCCCGTCGCCGGCTTCGTCGACGTACGGGACGACCGCACCCTCCAGCTGTCGTGCGTGGGCGCGATGGCACTGCCGTACACGGTGATCCACTTCGCCGATCCGACGAAGATCCCGCTGGAGATCGTGCTCGCGGCGGCCGAGTCGGCCGAGGGCAAGCTGGTGACGGTCGTCGGGGATCTGGAGGAGGCGGCCATCGTCTTCGACGTGCTCGAACGCGGTTCGGACGGCATCCTGTTCACGCCCCGCAGCGCCGACGACGTGTTCGCGCTGGCCCGGCTGCTGGAGGCGACGACACCGCAGCTGGAGCTGTCCACACTGACGGTGGAGAGCATCCGGCACGTCGGGCTCGGCGACCGGGTCTGTGTGGACACCTGCTCGCACTTCGAGGAGGACGAGGGCATCCTCGTCGGCTCCTACTCGTCCGGATTCGTGCTCTGCTGCAGCGAGACGCACCCGCTGCCGTACATGCCGACCCGGCCGTTCCGGGTCAACGCCGGTGCCCTGCACTCGTACACGCTGGGCCCCGACAACCGCACCAACTATCTCAGCGAGGTCGGCTCCGGCAGCGCCCTGCTGGCGGTCGGCGCCGACGGCCGCACCCGGCGGGTGGTGGTCGGGCGGGCCAAGCTGGAGTCCCGGCCGCTGCTGGAGATCCGTACCCACGCGGAGGACGGGCGGCTGGTGAGCCTGACCGTGCAGGACGACTGGCACGTACGGGTGCTCGGGCCGGGCGGCAAGGTCCTCAACGTCACCGAGTTGCGGACCGGTGACGAGCTGCTCGGCTATCTGGCGCAGGACAAGCGCCATGTTGGCCTGCCCATCGGCGAGTTCTGCAAGGAGGTCTGAGGCCACATGGGCGAACTCGTGGCAGCCGCGGCCCGCGAGGACGGGATGGACGTCCTGGTCCAGCGGCTGTTCGACGCGCGGGACGACGGCCTGCCCTATCTGACACACCAGCAGGAGTCCGTCGGGCGGGGCGAGTTACGGGAACGGGTGGCCAAGCAGGCCGCCGTGTTCGCCGGCTATGACATCGGGCCCGGCAGCACGGTGGGGCTGCGGACGCCGCCCAGTTTCACCCAGGTCGAGGTGCTGCTCGCGCTGTGGCGGCTGGGCGCGCAGGTGATGCTGTTCGACTTCCGGCTGAAGCCCGCCGAGGTGGAAGCGCTCTGCGCCACGTGCCGGCCTCAGTTCATGGTCCGGGCCGGGTCCAACGTCCGGGCGGCGTTCGGCTTCCGGCCCGAGTACGAGGTCGCCACCGAGTGCCGCAGGGCCGGGCAGCCGGCTGCGGGCCCGCACCGGCTGGTCCAGTTCAGCTCGGGCTCCACCGGGCGGCCGAAGGTGATCGGCAGGACCGCCGCGTCGATCGCCGCCGAGATCGAGTCGTTCGGGGCGGTCCCCGGTATGCCGGACGAGGGCGACCGGCTGCTGCTGCTCAGCTCGACGGCGCACAGCTTCGGACTGCTCGGCGGGCTGCTGCACTCGCTGGCGGCCGGCGTATCCGTCGTCTTCGCGCCCCGGGTCTCGGCCCGCGACATCCTGCGGACCTCGGTCGAACACCGGATCACGCACCTGTTCGGGGTGCCGATGCACTTCGAACTGCTCGCCGCCGCCCTCGATCCGCCCGCCCTGCCCGAGCTGCGGACCGCCGTCTCCGGCGGCGAGCTGATGCCCCCGGAGGTCGCCGCGCGGTTCGCCGCGCGGTACGGCATCACGGTCGGCGAGGCCTACGGCACCACCGAGACCGGCATCGTCGCCATCGACGTGGACGGCACGCTCCGGCCCACGGTCGGGCGGCCCGCCCCGGGAGTGCTGGTCCGGGAACACAAGGGCGAACTGGACGTCGCGCTCGACGGGTCCCCGTATCTCTTCGACTCCGGCGGCACCCAGTACGAGGACGGCTGGCTCCACACCCGCGACCGGGCCACGGTGGACGCCGACGGAACGGTCACCGTGGGCGGCCGCGCCGACTCCCTCGTCGTCATCGGCGGCCTCAAGGTCGACCTCACCGAGGTCGAGCACGTGCTCCGCGCGCACCCGGCCGTCGAACAGGCGGTCCTGGTCCACGAGGACGTGACCGAGGCGTACGTGGCGGTGGCCGCCGGGGCCGGGAGCCCGTCGGCGGAGGAGTTGCTGCGCTGGTGCCGGGAGCGGCTGGCCGACTACAAGCTGCCCCGTGTGATCCGGCTGCTGGAGGCCCTGCCCCGCACGTCGAACGGGAAGCTGGTCCGCCGGGCGGCGACGCTCCAGGCGGCGGCGAGCAGCGCGTGACGGCTCGACGGGCTTGCCCCGTACGACTTTTCGCATGACCTTCTGACCTTCCCCATGGAGATGGCGATCATGAGCACGTCCACCCTGGACAACGAGATCCGCGAGTTCGTCCTGACCACGGTCATCGACGAGATGAACATCCTGCTGAGCCGTGACGGCATCACGGACGAGAGTCCGGTGACCGTCGGCGGGCTGGAACTGGACTCCCTGAGCCTGATCGAGCTCACGCTGCGGCTGGAGTCGCGGTTCGGCGTGGAGATCCCGGACACCGACATCGAGCCGCTGGCCTCCCTGACCCTCGGCGGGCTCGTCACCGAGGTCGTCGGGCGCGGGGCGAAGGCATGAGCGCGGAAGCCCCTGCGTCACCGGTCACCGAAGCGTCCGCCTCGTCCGTCGCCGAAGCGTCCGAGCGGTCCCTCACGGAAGCGTCGGCGCCGTCCGTCATCACCGTCGGCGCCGTCCGGGAACTGCTGGCCGACCGCAAGGTCTTCCCCGGCGTCCCGGACGACCTCGGCGACGACGCCGAACTGGTCCTGGACTCCCTGGGGCTGGTGTGGCTGCTGCACGTGGTGGAGGAACGGTACGGCCTGGTGGTGGAGCCCGGCGACGAGGACATCGAGGGCCTGACCTCGCTCCGCCGGCTCACCGAGTTCCTGAACGCGGCCGGGGCGGGTGCGGTGGAGGGGGGTGACCGCGGTGACCGGTGACGTGACGGTGACCGGGTTCGGCGTGCGCACCGCCTTCGGCACGGGCGCGGACGCCCTCCGCCGCGGGGTCTTCGCCGGCCTCCCCTCCTTCGCCCCCACCACCCGCTTCGACACCGGCCCGTACCGTACGCCGATGGCCGGCGTCGCCCCCGACGGCCCCGACGCGGTCGAGGACTGGGCCCTGCGCCACGCCCTCGCACGCTGCGGACGGGAGGCCCTCGACATGGCGGACCTGCCCCGGGGCACCGAGGCGGCGGTCCTGCTGGGCATCGCGGGCGACTGCACGAGCATCACCCGGTACTGGCGGGACGCGGCGGCGATGCCGGGGGCCGACGAGGACGGCGGGACCGCCGGAGACCGGGGCGCGGCCCGAACCCGGGAACTCACCGAAGCCGACCCGGGGCACACCCTGCCCACCACCCCGGCCGTCTCGTCGGCCGCCCGGCTCACCGACGCCGTCCCCGCCCGGCTCACCGAGTCGCTGGCCGGCGGCCTGGGCCTGGCCGGCCCCCGGCTCACGTTCACCAACGCCTGTGTCGCCTCCGCCGCCGCGATCATCCATGCCTGCCGGCTGATCTCGTCCGGCCGGATCGACGTGGCGGTGTGTGCCGGCGGCTACCTCGTGGAGGAGGAGACGTTCGGGAAGTTCGACTCCGGGCGGGCGTTGTCCCGTGACGGCATGGTGCGGCCGTTCAGCGCCGACCGCACCGGGCTGCTGCTCGGCGACGGGGTCGCGGCGGTCGTCCTGGAGTCG